>CANGLG010000062.1 GCA_947454395.1 Flavobacteriales bacterium
CAGCTGATTTATAGCTACACCAAACAATCCACAAGCAATTAAGAGCGGAAAATCCTTTTTGTTTATTTTCTCCCTCCCATAAAGCATTGAGATCAACCAAAATAGAACTGTTGCACCTACAACTCGAAATAAAATGAACACATTGGGCGTTAAGAATTGTGGCATAACCCCCTTGGCAAGCACATGACTAGCACCATAAAGTATATTGACAAAAAGCAGTGCTAAATGTGCCTTAAAATTTTCAATTTTCATTTTCCAAAGAAATTCCAGCGGTTTTTCAAAACGGTTTTTCGGTAGTCATCCAATTTTTCTGAGACTTTCGCTTGTTCGAATTTTTTAAAGAGTTTCGCCGTTCCTTTTCCTTGTTTGTAATCCATTTCATCTTCAAAAATAGGAATCACAGCTAAAAAGCGAATTGTTTTATCCTCAATTATTAAGGGTGAGAGTTCCTCATTTAATTCAATCGGATTGGCTAAAATGAAGTGATTTTGAAGCATTGTTTCTGAAAGTGGTTTGAGTTCTTTTCCGCATGGTATCGTATGTCCGTTCCCAAACCAAGTGTTTTTTTCAATGACATGATTTTCTAACTTTTCCAGCCATGCAAAAACCCAATTCATTTTATCATTTTCTATATCTGCCAAGTCCCAATAGCTTGGTAAGTAGAAGTAAAGTTCATTATATTCATCTCCTTGGTGCTTTTCGTGAACGTTCATTTTAAAATCTGACAAATTATTTGTCATAAGGATTTTGTTTCCGTTTTTATTTGGAAGTGAAATCAAAATAAAATTTCCAAAATCGTTGGAAAGGTTAGTCACTTTGTTTTCTTGAAATCGCTTGATTAGTTCTTGGGAAACGGTTTGCATGGAACAAAGATAGTCGTAAATTACACTTCAGGTCTATACACTTGTTGAATGATTCCTAAATCGCTGCTCCATTCCGATGAAAATTCGGCTTCAAATGAAATACAGAGGTAGGTACAAGTTTTTAGATGCGTGTCTTCGCCCAAAAAGTAGGTAGCCAAATCCGAAAGCCCATTGTTATGACCGACGATAAATACGTCATTTTTTGAATCCACCTTCCAAATGAATTCCAACAAATCTCTCAATTCTGCCAAATAAAGGCTTTGATAAAATGACACTTCTTTGAACTTGTTTTTATTCTGAATGTATTCGAATGTTTCTTTTGTTCGTTTGGCCTCAGAACAAAAAAGTACTGTGTGTTCCCAATTTTTTGTAGTAAGGAATTTAGCCATTTCATTGGCCTGAGACTTCCCTTTCTCCATTAACTTTCGGTCAAAATCGCGTCCGGAATCGGCGTGTTTATTAGTTTTTGCGTGACGAAGCAGATGCAATTTCACAATGCCCTATTTTTTAAAAGGTAATTTCCGATTTTATGGAAATAAGGCATATTCAAATGATCTTCTAAAATCATTAAATGTTCGATGCGATGGCAATCTGTTCCAACGAAATCGAATTCGCCGGCATCAATTAAACGTTCAGCTTGTTTGCGAATATCCGGACCATAATGACCCGTTAAGGAGTTCAAATTTACTTGGATATTGATTCCTTTTTGCCTCCACTCAATTGCTTTTTCAATATTTCCGAGGTAATACATGTAACGTTCAAAATGAGCTACAACCGGCCGATATCCGTTTGTTTGTAATTCAAAAAAAAGTTGTTCCAAGTACTGGGGAGGAGAATGAAAAGCAAATTCCACTAACACATATTGGTCACCAAATGTCAACAATTCTTTGTTTTTGATTTTTGGCATCAAGGTCTCGTCAAAATAGTACTCTGCCGCTGCCTCAATTTCAATTTTCAGTCCAGCTTCCTTAATTGCTTTGCGAACTTCTTCCAATCCGGAATAGATGATATCAGGAGTATTTGGGTAACCATCCGACATTATGTGTGGCGTAGTTACTACCTTTTTATAACCAAGTGATTCAAATTTGGCAAGCATTGCAATGGTTTGATCCATATCTTTCGAACCATCATCAATACCTGGTATCAAATGACTGTGCATATCGACCTTTATTCTTGATAACTCAAAAGGAGGTAGGACTTCTTTTTTTTTGAAAAACCGATCGAAAATGCCCATCAAATTATCTGTTTGCGTACATGGTTTGATAGTAGTCTTTGTATGAACCACTGGTCACTTTTTCAACCCAACTTTGATTTTCTAAATACCAATCAACTGTTTTTGAAAGTCCAACTTCAAATGTAATGGATGGTGTCCAGCCTAATTCTTGTTCGAGTTTGGATGCATCAATTGCGTAGCGCTTATCATGCCCAGCTCTATCTGTTACATAGGTAATTAATTCTTCTGATTCACCAGTTTTTCTACCTAATTTTTCATCCATTAATTGACAAAGAAAACGAACAAGTTCAATATTTGTCCATTCGTTCAAACCACCAACATTATAAGATTCACCTACTCTGCCATTGTGAAAAATTGCATCTATTGCACTTGCATGATCTTCTACCCAAAGCCAATCACGTATATTGTCTCCTTTCCCATAAATAGGAAGTGGTTTTTTGTGTTGAATATTGTGAATCATCAATGGAATTAATTTCTCTGGAAAATGATGACTCCCATAATTATTAGAGCAATTAGACATTTTAATTGGCAATCCATACGTATGGAAATAAGCCATAACGAAATGATCTGATGATGCTTTGGATGCCGAGTAAGGACTTCTTGGGTCGTATGGTGTTTCCTCTGTAAATAAACCTTCATCACCCAAACTTCCATAAACCTCATCCGTTGAAACATGATGAAAAACATGGTTTGATTCACCTTTCCATGTGTCTTTTGCAGCCTGAAGTAAATTCGCTGTTCCAACAACATTGGTCATAACAAATTCCATTGGTCCTTCAATGGAGCGATCTACATGTGATTCTGCAGCTAAGTGAATGACATCTGTTATTTCGTATTTCGAAAAAACTGAATGAACGGAATCTGCGTCAACAATATCTAATTTTTCAAAACGATAATTCGGAAGTGAATCAACATCTATCAAATTTTCTAAATTGCCTGCATATGTAAGTTTGTCCGCATTCACAATTAGATAATCAGGATATTTTTTCAATAACCTTCTTACGACATGTGAACCAATAAATCCTGCACCACCAGTGACTAGAATTTTCTTTGCAAATTGTTTCATATTACAAGCTCCAGTATTCTAATTCGTTTATTTTCCCTTTGTAAATTCCTTTTACATCAACAAAAACACCTTTTTCTTCTTTTAGAATTCCTTTGAAATAATTTTCATTCAAGTCGATGTATTCTTTGTGATTAACAGCTACAATTATTGCATCATAATCTTGCCCAGCTTTTGAAACAAGTCCAACGCCATATTCATGCAACATTTCGTTGGAGTCAGCATGGGGATCTATAATGTCAACATGCACTTGAAATGATTTAAGTTCATTTACAATGTCAATCACTTTGGAGTTTCTAATGTCACTTACGTCTTCTTTAAAAGTGGCTCCCATTATCAAAACTTTTGCATCTTGAATGTGTTTTCCTTGCGCGATGATTTTTTTAACTGTTTGTTTCGCGATATAAAATCCCATGGAATCATTTACGTATCGTCCACTTGTGATCACTTGAGCATGATATCCCGATTGTTGCGCTTTGTGAGTCAAATAATACGGATCAACTCCAATGCAATGTCCACCAACAAGACCTGGAGAGAATTTTAAGAAATTCCATTTTGTCCCTGCTGCTTCCAAAACATCAAACGTATTAATTTTCAGTTTATTGAAGATAATTGACAACTCATTTATCAAAGCAATGTTTACATCACGTTGTGTGTTTTCGATGATTTTTGCAGCTTCAGCAACTTTAATTGTTGGAGCTCTGTGAACTCCAGCAGCCACAACAAGTTCATAAGTTTTGGCAATTTGCTCTAAAGATTCATCGCAACAACCAGAGGCAACTTTAATTACATTTTGCAGCGTATGTTGTTTGTCTCCCGGATTAATTCGTTCAGGTGAATATCCAACTTTGAAATCTGTTTTAAATTTCAGTCCTGACATTTCTTCCAGAACAGGAATACAATCTTCTTCAGTACAACCAGGATAAACAGTGGATTCATAAACAACATAATCTCCTGCCTTCAAAACTGCCCCAACTGTTTTACTTGCACCAAGTAATGGTTTTAAGTCGGGAAGATTAGCGTCATCAATCGGAGTTGGTACTGCAATGATAAAAAATTGAACATCTCTAAGATCCTCGAGATTACATGTGAATAGTATATCACAGCCTTCGAAATCTTTAGATTCAAGTTCATTACTTGGATCGATTTTATTTTTCATCATATCAACACGTTGTTGATTGATATCAAAACCGACTACTTTGATTTTGCGTGCAAATTCAAGCGCTATTGGCAATCCAACATATCCAAGTCCGATTACAGCCAATTTCGCTTCGTGGTCGACCAGTTTGTCGTAGATTAATTTACTCATTTTATTTTGTGTAGGTTAGTTGTTCATTTCTTACTTTATAGATTCTTTCGATCATTTCAACTACTTTAAGCCCTTCAAGTGCGTTTGTAGTTGGGGAAGTTCTGCCTTTTAATGTGTCAATTACATTTGAAATTACATAATTATGATTAGCAGCAGAACCTTTGTATGGACCGTAATCGTTCGCTGGATTTGATTCTTTCAAAACAGGCATTTCATAACCTGCGATATTACAGACCTCAACTTCATTCATATATTGTCCGCCAATTTTTACGCTTCCATTCTTTCCAACAATTGTCATGGAAGATTCTAAATTTTGATTGGCAACAGCAGTAGAATAGTTTATACAACCCATTCCACCATTAATAAAATCAAAGCTAACAAATCCTGAATCTTCAAAGTCGGTCGTGTTTTGATGATTAAAGTCTGCAAACTTACCTTGAATATTGTCTATGTCACCAAATAACCAATACATGATATCGATGAAATGGGAAAATTGGGTAAACAAGGTACCACCATCTAAATCTTTTGTGCCTTTCCAACCACCTGGTTTATAGTAGCGTTCGTCTCTATTCCAATAGCAATTTAGTTGGACCATATAAATTTCTCCAAGGATTCCTTTTGAAACAACTTCTTTAATCCATTCGGAAGGTGGAGAATATCTATTTTGCATGACGCAAAAAACTTGCCTTGAAACTTGTAGTGCTTTAAAAATAATTTTTTCGCAACTTTCTTTTGTGAGGCCCATTGGTTTTTCGCAAACCACATGCTTTTTCGCTTCTAAGGCTTTAAGTGATTGTTCAGCGTGTAATCCATTAGGGGTACAAATATTAACAACCTCAAATTCTAATCCGCTTGATAACAAATCATCTATAGAGGTAAAAAAAGCCACATCAAAATCTTGAGCACCACATTCCTCTTTACCGCGAATATCAACCATTGCGACAAGTTCACCTTCTTGGTCCCGACGAATCATTTCTGCATGTCGTTTACCAATGTGTCCAGCTCCAACAACGGCAAATTTTATTTTTTTATTCGGCATTATAATTTTTTTACTTGATTTTCTTTAAGCTCAAATTTTTCTTTACTTTCTGGGCATTCTGCTATTCCTTGTTCATTGAAGATCAATCGATGCCCAAATTCACTCATCCATCCTATTTGACGAGCTGGATTACCAACAACTAATGCGTAATCTGGAATGTGTTTAGTGACAACAGCCCCGGCACCAACAAATGCGTAGCGGCCTATATCATGTCCACAAACTATGGTGGCATTTGCACCAATACTAGCACCTTTTTTCACTACTGTTTTTGAATACTGGCCACGTCGATTTACACCACTTCTAGGATTGGTGACATTTGTAAATACCATCGAAGGTCCTAAAAAAACATCATCCTCACATTCAACACCTGTATATATTGAAACGTTATTTTGAACTTTTACGTTTTTACCTAAAATCACTTCTGGTGATACGACAACATTTTGACCAATGTTACAATTTTCACCAATTATGCAATTACTCATGATATGTGAAAAATGCCAAATCTTTGTACCATCACCAATTTGACAACCGTCATCAACAAAAGCCGTTTCGTGTGCAAAAAATCCCATTTTATTTAATTATGTATTTATCAAAATTATTATGGTCTGTTTCCATAAGTTCCTCTTTAGAAAGACTTTTGAAATAATCGTAGGTTCTTTTTAATCCTTCAATTCGATCAATTTTTGGCTCCCAATTAAGAATTTCTCTTGCTTTTGTAATATTTGGTTGTCGTTGTTTCGGATCATCAACAGGTAAATCTTTATAAATCACTTTTTGTTGTGTACCTGTTAACTGAATGATTTCCTCTGCGAATTCGGCAATAGTTATTTCAGAAGGATTTCCAACGTTAACTGGATAAGGATAATCACTTTTCAATAATCGAACAATTCCTTCAACCAAATCATCTACATAACAAAAAGAACGAGTTTGTGAACCGTCTCCAAAAACAGTTAAGTCTTCTCCACGTAAAGCTTGACCGATAAAGGCTGGAAGAACACGTCCGTCATTCAATCTCATTTTTGGTCCGTAGGTATTGAAAATTCGAACAATTCTTGTTTCAATACCGTGGAAATTATGGTAAGCCATCGTAATTGCTTCCTGAAAGCGTTTAGCTTCATCGTAAACTCCACGCGGACCAACTGGATTTACATTTCCCCAATACTCTTCCGGTTGCGGGTGAACAGTCGGATCTCCATAAACTTCAGAAGTAGAAGCAATTAATACACGAGCTCCTTTTGCTTTTGCCAATCCAAGACAGTTATGTATTCCAAGAGAACCAACTTTAAGTGTTTGTATTGGAATTTTTAAATAATCAATAGGACTCGCCGGAGATGCAAAGTGTAGAATATAATCAAGATTTCCCGGAACATGAATGAATTTGGAAACGTCATGATTGTAAAATTCAAAATTCTCTAATTTGAATAAATGTTCTATGTTTTTTAATCTACCAGTTATTAGGTTATCCATACCTATAACGTGATATCCGTCTTTTATGAATCGATCGCAAAGGTGAGAACCTAAAAAACCTGCAGCCCCTGTTATTAATACTCTTTTCATCTTATTTTTCAATTAAGTTTCTACCTATACTTGCATAAAAGAATCCTTTTTCACTCATTTCTTCTATTTCGAAAAGATTTCTACCGTCAAAAATTACGGCGTCGTTTAAAAGTGATTTTATTCTATCGAAATCCGGATTTCTAAAAATCCCCCATTCTGTACAAATCAATAAAGCATCTGCTTCAATTAATGCTTCATATTCATCGGTTGAAAATGAAATTTTGTCTCCTAATAGTTTTTGAACATTTGGCATTGCTTCTGGGTCATAGGCTGTTATTTTTGCTCCCTCATTCAATAGTTCATTTATCATGTATAAGGCTGGAGCCTCGCGAATATCGTCTGTATCAGGCTTGAATGCCAAACCCCAAAGTGCGATTCTTTTACCCTTTAAATCCCCTCTGAAAAAATTTTTCATCCTTGGAAAAAGGACTGTTTTCTGATCCTCATTTACTTTCATTACAGCATTCAGAATCTCAAATTCAAAGTTATTTTCCTTCCCTGATTTCACAAGTGCTTGAACATCCTTTGGAAAGCAAGAGCCACCATAACCGATTCCCGGAAACAAAAATCTTTTTCCTATTCTTTCGTCTGATCCTATCCCTACTCTAACTTTATCCACATCCGCGCCTACAAGCTCACAAAAATTAGCAATTTCATTCATGAATGTAATTTTAGTCGCTAGAAATGAATTTGCAGCGTATTTAGTAAGTTCCGCAGATTTCTCATCCATAAAATATATTGGATTTCCTTGACGAACGAAAGGTTTATAGAGACTTTCCATTATTTTCTTTGCTCGTTCATCGCTTGTTCCTATAACTACTCGATCTGGTTTCATAAAATCACTTACAGCGAAGCCTTCTCGTAAAAATTCAGGATTAGAAACCACAGCAAAATCAGTTTTTGCATTAGCTTTAATGGCATTATGTACTTTTTCGGCCGTTCCCACAGGAACCGTACTTTTGTCTACGATTACCTTATAGTTCGTGATCAACTTACCCAATTGTTCAGCGACGCCTAAAATGTAAGATAAATCGGCAGACCCATCTTCACCCGGAGGTGTAGGTAGCGCTAAAAAAATAATTTCAGCACCTTCAATTCCCTGCTCTAAAGATGTTGTAAAAGATAACCTGTTAGCTTGAATATTTCGCTCAAATAATGTATCTAAGTTAGGTTCATAAATGGGAATAATCCCTTTTTTCATCTTTTCAACCTTGTTTTCATCAATGTCAACACAAGTTACTAGATTTCCGGTTTCAGCGAAACAAGTTCCAGTCACGAGTCCAACATAACCTGTTCCAACAACGGTAATTTTTTTCATTTGTAGTAGGTGTTTTTAGGTTTATTTATTTAAGTATTCTGAAACAGATTTGGCAATAAACTCAAGTTGTTCTTCTTGCATCTCAGTATGAATGGGAAGAGAAATAACACGTTCAGTCAACCAGTCCGTAATAGGTAAATTAGTTGCTGCACTTCCAAATGTTTCAAACATTTTTTGGCGGTGCGCAGGAACAGGGTAATAAATCATTGAAGGCACATCACTCTTAGCCAAATATTCATTTAAACCGTCACGGTTATGTCCATCTAAGATTAATGTATATTGATGAAAAACATGTTTTGAATCATGAGAACGAAAAGGAATTTGAACTCCAGTCATTGGACCGAAAAAAGCATCATAATAATCAGCAACGGCACGCCTTGCATCAATATAATTGTCAAGTTGACGAAGCTTTATTCTTAAAACTGCTGCTTGTATATTGTCTAAACGTGAATTACAACCAATGACATCGTGATAGTATTTTTTGCTCTGACCGTGATTAGAAATCATACGAAGTTTTTCAGCCAGTTCATCGTTGTTTGTGAAAATAGCACCTCCGTCTCCGTAACAGCCTAAATTTTTTGATGGAAAAAAAGAAGTACAACCTATATCACCGATGGTTCCAGTTTTAACTACAGTACCATCTGTTAAATGATAATCAGAGCCAATGGCTTGTGCATTGTCTTCAATAACAGAAAGGTTGTGTTTTTTTGCAATTTCCATAATTGCATTCATGTCAGCCGCTTGTCCGTAAAGATGAACGGGAACAATCGCTTTAGTTTTATGCGTTATGGCTGCTTCTATTGCGCTAGCATCAATACAAAAAGTATCTTTATTAACCTCTACAAAAACTGGTTTAAGACCTAATAATGCAATCACCTCAGTTGTAGCAATATAAGTAAATGAAGGAGTTATAACCTCATCACCAGGTTTTAATCCCAGCGCCATCATTGCAATTTGTAAAGCATCAGTTCCATTTGCGCAAGGAATCACGTGCTTTACTCCAAGATATGATTTTAATTCATCTTGAAACGCAGTAACCTCAGGCCCATTAATAAATTGTGCGTTTTGAATAACATCCATTATTGCTGAGTCAATTGCAGGCTTTATCTTCTCATATTGAGAAACTAAGTCTACCATTTGAATTTTCTTCATCTGAAAATATATTAGAATGGCGAAGTTACACATTTTCGCTATTCATTTTGTTCATTTTTATTGAAAAATAACTTGCTAATCACAACATTTAACTCAAACAACATTTTGTAAAAAAGAACGTTCGTTAAAAAATAGATTTTACCTTTGACAAATGAAAGTTTGGATTTCAATAACTTTTCTCGTTCTTATTAGCTTTTTTAAACTGCTTGCGCAAAGAAATGTTAGAGATTCTGTCATTTCATCTCCATTGATTGGTGTTCATTATGGTGGAAATTGGACGGCATTAGATTTAGCAGATAGATACGGCTTTTTAAATCACATAGGAATTTCTGCAGGCTATAAAACAAATCAAAACTGGTATTGGGGAGTGGATGGCAATTTTATTTTTGGCAATCAAACCCGAATGACAGGATTATTTGATCAATTAGTAGATGATTACGGACACATTACTGACGTAAATGGCGATGTTGCAAGAGTTTTAGTTTTTCCCAGGGGTTTTAATTCAAATCTTTCATTTGGAAAATTGATCCCTTTGTTTAGTCCGAATGCCAACTCTGGATTTTTGGTTCATTTTGGTGCGGGCTATTTGTTACATCACCTACGAATCGAAACAAATGATCAAGTTGTTCCTCAACTTGAATTAGATTACAAAAAAGGGTATGATAGATTGACTACAGGAATTAATTTGCATCAATTTTTGGGCTATTCCTTTTTAGCAAATGCAGGTGCTTGGAATTTTTATGGTGGATTCTATTTTCAAGAAGGATTTACAAAAAACAGACGAACTATTTTTTTTGATCAACCAGCGATTCCTGTCAGTAGCAAAACGAGGGTAGATGTACAATACGGTTTGCGAATTGGATGGTACATTCCATTTTACCAACGTCAACCTAAAGATTATTATTTCGATTGATGTTGCTTATCTACAATTTTTTAACTGTTGTTTCCACTTTTATTTTGAAGTTTTTTGCATTGTTCAATGCTAAAATAAACACAGGTATTAAAGGAAGAAAACTTTGGGAACAAACATTGCTTGAAATTCCGAAGGAGAAAAAAATATTTTGGTTTCATTGTGCGTCACTCGGGGAATTTGACCAAGGTTTGCCATTAATGAATCTTTTGAAAAACAAAGATACTGAGGTCTTTATTGTAGTTTCCTTTTTCTCACCATCGGGATTTTTAAACTACAACAAAAGAGTTCATCCTGTTGATTATGCTTTGTATTTACCTTTTGATACAAAAAAGAATGCAGCAAAATTTTTATCAATATTAAACCCGGTTGCAGGAATATTTGTGAAGTATGAATTTTGGCCTAATTTTTTAAATGAAGCTGCAAAAATTAATGTTCCAATATTTTCAATTTCAACACTTTTACGGCCTAACCAGATTTATTTCAAATGGTATGGCGCTCTTTTCAGAAAAGCATTAAAAAATGTTCGTTTTTTCTTTGTTCAAAATGAAACAACCGCATTATTACTTGATCGATTGGGATTGGGTAATTATGAGATAATTGGAGACACACGCATTGATAGAGTCATTGAGAATAAATCCATTTTTGAAGCTTCAAAAGAATTAAAAAGTACTCCTGAAAAAGAACGATTTGAAACTTTTTTAAATGGTAATAAGGCGATAATTTTTGGAAGTAGTTGGGCTCCCGAGGAAGAAATACTTATTTCATTTTTAAAGAAAAATTCGAATCAAAAAATTATTTTGGCTCCACATAATGTTTCGGAATCCAATATATCAGTAATTCAACAGAAGTTAGATTCAAAAGCAATTCGATTCACAAAATTTGATGGTAATTATCATGGTCAGCAAGTTTTGATATTAGATACCATTGGACAATTGGCAACAGCGTATTCTTATGGGAAAATAGCATTTGTTGGAGGTGGATTTTCAGGCAAACTTCATAACATTCTTGAACCAGCTGTTTTCGGGTTACCCGTTTTATTTGGTCCAAAGCATAGTAAGTTCCCAGAAGCTGATTCCTTCTTGAAAAATGGAATTGGATTCGAAGTAAAAAATAACAAAGAATTGGAAAAAGTACTTAACGATTTAGAAGGTGATTTGCATCATTTTTCACAAAAGACAATCCAATTTGTAGAAAGTCAAAAAGGAGCTGCAATAAAAATTCTGAATAGTTATAATTTTAAGTATTAATAGGCTCTTTCGTTTCTTTTTTCCATCCAATTAATGAATGCTTTATTCACTACTTTATTTCCACCTGGCGTTGGATAATCTCCAGTAAAATACCAGTCACCTTTGTTTTCTGGACATGCCTTATGTAAATTCTCCACTTTCTGAAAGATGATTTCCACTTTCGCATGGATGTTTTTGGGAGTAAGAAGTTTGGCAATTTTTGTTGAAACTTCTTCATCACTGAATGGAGCGTATATTTCCTTGACAAAATTCCTAACTTGCTCCTTTGGAAGATCAAGTTGTTTTAAGCAACGTTTGTATACATCATTAATAATGTGCTCCTTTTTGTGATCTTTTAGCAATTGTATCGCTGCTTCAAAAGCAATGAAATCTCCCATTTTAGCCATATCAATACCATAGCAATCGGGAAAACGAATTTGAGGAGCAGAGGAAACAACCACGATTTTTTTGGGATTCAA
>CANGLG010000063.1 GCA_947454395.1 Flavobacteriales bacterium
AAACCGGATGAACAAATCCCTCACGATGACTTGTAGTTTCAGGTGACCAACGATCTTTTGGAAGTGAATCAACCAATTCGGAAGCCAATTTAATGGCATTAATCATTTTATTTTTTGCGTAGCCCGGATGCGCGCTGATTCCATTGAAAATAATTTTTACAGCATCCGCAGAAAACGTCTCATCTTCAATATCTCCAAGTTGTCCACCATCAAGCGTATATCCAAAATCAGCATTTACTTTTGACATGTCCAATTTTTCCACTCCTCTTCCAACTTCTTCGTCTGGAGTAAATAAAATTCGAACTTTACCGTGTTTCACCTCCGGATTTTGAACTAAAAACTGAGCAAAGTCCATGATTATTGCCACACCTGCTTTATCGTCTGCCCCGAGTAAAGTTGTTCCACTTGCCGTAATAATGTCATCACCGATTTTGGATTTTAAGTACGAATGACGTTCTACTGTAATCACTTGTGAATTGTCATCTGGAAGCACAATGGGATTTCCGTCGTAGTTTCTATGAACAATTGGTTTTACTCCAGTCCCTGAACAATCAGGCGCCGTATCCATGTGGGAGCACAAACAAATTGTTGGAATATTTTCTTTATCAGAATTTGATGGAATAGTTGCAAATACATATCCCCATTCGTCCATTTCAACTTCATCCAACCCCAAATCAATCAATTCTTGATAAAGCACTTTTGCTAAATCTTTTTGCTTTGCAGAGGAGGGAAATGACTCTGAGTTAGGGTCAGCAGCTGTATCGATTTGAACGTATTTTAAGAAACGATTCTCGACAGAAAATTGGTAGGACATAAAAATTGATTTTTTCAAAAGTAAAAAGAAATTACAATTGAATAAACCTTTTTATCTATCACGCATTTTTAACAGATAGATTATTATTAATTTTATTTAAACAATCAGAAATATGCACTTTAAAATCCTATTTGTATTTATTTGTATTACAATCTTTTCGCATAGTCAAGCTGTAAGAATTGGGAAATATGTCGTTTCAACCGAAGACTTGAATGTCACTCGATTTAATAATGGAGATGAAATACCACTTTTTAAAAGTGAGGAAGAAGCAATAAAATATTCAAAAGAAGGAAAACCTGCGTGCATTAAAGTTGGTAATTCCATTTGGTACAATTGGTATGCTGCCAATGATAAAAGGGGTATTGCACCAGCGGGCTGGTATATCCCAAACTCAAGGGAATTTAGTGATTTTATTTATACCTGTCGAGAGAACATTCAATCAGTCATTGACCATAAAAATAAAAAGATTTTACCAGGGAGTCCAACAGGCACAGAAGACCATGAACCTTTTTTCAAATGGTGGATAGGAGGAGAAATTAAAGAATTTGTTGACCCAATCGTGGAGATTGTAAAAAGTGAAACCTCAATTGGACCTTTATCTACAAAGGTCGTTAAAAAAACAGATTTTTATCCCGTTCGTCTTTTCGACAAAGCTCCTTCTTACAGCGACGCACCAAACTATTTTACGAAACAAAAAGTTTTTAAGGTGAAAAATGATACGATAGATTGGAATATCGTCATTGAATCTGAAAATTGTGATTGGGGAAATAATGAAAATTCTTGTTATGGTCGGGGAAAAATAAGGTTGCAAAATAAAAAGGATGAGTCGAACAATTATACCATTGAGGTTGACGATTTTGTGTTTTCCGTAAACAAAAACGATGAGATAATAACTGATCTAGGATTACGATTTGATGACTTTAATTTTGATGGATTAAACGACTTTAGTTATGGATTCGGGGGGAACCAATATGATGAATTAATTCCTACTGTTTTATTAATGTCAAAAGATAATTCCAGTTTTAGAAAAAATAAGGAGTTTGATGAATTAATTGGAGGACACCATGAACATTCTTTTATCGATCTTTCAAAAAGAACATTCGAGCATGGATCAACCTATCCTTATGGGTACGAATTTATAGAATACTACCTGTGTCCAATTGATTCATTACATAAATTTAAAAACTATGAAATACCGAAAGAATTAGAAGGTTATAAATTAACATACCCGAACACTTACCTTACTAGGTATTCTTACAGAATAGATAATGTAGTAAAAAAGTTTGATTTTTTTTCCAAACCCTATTTTTTCTCAGACAGCTTAGATGAAATCGAGTTTGGAGAACTTAATGATTCTTATACTTTTACATTTGACAAAAATGAAATAACGAATTTTGTTGAAAAGATTGATTCTGCTGCTTTTTATAACGCATATGAAAATGTTATTCCGAATCCCTTTTTATTGAAAGAAAATGCAATGCCAACTGAGTTAAAACGCATCAAAGAGAATAAAGCATTTGTTTCCAAAAAAAGAAATGAATTAATAGTTGAATGCACAAATAGAGAAAATTTATCTTTTAAAAATATAGAAGAAACTGGAGAAAACTTTGTTTTTTATGGTCAGTCTGCAGATAATAATTATTGGATTATTCGTCAGTTTGGAGAATATGACTCACATAGTCAAATATTAATAAATAAAGCAACCTGCAAACTTGATTCTATTGATGGCTTTCCGAGAATTTCACCAGACGGCAAACTTGCAGTAATAGGCGAATACGTTGAAGAAGAAAGTGCATTTGGGTTTTTAAGACTTTACAAAAAAGACAAAGATAAACTAACTGAAATTGGCAGTGTTCTTATGGATGATTTAGAATATTCCTTTGCTCCTTATGAACTATTTTGGGTAGATAATAAAACCTTATATGTTAAGAAGCTAAAAACAAAGGGTTTTGGAGAGAATGATTATTATTTTGAATATGGAAAAATCACGATTGATTATTTCAATAAATTAAAATAGCTCTAGCCCAAAATAGCTCTTAATTGTTGTAATTCGTCTACTTTTTCTACGTTTCCAATTTGTTGAAATGAAGCAATTAAATTCGTCAACATGCGTTTGATTACCGCAGAATTGGAACATGGTTCAAAATATTCGCGATGCTGTGGAAGGTTGTATTTTGATAAAAAGTCTTTTATTTCATTCACGTCGAAAATACTGCCACGAGAGAAAGCATTTATGTAAAAAAGTACCCCAAATTCATTTTGTTGGTTTATCATGAAATTGGAATGCTTTGAATCCATGTATGCCAACACAAAATGATTCGGAAGATTCACACCATAAACAGGTAAGTCGAGCGATTGGGCCACCACGCTGTAAATTAGGCACAAGCTCAACGGATTTCCTTTTTTACTTTCCAATACCGTATTAATGTATGAATTTACAGGCGAATGAAAATTTTTCGCATCGCCTTGAAATTGATAGTGTCCGAAGAAGATACGATTAAAAATTTTTATTTGTTCAAAAGCCGTTTGATTGTCATTTATTTCGAGCCAGACATCCCGACGAATCGCTTGTATGGTTTCTCGAATTTGCTGCTCATCCAAATTAGGATATTGGTATTTTGCTATGACAATAGCTCCTTCCAGCAAGTCTTTGTCATAGGAATTCGTCCAAGCGATTAATTGATTTTTTATGTCTTCAAACTGAATTTCGTGTATGATTTGCTCCACACGTGTTTGAAAAATCAATCCGTAATAATCCGATTCCCAAGAATGTTCTAGGTAAGGAATCGCTTCAACACCACATTTCAAAAGCTGATCTTTTACATGCCCAAATACATTTTCATCCGGATCGTCAATCAACTTTACTAAAGCTTGAATCGAAGTATTTAAAATCATCACAAGACAAATATATTTCAAGCTACAATCTGAAATAAGTCAACTTAAATTCTTTATTAAAGTAAAAATGTTAATTCAAAATGTAACCTTATTAGAACTTCCTGCGTTATTGGGAGACATAATCTAAATTAACTTTGCTACAGGTTGATTTTAAAAGAGGCCCAAATTGAGCCTCTTTTTTTATTTTTGGAATAAAATCTATTTGATGAAATACTCAATTTTAGCTTCACTAATTTCAGTTCTATGTTCTTGTGGAACCATTAAAAACCAAAATCCTAACTCAGAGTCAAAGAATAATTTTGCGCCATTTACGGGAACAATTCATCTGAATGAAAGTGGTTGTCCTTATTTCATTGATGTGGAGCAGGTACTTGTTTCAAATTGGTCATCTTATCTTGGGAAAAAGCTGTATCCGGTCCAACTGGAGGATAAATTCAAAAAAAACGGTCTGAAACTAAATTTCAACTTAACCGTCAGTAGAGCACCATCACCTGCTGATTGCCAGATTGACTATGTGGTTTCTTTGAGTAATTTGTCAATTTCCAAAAAGTAGACTTTTTAATTTTTCAAGAGCTTTTTGATTTTCTTTGCTTTTAAAAGCTTTCTCAATTTTTTGCTTTTCTCTTTTTGTCAAATGCCAGGAAAGTGAAATTCGGTCTTTTGATTTTTCTCTCAAATTGAAAGTTACCACGTCCACAGGAAAATCAAAACTTTTGGAACATAATTTCATCAACTGTTCTTGATCAAAATCCTGTGTTCGTGTGAAATTCGTAATCATATTTCCGAAAGGAAGGGTGATTTTATCCATTAAAGAAATATCATTGTATGATTCATCATTTAAAATTCGCTTGGTGTCGCGCGTTTCCACAATGATAACTCCGGAAGTATTTTCTTTGATCCATTGACTAAGCGCAAATAAATAATCGACAGTAACTTTCCCTCCATAATTATCACGAATTCCAGCATCCATTAGCTGAATTTCAGGTTTTGTGGGTAATGTAATCATTGGCATGATAAAAGGAAAACTAGCATTTGCTCTGAGTACCGTCGAAAATCGAATAGATTGGGGATTATTAATCTTAAAAAAAGTTTGATAATCAAGATTTTCAAATGCGGAATTTCCTTTCTGTTGTCTGACCATAAAACTCAGATTTTGCGAAGAAATTAAAAGTCTTCTCCCATCATTAATTATCGTAGGACTGAAGATCATTATCGGAATTTGTCCGGTCATTTCAAAAGGCTGATAATAACCTAAGGGATGTTCCAGATAATCTTTTAAATTTTGATGGAGATGAGCTTCAAATGCTGCACCACGCTCTTGGGTATATTTGTGACCGTTATACTCAAACGATTTGTAACGCATGAGCATATCACTTGTTGAGGCTGAAAAAGCAACTTTGTTTAATAAATCCTTCCCAAGTCTTTTTTTGAACACGGTAGAATTTCTTCTTTTGATTTTATTTAGCTTTTCACGCAGTACAACTTCTCTGTAATATGCTGCTCCAACCATTCCACCAGAAGCTCCTGCGATCAATTGAAGTCTGTCTGACAATTTGTTTTGCGTTTCTTCATCGCATTTACTTAAAACAATAAAAGTCCATAAAGCACTTCGCGAACCACCACCAGATGTATTTAAAATCAAAAGTTTCGGCTTTTTGACGACCTGTTTTTCTTTCCAATTATTTAAGGTTAATTGAATATCTTCTCTTGAATCCTTTAAATCCAGTGAATCCAAACCATTTTCAGCAATTTTACGAACGGTGTAAGGCGTTTTATTTTCTTTGGAATAATCAAGTCCAAATGCATAGCTTGTGTATTTGAACAATGGCGAAACAGTACTCAAATAAGACATAGACAATATTATGCCTATAATAATTGGATAAGCCCAGCGATGAAACCAAGAAATAAAAGCACTGAAAAGCATCGAAACAATGGTTAGGAGCGTTACAATACTCATAGCTGAAGGCATTTCCAACACCGAATAATTTCTAAAAAATCCCATTCCAAGAAATGCAACCAATGTCAAAGCTTCAAAAATAAACGCATTGATTCGATTCTGCCCATAAATTTGCTCAATGAGCTCTTGATCTAAATGCTGAATGCTTCGACTCTTATAAATTTTGAATTTTTTTCCAACATAATAAATTGGTCTTTTGGATTCAGAACGAAAATAATTGTACCATTTCACTCCTTTATTAGTGACTGAAGATATTGGGTTATTTGAACTTTCATCTTCATCATCATTTTGATCGCGATTTCTTCTGAGTGGAAAGAAATATAATAAGGACAAGGCAAGGAAAAATAAAAAACCGATCAAATAGGATATCGTGTAATTTAGAATTTGAGCATTCGAGGCTAGTTCTTCATTTGCTTGAAATTTTACCATTTTGATCAAATACAAAATCGTGAAAGCAATTGGAATCAATGCATTATTAATACAAAATCGCAAAAATGGTGTTGAAACAACTATTAAAAATGGGAAACGCGGGCCTATTTTCGCATAACTATAAGCATTGAAAGCCATTGTGAATCCTCCAATACTAAAACCAAGAAATAAAAAACTCCAAAAACTAACTCTTCCAAGGTATTCCGGAGAAAAAAATAAAAAGGGTACTCCGAAAGCATGTCCCAATGACTCTGTGACAATTAAGAATAGAATCGCCCAATAGATTAATCCGAAGAAATTATATTTCAAATGCGCTGACAGCAGTCTGAAAGGAAAAAAATCTCGGACTAAAATCAGTTTCTTCAGCATACATTCTTTTTCTTAAATGTAAGAAATATTTAGGGAAATAAAAAGTCACTTTGCATTTCTGATAAAATCTCTCACTATATAAGTCAACGCTTTACCCGTGATTTTATTTTCTAGTTCATTTTTCGGAGCAGCTTCCGGTAAATGAAGATAAGAAATAGTAGAAAAACTCTTTGCGGCCTTTATTAAATAGGCTCTCACTTGATCAAGCGTCCATCCTGATGGCGAAAAGGCAGAGCTTGGCATGCCCGCAATGGAATCCATGTCAATTTCCAATCCGATTTTATGAACATCATTCCACTCCGAAACAAGCACTTTTAAGTCCTTTAACAAGTCTCGTTCCTGCATCAAATAATCCTCAAAGAAAGTATGAAAGACATTGTGTTTAATTAGGAATGATCGGATAAAATGATTGTTGAATGCTTCATGTAAACCTAAAACAGCATAGCGATTTAGAATTTTTTGCTCTAAGGCAAGGGAAAATGAATTCCCACTATGGCGATGAGATGTTTCTCTACAATCAGCGTGTGGATCAAGGTTTAGCACATTAATCATTCCATGACTAGCAGACCATTTTATCAACGGATATGCATTGTTGTGTCCTCCACCTATTACAATCGGAATTTGATTTTGAGAAACATGGTCATTCAGTATTCTAAACACAAAATCGTCCAATTCTAATACTTGTTGGCTAGCATTTTCAATCGAAGAAAACGAAGATTCTTGTTTAATTGTCCCCAGAATATGAAAGTTAGAACCTTCAAACTGATCGTGAATTTGAGAATTTAGAAAGACCTTCAAAAAAGATTCAAAAGCGTTTTCGCTACCTGATAAACCATTATTTGCCTTTGGGCCAATACTTTCTTCTATTCCCAAAATAACAAATCGGCCTTTTTTGTTACTCTTTTTTAAAGAATCACCAACACGATTTTCACCTTTTCTTGGACTATAAAAATTTGAAATAATATCTTCTGTAAATTCTAGAAAGGTAAAATTTCCTTTGTCAGAGTTAGTCATGAAATACATTTAAAAAAGTTTCCGGAGCCTGAATTGGTTTCATAGTTTGAGCATTGACAAAAACTAGGGTTGTTTCCGCTTGAATTATTTTGATATTCTTTTCGTTATAAATTTCATATTCAAAATACAACCTCGTTCCTGATAATTTTGTAATTCGAGTAAATATTTTTAACAAATCGTCATATTTGGCAGGAGCCAAATAGCGTATGTGAAATTCGGAAACGGGAAGCATAATTCCGCTTTCCTCTAATTCGCGATAGGTTATTCCTTTTGAACGAAGTGCCTCTACCCTTCCTACCTCTAAAAATTCAGCATAATTCCCGTAATAACAGTATCCCATTTTATCCGTTTCACCATATCTAACACGCAAATAATGGGTGGATTCAAATCCGATTTCCATATTAAACTTATTTATTCAAAAGATTGTTGAAAATTAATAAAATAATTGCTACATTCGGAATCAAAGTTTGCGTAAGAAAAAAAACAAAAAAATATTCATACAAGTAAAAGATTTCAAAAAGTCAATAGGCAAAACGTTTTTTTTTTAACTTTTTTATGTAAACATTTGTACCCTCTTTGTTTGTACAAGGTAAGACATTCCAAAACAAGAGTAAATTCTCTTGTTTTATAATTAATTTGTAAGATTTTAAAGTAAAAAAATTATGAGTAAAAGTCACGAAGGTGCATGGGAATCTTGTTTGAAGGTTATTAAAGACATTATTCCTTTGCAGCAATTTAAAACTTGGTTTCTTCCGATTGTTCCAATTAAACTTGACAACAATGTTTTAACAATACAAGTGCCTTCGCATTTCTTTTATGAATGGTTAGAAGAGCATTACATTACCTTACTAAGAAAAGTTGTAAAGAAAGAACTTGGTTCAGAGGGAAGTTTGGAATATAGTATTGTAATGGAAAATAATTCTAAATCATCCAATCCATACACAGTTAAAATTCCTGCTCACAACACAAATTCGCTTAAAAACGCACCAGTTAACATGCCGATAAATGTGAACGAAAAGCAAATTCGCAATCCATTTATCATTCCAGGTTTGAAAAAAGTGAATATTGAATCCAACCTTATTCCTGCTTTTACATTTGAAAATTTTGTGGAAGGAGAATGCAATCGTTTAGCTAGAGCTTCTGGTTATGCTGTGGCTAACAAACCAGGAGGAACGGCTTTCAATCCTTTGTTGATTTATGGTGGAGTTGGACTAGGTAAAACGCATTTAGCACATGCAATTGGCATCGCCATCAAAGATAATTTCCCAAACAAAACAGTTCTTTACGTACAATCAGAAAAGTTTGCTCATCAGTTTATTGATGCTATAAAAAATCAAACAACTAATGATTTTGTTCACTTCTATCAGATGATAGACGTTTTAATTATCGATGATGTTCAATTCTTTGCAGGTAAAGAACGTACTCAAGATGTATTCTTTAGCATTTTTAACCATTTACATCAAAATGGAAAGCAAATAATACTTACTTCCGATAAAGCACCTGTTGAAATGCAGGGAATGGAGCAACGTTTATTATCACGTTTCAAATGGGGATTATCTGCTGATTTAGGTACTCCTGATTTAGAAACACGTATTGCTATTCTAGAAAAGAAAATGTACGGAAGCGGAATAGAACTTCCGAAAGAAGTTGTTGAATATTTAGCATACTCAATTAATACCAACATCAGAGAAATAGAAGGCGCATTAAATACTTTGCTGGCTCAAGCTTCACTTAACAAAAAAGCAATCACTTTAGACCTTGCGAAGCAAATGGTTGATAAATTCGTTAGAAGTACTGCTAGAGAGGTTTCTATTGAATATATTCAAAAAGTTGTTTGTGATTATTTCGATTTGCCAATTGAAATGCTTAAGTCTAAAACTAGAAAAAGAGAAGTTGTTCAGGCTCGTCAGATTTCAATGTATTTCTCAAAGAAAATGACAAAATCTTCCTTAGCAAATATTGGTGCTCATTGTGGAGGAAAAGACCACGCAACAGTACTTCATGCTTGTAGAACAGTCGTTAATCTTTCAGAGACAGATAAACAGTTCCGTCATTACCTTGAAGAGTTAGAGAAAAAACTTACCATTCAATAATTTACTTTGAATCAAACTGACTTTGACTTGCGCATTTTAATGGTGTGTCTTGGTAATATTTGTCGCTCACCTATGGCTGACGGCTTGTTGCGTAAAAAAGTCAAAGAACACAATCTTAATGTTCATGTTGATTCTGCTGGAACTGCTAATTATCATGTGGGCTCAGCTCCTGATAAAAGAATGATTGAAACAGCAAGATCACGAGGTGTAAATATTGATTTTTTAAAAGCTAGACAATTTTCCTCAAATGACTTTTTTGATTATGATATTATCTATGTCATGGATAAATCGAATTTAGAGAATGTCTTGAAACTGAGTCAAAATAACTTAGAAAATCAAAAAGTTAAATTGATTCTTAATGAGTTGTATCCGAATCAAAACAAGCATGTGCCGGACCCATATTACGGTACTTCTGAAGACTTTATGGCTGTTTATGATTTGTTAGATAATGTAACTGACGTAATAATTCAAAAAATAAAAGATGGCACAATCAGGTAAATTATTTTTGATTCCAAATACGTTAGGTGGAGAAACCGTCCTAGATATCATTCCTCAGGAAGTTATTTCAATTGCAACAAGTCTTCGCATTTTTGCCGTAGAAGAAATTAAATCTGCTAGGAGGCTTTTGCGAAAAATGGATCGAGAATTCCCTATAGATGAATGTCATTTTGTTCAAATGAATAAGCATTCAGGCGAGAAGGAACTTATGGAATTACTTATGAAATTAGTGCGGGGTGAAAATATAGGGATTATCTCAGAAGCAGGTTGTCCTGGCATTGCAGATCCTGGAGCAGAACTTGTTCATCTAGCTCATTCACAAGGAATTGAAGTAAATCCGATGGTTGGACCTTCTTCTTTTCTGTTGGCTTTGATTGGAAGTGGATTTTCAGGTCAGAAATTTTCATTTCATGGATACCTTCCAAAAGAAAGAAAAGACAGGGTTAAAAAATTAAAAGACTTTGAAATGGATTCAAGGAGAAATGGTACTACGCATATTTTTATGGATACACCATTTAGAAATATGCATGTACTAGAAGATCTTTTGAATGAACTAAGTGATCTAACTGAACTTTGTATTGCCTCTAATCTAACTTTGCATAATGCTCGAATTAGAACAAGAACGATAAAAGATTGGCGTGAAAATGCTTATGATTTATCGAAAAGTCCTACTGTTTTTCTAATAGGTAAAAGCCAGTAATCAAAAAGTAAATCCAATTACAATTTTCGGAACGATATTCTTTCTCCAATCTTCATTGGAATAATATCCAAATCGGTAAAAAGACCCCAATCCAATAGTGTAATTCCCTGAGGTTAGCAATCCATTTAGAAAAACACCAGCTTCGTGCAAGCCTTTATCCATTGACTTAAACTCAATATTGTGTTCGGTTTTATTTTTAAATTCACCAATTCCATAGGCATAATGAAAACCGAATTGAGGTTGATTCCATTTCGCCTTAGTTCGAATGGCGTTTAACGTAAATCGTGTAAACAACGAAACTGATTTCTTATGATAGAATTCATTGACACCAACTGTTTCAAACGAATTTGGAATCGAAACCGACCAATTTTGTCGGCTAGCCTGTAATGCGAAAAAATAATTCAACGGAACATTACCGTTTGCAACTCCACCTCGAAAACTCCAAGATAATTTCCCGATTCCAATAACAGTTACATTTTGACTAATTGATAAATTCACTCTGGAATAATTCATAAATTCAGGACAATCTGATGGAATCCAACCTTTATCAAATTGAACCTGAAGTCGCGGGTATTTCGTTCCCATAGAAATGGGTTGATTGCCAATTAAATTTACCTTTTCACGAATATTCCACGACCAAATCAAGGAAGTTTCCAAGGCATTAAAGGTTGACAAACCATTGTATTGGTAACCATTTTTGAAATTGAGATTGTGTCTGTTTACATCCAATTGTATTCCCATGTTGGAGCGAATCGTGGTGGAAAAGGTAGCGCCATACTTTTCCTGCATTGCTATGTTGGATACAAATAGATAGCGTAATGATTCGTTTGAAAATAATCCAGGTGAAAAAAACGGTTTTGTGGCACCTACTTCCGAAACATCCTTTTGAATGTAAAGATTCAGTTTGGTTCCCGATTTTCTATGTAAAAATAGCGTCGAGTACCCGCCATATTTAAACGTTTTATCACCTGTTCCATAACCAAAATATGCTCCAAAAATAAGCGGTTTCATTAATTTTTCTGATGTTTCTATTCCAAGTCCAAATCGACACTTTTCGTAGTCGTTATAATTAAAAACTCGTTTTAGATCAATATTAAAAAAAGAAACGGGTATTTTACCTGTTGCCAACACTTTAGCAAAAAAGAGGTACTTGTCCAGGTTTTCAGCTTTAGCGAAACTGTCAACCACGTGATAGGTTTTTAACTCTTTCGAATTCAATTCATTTTGACGTAAACGATTCCAGGTTGTATCTGAAATTTTATTCGCTTTATCAGAGGTTTGAATGGATACATTGTTAAATCGTTCTTTTTCCAATTCTTTCGGATTAAAACTTACGCTTTCAATAT
>CANGLG010000064.1 GCA_947454395.1 Flavobacteriales bacterium
AGACAACGAACCAATTAATAAGGAATAATCTTCCTGAGCTTCTTTCAATTTATTCTGAATTAGCGTTTTAAATTCTTCAAGCTCTGAATCTGAATAACGATTTTTTTCTTTTGTCATTGTATAAATTTTTTGAAAGTTGTCTAACAATACAAGAATTGCAAAGTTATAATTTTTAGATAAATAGCTTTCCTTGGGATATAATTTTACAAAGAATATTTTAATTCTAGTTTTGGTAACGAAGATAAAGTACTGTAAGGTCTTCGATAATTTAGTTTAATGGAAAATCATTCTTTGATAAATTGCTTAATAACAGCAGCGTTATTATTGTAGATTCCTAGGTAATAAGTTCCAGCTGAAAGTTTCTTACTCATTTCAATTGTCTTTGAAGCTTTTCCATTTTCAACAGTTAAAGAAAAATTTGACACAAGTTGTCCTGACATATTGAACAGTTTTGCGTTTACTTCATTTCCAGTTAGTCCTGAAATCTCAAGTTCGAAAACTCCATTATTTGGGTTAGGATATAATTTTGTAACTTGTAAATTAATTTCTTCTAGACCTGAAGAATTATCATTAACGGTTATTGTAGTTGAACTTATACAGCCGTTATTGTCTTTAACATAACATGTGTAGGTCCCTGGAGCCAAATTTGAAAATAAAGCTCCTGAAAAAAAGTTCGTCCCATTCATGCTGTAAGTATAAGGAGTCAAACCACCTGAACCAGTTAATGTAATTGTTCCATTTGAGCCAGTTGATGCCGTTGAAACACCAGATAAACTCATCGCTGAAGGTTGGGTAATTGTTGTATTGAAAGTATTCGTGCAACCATTTAAATCTTTGGTAGTGATTGTATAATTTCCTGCGCCTAGATTTGAAAAAGTTCCAGAAACTACAAAGCTGGTTCCATCAATACTATACGTGTAAGGACTTGTGCCTCCTGTCGCATTTGAAACTATTGAGCCATTATTACTACCGTTACAAGTAATCATAGTTGGAACAGCAGAAAGATTAAGAATACTTGGTTCAGATATAATTAAGTTGTTTTGACCGATACATCCATTTGCATCTTTTGCGTAAATGGTATATGTATTTGCAGATAAACCGCTAAAAGAGTTGGATGACTGATAGGAGGTTCCGTTCATTGAATATGTATATGCTGATTGTCCACCAGTGGCTGCAATTGTAATCGTTGCTGTTTGTCCATTACAATTAATTGGAGTTGTTAATGTTGATGTCGTGTTTACAACAGTTGTCGCAATCAAGTTTAATACCCCTGAATTGGAGCAACCAGTACTATCTGTTATTGTGTAGTTATAAATACCAGCTTCTAAATTATTAAAAGTTGCATTTGATTGAGGACTTCCAACTTCTAGAATGTAGGAGTATGGTGTGGTGCCTCCACTAGCAGATAATTCAATTGCCCCATCATTTCCAGGACATGAAGGTTGTGTAATTACAGCTGAATTCACACTCAGGTAATTTCCGCTCAAGGAATTAATTGTTGAAGTAAAGCTATCATTGCATGTATTGTCATCTTGGTTTTGGCCATCAACAGCAGTAGAATTAATTACAACAGTATTTGCTCCAGCAATTAAACCTGTAACTGTAACTATAATAGTATCTCTTGAACCACTTGTCAATTGAGCAGAAGAATAATTTACACTCGAAACTGCTCCTGTTCCAACTTGCCACGTAAATGTTCCGTTTGTAATTGCACTAGAACCTTGATTTTCGATTACAACACCAATCTGAGTCGAAGATCCACAAGTACCATTATTTGGAACAGGATAAACATTTACTATTGCGGCATCTTTTGTTGGTAAATCAAAGCGCATTGCAGAGACTCTTGATTTGGTTCCCGCCGCTGAATTGGAGCCAGCTTGATATAGACCAGAGAAATAAAAAGTTACACCATCAAAATCATCAATACACATGTGATGATAGTCTCCCCATCTTGTGTCTCCATTTGATGTCTTTGAACTAGTTCCGGCAACAACCGTTGTCTCAGGCATTGTCATTGTACCAAGAGGATCACAAGGTTTTCTTCCTGTCATTTTTATCGACGGATAATCACCTGTTGTATTACTAGAAGTTGAATAAGCAACTAATATGTTCCCATATTTATCCATATTAATGGCAGGCATCCATCTACTCGTTGCTAATCCTGGAGCGTAGGTTCCTTCTTGATATTTTGTCCATGTTGCGGTTGTGGCATCTGAAGTTCGTCTTAATTCTACCCATCGTACACCTGATCTATCACTTCCGTCCACATCCGTTGAAAATGCAGCCAAAAGCGACTGATGATCGCCGAAAATACGCATTGGCGCTTTGTACATTACAGGTTCACGCAAAGGATCCAATGTATTTGTTGTTCCTGGTTGCTTAATACAGGCAAAACTTGTTAAACCGCACAATTTGGAATCAAATTCAGCAACGGCTATGTCTTGAATTTTAGCCAATGATGTTGAACTTGAAGACCAATTAATAGTCATTTCCCACAATTCAAGATAATCATTTGTGGAATTAGCAGATGTTGAATTATGCGATTCATCATCCCTATGACGGATAAATAGTGGTTTCATTCCTGCTGGGGCAACGTTATCGCCTTCGAGATCAACAGGTGTGAGTGATTGAAAATTAAAGCCATTTAACTTTGCAATTGTTTTGCGTATTGCTGATGTTGGAGCGCCGGTAAGCATTGTACTTAAACGCATTGTATAAATTGCTGGTGTGTTTTCATTTGTGGTTACAACTAAAGCGTCTGCTTCTGTGTTGAAGGCATATTTTGGATAATCTGGAAAACTAGCACCAACATTAAAAATATAATACCAATAGGCCCCTTGAGGATTACTTGTTTTTGAAACGTAAACGATTAAGTTATTTCCACTATTTGCAAATTCTGTTAGAAACCATCTTCTTGCGGGTTTATAATAAAGAACGATTGGATCTCCTGCTCCGGCAACGCCACCTAAAGTCTGCATCGTGTATGCATTTGATCCAACAGTAGCACCAGTAGATTTATTGAATAATCTGTAAACGGCACCTCCTGCAGAATTTGTTGCCCCAATAAAAACTGTACTATCAACTTCTCCGGATGGATCTGGAGGAGATATTCCAGCGCCAAGCCCATCCTTTGACCATAATAATGTTGCGGAGGTTGTTTTTGCAGTTGAACCCTGATGTTGCTGCCATACCCAGTCTGGATTATGAGTTTGACTATTATCTAATTCAATTAAATCACGACCTTTAAAGTTCGGTTTAATGACTTGATGTTTTGGTTCAATCATTTGGTTTGAAGCAGGTACAAGATGAGTTTCCTGTGGATAAAAAGTTCCAAGAAATTCAGAATCCTGAGCGAAAAATGAAAAAGTAAAAAGGATAAATAGAGAAGTTAAAATTCTTTTCATGAAGACTTAGTTAAATAATAAGCTTAAAAATATAAATTCTAACTAATAAAATGTAAATCTATTCCATTTTAAATGAAACTTGTTGTAGTTTTGAACTAACTATTTTATTATGAAAGTCCTTTTATCTCCTGCGAAAAGTATTAATGAAAACGCTCAAATAATAGGCGATTTTTCTGTGCCTACATTTGAAAATGATGCTAAAAAATTAGTTCAAAAATTAAAAAAGTTAAAAACTGCTGAACTAATTGATTTAAT
The DNA here is from genome assembly GCA_947454395.1 of Flavobacteriales bacterium. Classification (GTDB taxonomy): domain Bacteria; phylum Bacteroidota; class Bacteroidia; order Flavobacteriales_D; family Crocinitomicaceae; genus UBA952. The sequence goes on from CANGLG010000064.1 coordinate 3,660, forward strand.
GTCAGTTTCAGCTGAAATTGCGAAGTTAAATGTTAATAGATTTAAAAGTTGGACCAAGTCAGGAACAGATGAAACCCGTCAATATTTTCAAGCCATACGTGCATTTTCTGGTGAAGTATATCGTGGATTTAATATAGAATCGGTTCCAGCAGAAGAATTAATTCGGGTCAATGATACGATTCGTATTTTATCAGGTCTTTATGGTTACTTGAAACCATTTGATCTCATTTCACCTTACCGATTGGAAATGGGAACCAAATTTACTCCTGATTTGAAGTCAAAGAATTTATATGATTTTTGGAGTGCCAAAATCTCTAAGGAAATTAGCAAAGAAATGCATTCAGATGAGGCTATTATTAATTTAGCCTCAGCAGAGTATTTTAAGGTAATTGATCAGAAAAAAATAAAGTCTCGGATAATCACCCCAATTTTTAAAGAATTTAAAAACGGTAAATTTTCAATTGTTATGATGTATGCTAAGCATGCAAGAGGAGCAATGGCTAGATACATTATTGAATATGACATTCAAGATTGTGAAAGCCTAAAATTGTACAATGTTGATGGATATTCTTTTGATGATAAAATTTCTACTGAAAATGAATGGGTTTTCGTACGTTAAAGATTAAAATCAGGGTTTTGTTCCAAGATATCCCAAGTATGATCAGCAAGTAATTTAACGCTTGCCATGAATTCCAAATCAGCTCCCGATTTTCCCCATTGCCTTGGCCCAATAAGAGATAATAAGAAGGTTCCTTGAGGTTTTTTATAGAGGTGATACGTATGATTTATAAATGGTTCAAACCGAATTTCAGCTTGATAGATGAATTCAGAAATACTTTTTCGATCGTTCAGTTTTTTTGCTTGGTCCGCCAGTAATTTCATTTGCTCGTAGATCTGATTCAGCTGCATATCAGTCTGATGCTCCATAGCATTCAAGCCACGACTTTTAATTTTACCCTGGTCTTCAGGTTTTATCAAAGCGCTTCCGGAATGATGACCATATTCAAGAGAATGCGGATTCTCTGTTATTTTGTCCTTATCAATAGGGTTAATAAATTCTTTTTTCTTTTCCAATTAAAATAAATTTGAAAGTTTTTTTCCAACTTCGGAGCCGATAGCAACACCCATCCCACCCATTCTAACACCAAAAGCAACATTTTTGTTCGTTTTTTCGATTATTGGTGTTTTTGAATCACCAACACCCATAATTCCTGCCCATGAATAATCAATTTCTACGTTGATTTTTGGTAAGATAATTTCTCGGAGTAAAAACTGCAATTTATTCTGAATTAATTCTGTAGTATCAATATTTTCTGTTGTTTCTCCTTGAAAATCTAAATTTCTTCCTCCGCCAAGCAATATTCTATTTTCGATGTTTCTGAAATAATAGTATCCGCTGTCATAGTGAAAAGTTCCTTTTACATTTAAATTTGAAATTGGCTTGGTAATTAGCACTTGTGCTCGCGCTGGTTTAATTTTTTCTCCAAGAAATTTCCCAGCAAATCCATTCGTACAAATCACAAGGTTATTTGACTTGATTATTCCGTAATTAGTCTCTAATTCAACCGTTTTTTCATCCGTATGATAAGACATTAATTCTATTCCAAAAATTACATTAACATCGATTGAAATTACCTTTTTATATAATTCATGAATTAATTTCCCAGTGTTGACACTTCCTTCCAATCGATTTTTATAAGCTGAAACAATATTTTTAAATCCAGTCTGTTTAATTATTTCTACATCAGCGGTATAGATATTTTCTTGCCCTGTAATTTCGAATGCTTTTAGATTTAAGTATTCTAAAAAATCAAGTTCAATTTTATTTTTTTCGTTATCAATTAAATCCCAAGAGGCACAATTATTGAAACCACATTTTTCCGGTGAAACAATACTGAAAAGAGTTTCAAGACCAAAATAGCGATTTGAAAATGTTTCCCAAACTTGCTGTTCCGGTATGTGTGTTAAATCATGTTTAAGTTCAGAAGGACTTCCAAAACAGGCAAAACCTGCGTTTTTTGTAGATGCTCCAGTAGGCAAATAACCTCTTTCAATTAATAGAACTTTTGCATCGGGGTATTTCTGTTTTATAAAAAACGCAGCAGATAATCCAACAATTCCTGAACCCACGATTGTAAAATCAATTTGTTCAAAATAGGTAGATCTTTCCCAAAAACTTAAGTCGTTAAATAATAGCATTTTTTTTGTTCGTGAATTTTTGCCAATTTTGTAAAACTGCAACAAAATTACAATAATACGTTCACGAAGAGAATAGTAAATTTATGTTGCGGAATACTTGATTTATGAAAAAAACAATTCTTTTATTATCATTGATTTTTTGGAGCCTATTTATTTCGGCGCAAAATAAAGTTAATATTTCCTTGGCAGGTAGTGCAAACAATTTTACAACCTCAGAAAAGTTATTTGGTGCCACATTATACATGGTTCAAAATGGCAGAACTGTAGCCAAGGCAATTACAGATGAGGTAGGGAGTTATTCAATTACAGGTTTCGTGAATATTGAGGATCCAATCGATTTGCTCGTTTCTAAGCCTGGATACGCATCGAAAAAAGTGCTTTTTGATATAAAAACACTTAAAGTAGCTAATGGTAGAAATACCAATTTACAGCTTTTGGAAGAATTGATTGTAGAATTGTATGAAAACCGAACCGGTGCTGATCTTAGCTTTACAAAAAATCAATATGCAGAAAAATTTACTTGGGATCAATCTGCTTTTATTGCAAGACCAGATACTAAGTATAAGTCTGAAATTGACAAAAAAGTAAATGAAGAGTATTCGAAGGTTGTTAGCAATGGAGTTTCTAAAAATTATATTTCCAGAGGAGATATTGCAAATAAAAATAGAGAGTTTCAAAAAGCTGTTGCCTATTATGATTCTGCATTAGTTGCTACTCCAAAGGATTCAACCATTCGTGTGAAGAAAGATATGGTGCTTGCTACTATTCAAAATATTAAAGATGAGGAATTAAAAAAAGCGGAGTATGAGCAAAAGAAATCAGTTGCAGACCAGGCTTTTAAAAGTGGTAATCTTGCAGACTCGGAAATAAAATACTCCGATTTACTAAAATCATTTCCTGGTGACCCTTATGCAACCTCACAAATTTCAAAAATCACTGCCGCAAAAGCTCAAGAGGAACAAAAGAAAAAGGATCTTGCCGAAGCACAAAAATTGATTGCACAAGCTACAAGTTCCGCAACCAAGGGTAAGTTTGAAGAGGCCATTGCAAAATACCAACAAGCAATACCTTTAGTTCCTGACCAAAAACAAAATTTAGAAAAAGAAATTTCTACCATAAAGGCATCCCAAGCTGATAAAGTATTGGAAGATCAGCTGAAAAAAGACTTGAAAGCAGCAAATGATCAAGGTGTTTTAAAGAAGTTTGACGAAGCAATTAAAATTTATAAGTCAAATGATACATTAATTCGCAAGCTCTCAAACCAGGTTTTAATGGATAAGTATTCAAAAGAAAGTCAACTTGGTTTACAAAAGGTACTTGATAAGAAAAATTCTGAAGATCAGGCTTTTAAATCACAATTAGCAAAAGCTCAGGAGAATTTTGAAAAGGGACCAGCATCCTATTCTGTTGCAGAGAGTATTTTAAAGGCTGATCCAATGAAAAGTCGAACTAATGATCCTGAGGTATTAGAATTAAAAGACAAAATTCAAAAGATGAGTAGTTATTATACTCAAAAAAGTAATTCATACAAACTTATCAGTAGTAAGCCAAGTGAAGCACTTACGCAATTAAAGGCTGTTTTGGACTTGGCTAAGAAGAATGGCCCAATTACTCCTGCTAGGGAACTAACTCAATTAACGAAAACTATTGATTCACTTGATCTCAAGCTTAATCCGAAAACAGTAAATCCCATACAGAATGTTGCCCCAACACCAAATATTACAAAACTGCCCATGCCCGGAGAGGAATATAAAGGGAATTCCGTTGATTTATTCGACGTGCTTTCTTCGCAAATAGAAGAAGAAAAAGAAGCTCCATTAAAGCAGGTTGTTGAAATGAAGAATGATTTGGAATATGAAGCTTATTTTAATAAAAAGCTCAACGCTTCACGACAAGAGGATGAAAATCAAAATATTAGAGAAAGGAAAACTGAAATTGAGTTGATCGCCATTGAAAAAAGCAAGGAACAAATCATCTTGCAAGAAAATCTTCAGGAAACAAAAAAAGAATTTGATGCAGAGGTATACAAAAAGCAAATTGAAGTTCAAGAAAATAATGAAAAAAGAAGTTTAGAAATTCAAGATTGGAAAAACACAAGTGATTCTCTTAATGCATCGAAAAACGAGGCTATCATTCTCAAATCAGAGGAAAATGTGAAAAGTATACAAAAGATAAAAGATCAAATTGAGATTAAATCATTGGAAATACAGAAACAAAATAATGAGCACACTGAAAAATTTCAAGATACTAAGAATGAAAATGAATATTCTAGATTTAAAAAAGATTCTGTTGCATTAGTTGAGCAAGAAAATAGAGCAATTAGTATTCAAAAAGCAAAAGATTATATCCCAGAATTAAAAAATGTACCTAATCATTTAAGTGACGAAAAAGGTTTTGAATTTCCATGGAACAAAATGACAGAAAAAGTTTATCAAATAAAGAATAAAGAAGGATACGTTACTTCCATTATTACACGTCGAATTGTTGTTGATAAATTTGGTTATGGTGTTGTATATGAGCAAAATAAAAATGAAAAAGGAATTAACTCCTACTATAAAAATGGAGCCACAATTACAGAATATATCTGGACAAATGAATCCAGAGGATTAAATGTAATCGAAAAGTAATTCTTAATTAATACTTCTCTGTCAGTAACTATTCGATAAGAATTTCTATACAGGTAAGATATCCTTTATTTTAGCTGAAATCATAAAAATGAATGTACATTTCATAGCTGTAGGAGGAAGTGCAATGCATAATTTGGCGATTGCATTAAATCGGAAAGGATATCAAGTAACCGGTTCGGATGATGAGATTTTTGAACCTTCAAGAACGAGACTTGAAAAAGAAGGAATTTTGCCTAATTCGATAGGATGGGATGATAAAAGAATTCATTCAGAAATGGATGCAGTTATTTTAGGAATGCACGCAAGAGAGGATAACCCCGAATTGTTAAAAGCCAAAGAACTAAATATTCCGGTTTATTCATATCCTGAATACCTTTATGAACAAAGCAAAAATAAAATCAGGCTCGTTATTGGAGGAAGTCACGGAAAAACGACAATTACTTCCATGTTGCTGCATGCAATCAACAAACGAGAAATCAACGTTGATTATATGGTTGGAGCGCAGTTAGAAGGTTACGACTGCATGGTCAAATTAAGTGAGGACGCCAAAATAATGATTTTAGAAGGGGATGAGTATTTGAGCTCGCCTATTGATAGACGTCCAAAGTTTCATTTATATAAGCCAAATATTGCAATACTCAGTGGTATAGCTTGGGACCACATAAATGTTTTTCCAACGTTTAATAATTATATTGAACAGTTTGAAATATTTTGTTCTCTTATTGAAAAAGATGGAACTCTTGTCTATAACAATGAAGATGAAGAAGTGAAAAAGCTTGGCGAAAAATACTATTCTTCAATAAATACAGTTTCTTATGCAACACCCAATTTTAAGCCTTCTGACACTGGAACTATATTAACTTTTGAAGGGAAAGAATATCCTCTTGAAATTTTTGGACCACATAACCTGCAAAATTTGATGGGAGCAATGCGGTTAGGAGAGGCAATTGGTATCGCAGCAGATGATTTTTTCAATGCAATGACTGATTTCAAAGGTGCTGGTAAGAGACTTCAAAAAGTAGTTGAAAAGAATAATTTTGTGATGTTTAAGGATTTTGCTCATTCTCCTTCAAAATTAAAAGCTACAACAAATGCTGTGAAGCATCAGTTTTCGGAACGAAAAGTGATTGCATGTATGGAGTTACATACATTTTCCTCATTAAAAAAAGAGTTTCTCCCTCACTACAATAACTCAATGGAAAAAGCAGATGTTGCATTGGTTTATTACAATCCTGAGGTTGTGAGACATAAAAAATTGGAGGCAATTTCCAAAGAACAAGTACTGGCAGGATTTGGAGGGAATGTAATAGTTACAAATGAAAAAGAGGAAGTCTTACGTTTTATTCGTCAACAAAAAATGAATAATTCAGTCCTATTGATGATGTCATCCGGTAATTTTGACGGTATTAATTATGATGAATTAGGAGCTGAATTGGTAAACAGAGTTTGATATTCAATTACATTAACTATTACGCTAATTCCTGAAAACAACTTTCCTGTAAATAACAGCAATTAACAAGGAATTTATTGTTGAATAAAGCATTAATGCCAATAATGCAACTAACATGGTGAATTTGGCATTGTAAATCGATTTTGTATTTGAAATCACCTCGTGTTTGATTTCAGATGCAGATTTGTTTTGCATCCCAGGGTTTGACCTTTGAATGTCTTTTATTGTCTTTGGATCCTTTAATTTTATCTCAATTTCATAAACCTTTGATTGGTTGAATTCAGGATAAATTTTCTCATAATAGAAATACAAGAAAAGACTTACAATTACTGTATATGGGACACCAGCAAGCATCCCATTTTTAATGTCATTCAACAGATTGCTTTCAGATTCTTTCAGTTTCACAAAATATAGTCCGACTGCGATAGAAGCGGTCAATAAGAACATGTTTATGAAAACGAAATTTTTAATGTCGTATAATGAGATGCCTAAAAGCCAAGCTGTTAATTTGATAGCAATCCAAAGCAAAGCAGCTGCAATACCAATTTTAGTTGGGAATTTCATTAAATTAACTATTCATTGAAACTAAAAACTCTTCGTTTGAAAGCGTATTTTCCATATGAGATTTAAGGAATTCCATAGCTTCAACAGGGTTCATGTCTGCAATGAATTTTCGAATTAACCAAACACGTTGTAATACGTCTTTACCAACCAACAAATCTTCACGACGAGTTCCGGATGCTGTAATATCAATAGCAGGGTAAATTCGTCGATTAGAAATTTTTCGGTCAAGTTGTAATTCCATGTTACCTGTTCCTTTAAATTCCTCAAAAATAACTTCGTCCATTTTCGAACCTGTTTCAGTCAATGCAGTAGCTAGAATTGAAAGAGAACCTCCATTTTCAATTTTTCTTGCAGAACCAAAGAATCGTTTTGGTTTATGAAGCGCGTTCGCATCCACACCTCCAGAAAGTACTTTTCCAGATGCAGGAGAAACGGTGTTGTATGCTCGAGCCAAGCGGGTTATCGAGTCTAATAAAATACAAACATCGTGTCCACATTCAACCATTCTTTTCGCTTTTTCCAAAACCATATTGGCAACCTTAACATGTCTTTCTGCGGGCTCATCAAAAGTAGATGCTATAACTTCAGCTTTAACACTGCGTGCCATGTCAGTAACCTCTTCAGGACGCTCGTCAATAAGTAATACAATCAGATAAGTTTCAGGATGATTTGCAGCGATGGCATTGGCAACGTCTTTTAGTAACATTGTTTTACCTGTCTTCGGTTGCGCTACAATCATTCCGCGTTGACCCTTACCAATTGGTGCAAACAAATCCATTACTCTTGTTGAAAGAGATTCTTGTTTATGGCCGGTAAGTTTGAATTTTTCAGAAGGAAATAACGGTGTAAGGTATTGGAATGGTACACGGTCACGAATGTACGATGGATCCCTTCCATTAATTGATTCAACTTTTACCAAAGGAAAGAATTTTTCTCCTTCTTTAGGTGGACGAATGGTTCCCTTAACTGTATCCCCAGTCTTTAAACCGAAAAGTTTGATTTGGTTTTGTGATACATAAATATCGTCTGGAGAAGGAAGGTAATTGTAGTCGGATGATCTTAAAAAACCATAACCATCTTGAATTACTTCGAGAACTCCTTCAGCTGATACAATTCCAACTAAATCGTAATTTTCCTCTGGCGCTTTTTCTTCAAGTGTTTTTTCCTGTTGATTTTGGTTATGTTGTGGTCTATTTTGTTGTTTTGGATGTTGAAATCTTGGTTTATTGAATTTGTTTTCCTCGTTAGAAGTTTTATTTTCAACACTTTCTGATTTAATAGGATCAATCTCTGTTTTTAAAATAGGTTCAATTTGCTTTTCTTCAGCTATAACTTCTATTATTTCCCTATTTTCAATTGATTTGTTTTCTTCAGAATTTGTAGGTTTTTTTTCAATTTTATCTTCGGGAGAAACAATTTTTCTTTTTCTTTTATTTTTGGTGTTTTCAGACGATTCTTCGGCTGTGGATAAGTCTACAGGAGCTTCTGTA
>CANGLG010000065.1 GCA_947454395.1 Flavobacteriales bacterium
AAACCTACATTGCTAGGAGTTCCGTCTGATGCATCAAGACCGCCTACATTGATGGAGCCAGTTCCGTTGGCACATGTGGCATTAGTAATTGAAAAAGTTGGGGTTATAATGAGAGGTTGAGTGATAGTAACAAATAGTGTATCGTCACAATTATTATAGTCGTCAATAATAATTGTGTAGTTTCCAGCCAGCAAATTGTTCATTTGATAATTAGAAGCAACTATTTCAGGAGGGCAATTAAGATTTACACTAGATGGAGGCAATGTTGGACCAGTCCAGGTAACATTGTATCCAAGACAAGCATCACCGAACGGACCATAATATCCTCCACTAGCCGAAATTTGAATACTACCGGTATTTGCACCATTGCAAAGGACATTAGTCAAATTTGCACTTGATGCCACCAACAAAGGATTCTCAGGTAACCCGATTGTTCCTTGGCTACAAATTGTGCCTCCAAGACCAGAAGTCCAAACGTTTAAATTATTTGAAATTTGAATTGTGTAAACCCCACTGCTTAATGCAGGTAAGTTATTGAAAGTATAAGAGTTACTTTGTACCAAGCTCGATGTTTGAAGAACCCCTAATGATGGGTGAACTATCCTCCAATAAATTCCAGTTGAATTAAATGGACAACCACATTGAGAACTTACAGTTGCAGTTATAATACCTGTACTTTCGCCATTGCAAAGAGGCGATGTAGATTGATAAGTTATTTGACACTGCCCCCACACCCCTATCTTACTAACTATCAAAAAGATAGAGATAAAAAAGATTAATCTCAAAAATAACTTCTTAGAAAACGTTTTCAATTGACCAAAATAAAGAGGCTGCAATTTACGAAAATCAAATTATAATACAAAAAAAATGTATAATTAAAGAAACAAAAAAAGTAACATATTACTCAAATTAATGCAATTGATTCGAAGCATAATTGCGTAAAAAGAATTTTTTTAGAGTAAATTAAGTCTTTCCTTATTTAATAGTTGGGAGTATTTTAATATTCAATTCAGTTCTACGATTCAACTGATGTTCCTCCTTCGTACACTTCACTCCATCCGCACATTTATTTACCAATTGCTTCTCACCATATCCTTTAGCAATAATTTTATCACTTGGAATTCCTTTACTTTTTATGTATTTTACACAACTATTAGAACGTCTTTCAGCCAAGCGGATATTGTATGAAAAAGAACCTCTTGAATCTGTATGAGAACCTAATTCAACTGTTAAATCAGGATGTTCTTGCATATATCGAACAAGTTTATCCAATTCTACTTTCCCTTCAGGACGCAAGTTCCATAAGTCAAAATCATAATAAATATTTTCGAGTTTAATTAGTTCTGAATCTGTTCGCTTCTGCATTGATAATGTCAACAATTTATCCGTCTTACAACTTCCAGTTTGACTTAAATTCAATCTACCATCGAGATAATTTATTTTGTTGGCAACAATGGAATCCGTTTCAGCAATTTCTTGAGCACTTAACTCTAAAAGAGAATTATCGTTTTTAGTAAGGACTTTTTTAGTTGACCTACCTTTGGAATAATATGTCAATTGCGCACCATCCATTTTTTCACCATTCTCATCAAGAACACTAAATTTGACAGTGTAATTTTTGTAATTTGAACTTAATGTAACTTGGCTTTTTCCTTCATTGTCGAAAGTCTTATCAACAGAACAAGCATCAAAGTTGCCTTCTCCATTAAAAACAAATCGGTAACTTGAATTAAATAATGGACTCAATGAAATTTTTCCTTTATCATCTGTAGTAAGATTTTGTTCAGATGAAGTTTTTAAGTTTTTTACCAAAATTGGTTTATTAGCCAAAGGCTTGTTATCACAGGTTTTTAAACTTATTTCTGCCTCTATTTTAATAATTGGTTTTGAAATAGTGTATACCTCATCTTTGAAGTTATTTCTATTTGAAGACAAAGTTCCTTTACCAGTATTTTCGTCAATATAAATTCCAAAATCATCCGCATTCGTATTAATGGGATTTCCAATATGTACAGGATTAGAATTTATTTCATTTTGATAAAAAACATCTAAACCACCATTTCCTGGCCAACCATTTGAGGAAAAATAAAGTGTTCCATTATTTGAAACAAAAGGAAACAACTCTTCATTTGAAGTATTAATCTTATCTCCTAAATTGATTGGCGTGCTCCAAACTCCATCTTTCCATATCGTTTTGTATAAGTCAGCACCACCTAATCCTCCTGGCTTATCAGATGCAAAAATTAAGTTACCCTCTTGATCAAATACACCATGTCCAACTGAGTAAGTCTTATTGTTAAATGGAAATGTTTCAGCTTCAGACCATATACCGTCTTTAACACGATATATTTTCAACATTAATCTTGAAAATTTGATTCCTCCTAATTTATCAACCTCACTTTGATTAATAGTTAAAACGGCACTTTTATTGTCACTTGAAAATGCAATTGGACCATCATGTGGATTAGTCCTTTTAATTTCTTTCCACAATTGATCTTTTTGAATATCTGTTTCTCCGTTAATAGAAATCAAATCCATAAAATTCTGATTTGTCCATGGGTAATTATGGTTTACAAAACCAGTATTTCTTCTGTTAGAAACCAAAATGTAACCACCTTGATATGGTACAGCACAAAACTCCTCACCTGTCTTCATTTGCCTAAAGCTCGCTATCGAATACTCAGAATTCTCCGAAAGTTGTTTCAAAATAAGTGAAACATTTGTTTTCCAATTTTTAATTGGAGCACTTTGAGGAAATTTTTGATAAGCAGAGTCAACTAAATTACTCAAACGATTTTGTCTTTTCGTAATTTGAATTACATTGAAATAAGACAACCAATCAGATTCTTTCGCAGCGGGGCCTGCTGTTAATTTTTGAGACCAAGAGTATGCCTTTTCGTATTGCTCCGAATTATAAGCGGCCTCAACAGCCTTTCTTAAGTAATCCCAGTTCTTTTCCTTAGCTTTTAAAGTCTCATTTGATAATTCTTCCCAAACAGGAAAAGCCTCAACAAAACGTAGTTCATTTGACAATTTTGTTGCATATTGCTCTTTATATGATTGTGCCTGAGCAGCAGAAATAACAATAAAAAACAAGAATAAAAAAAACAATTGTTTCATAAAAAAGAACTTAACTTGATATTAAAAATAACGCGGGCTTATGTATGCATTTTTCTTGGTAGTGATATCAATGCAAATAACGAATTCATGACTACCAAAATTTCTAAACTTAAGGTTGTTGAAAGGAAAATCAAATGCATAACCAAGCATGAATTTATCGTTAATTTGATAAGATGCATTGAAACCAACTGATTCCTTGTATCTAAACATCCCTCCTACCCAAAACTTATTATAAAAATGAGCTGATAAATTAAAATCTATTGTTACAGGGGCGTTTTGTGTATACTTTACTAATACTGATGGCTTTAAATCGAAAATTGATTTAACATTAAATACATAACCGGCTGTCAGAAAGTAGTGTCTTTGTAGAATAGAATTAGAAGTATTATTATCAATTGATTTTTGCAACAATTTTGGAACAGAAAAACCTAAATATCCTTTTTTACTATAGAGATATGCTCCCACGCCAAAATTTGGAGTTAACGATTTGTTAGAATTTAGATAAGCTGGATCTGTTTGATCTGTTACAATTAAACTATTGAAGTTATATTGGTTTGAATTTAAACCAGCAGATGCTCCTAATGATAATCGTAAATCCTTTGAATTTAACTGCAGATGATAAGCAAAATTTGCCATCGCAGTAAAATTGCTCCTTGAACCAATTCTATCATAACTTAAATTCCCACCAACACCAATGTGTTTTTGTGCGACAGGCGCATGAATTGACAAAAACTGAGTTGTAGGGGCTCCATCCCACCCTACCCATTGAGATCGATGAACACCCGTTAAATTCAAGGTACCTCGACTTCCGGCATAAGCAGGATTGTAGTTTAGTGGATTAAAGAAATACATTGATGACTGAGCATCCTGTTGAGCATTCAGATTTACTGAAATGAACCCAATTAGTATAAGTAATATCTTCTTCATCTTTAATTCTTATGGTTGAATTTCTAAATATCCTTTTATTAAGTCTTGTGATTTTTTATTTGTATCAATCAAATAAAAATAGGTTGAAGCAGGTAGCGGACCGTTAACTTTTACTCCTTCTGTAAAATAACCATTCCAGTCATTTTGATAAGGCTGAGATTGATATACCAAATTTCCCCAACGATTATAAACCCAAACCTGGATATCAGGATATTGTTCAACATTCTGTATTATCCAAAGGTCATTTTTACCATCATTATTTGGAGTAATTAATTGAGGAACCACAATTGGAATTAAAGCCGTACATCCCAAATCAAAAACTTTACTGACAGCACATCCAGAATTATCAGTTACCGTAACTGTATAATCACCTGCATCTATGTCAGATGCTGTTGCACCCTGTGTTCCATTATTCCAATTATACGTGAATCCTCCTTGACCCCCACTTGCAGTGACAGATAATAATCCATTTGCTTCACCACACTCTGAACCCAAGCTATCAACCATTGCAACTACAATAGGAAGTGGTTCAGAAATTGTTAAAGTCGTATCATCATTACATAAATCTTCATTGGATACAACTACTGCATAAGTTCCTGGACTCAAATTTGAAACAGATGAACCTGAACCAACATTTGGAGTCCAACTATAAGTAACATTAGATGAATTATCTGTGGTTATTGTAATTGACCCGTTAGACAATCCATAACATGTAATATTTTGAGAAATTGCTGATGTAATGTTAATTTCTGTAGGAGGTTCCATTACTATGGATTCTGTTGAAGAACAACCTGTGGATACGTCTGTAATTGTAGCATTATAGGTACCTGGTTGATTTATGGTTAAATTGTTTGTTCCCTGTCCTGAAACGATCCCTGGTCCAGACCAAGATATTGTTGATCCACTTGGAACAACCGTACCCGTAATATCAGCGTTAGGTGATACACAAGAAATTCCTGAAACAGGATTTAAAATATATGTAAAGTCTGGAGAAGGATTAATTGTAACCGTAAATTGTTCTTGAACACCTGGACAACCATTCAATGAAGCTGTAACGTCTATGTTACCAACTATTGCATTGGATGTGCTGTTGGCAGGAGCAGTCCATGAGGAAATTTGACCATTCCCTGAACCTGATAATCCAATCGCTGTATTATCATTAGTCCATGTGAATGAACCGCCACTAGGCGTTGTTGTAAAGTCGTCAGGGTTAATTGTTTGACCAGGACAAACTAAAATATCCGTTAAACTATTCATTGCTATCTGAGGTTGAACAGCCACAGAAACTATTAAATCTGGGTCCGGACATTGAACATTCGATATTGAAATGGTATAAAAAACAGTATCTATACTGGATGTTGAACCATCATTATTTAAAACATCAGATATTGTACCCAAATTACCACCACCATTAGATGCTCCTGAAATACTCGTTGGAGCGTTTGCTGTCCATGAAATTGTAGCCGAAGAAACACTACTTTGTACATCTATTTCAGGGGATTCACCACTACAAATTAATGTGTCTAAAGTTGAAACGTCAATGTTTCCTGTTGGATTCAATGTAACTATAAAGTCAGTCTCTGTTCCTGGACAACTTGGGTCTAAAATAGCAGATATTGTTATCGTACCAGAAATAGGAGCTCCTGTTGTATTACTTGGTGCGGTCCATGATGGTAATTGCCCTGAACCAGATGCACCTAGACCGATGGAAGTATTGTCATTTTCCCATGAAAAAATTGCACCACTTGGAACAGAAACAATTGTTGCAGGATTAATAAAAGCCCCTGAACAAACAAGTGTATCGTTTAATTGATTCAAAGTTATACCCGGTTGAACTGCTATCGGCACAACTACTGAATCACCCGGACAGGCAACATTTCCAATGTAAATGGTATAATAAGCTGTATCGATTGAATTTCCAGAATTAAATAATGTTTGAGCGATATTATTTCCACTTCCGTTCGAGGCACCAGTTATTGATGACGGATAAGTTACTTGCCAAGAAAATGTGGCATCAGATAAATTACTGGAAATATCAATGTCTGTTTGTTCGTTACTACAGATATAATCATTTGTAGGAGTAACATTTAAATTTCCTTGAGGCTGAACAAAAATAGTATCCATAGTTGGAGGAACTGCTGTACAACCAACAGTTGAACTTATAACCAGGTATCCTAATTCACTTGTAGGGTTGGTTAAAAAAATTGGTAAAATTGTATCTGCACTCAAACCAGAACCACTCATAGTTGTAACTCCAAGAACATTTACAGTATCCTCGATTTGCCAGTTGATTAAATAACCAGAAATTGTTGAAACCATGAAAATTGAATCAGAAAAATGTCCTGAACAAATTTCTGGATTTATCGGATTCATATTTACTGTTGCAGTTGGATTAATTACAAGTTCATGCATTACTGAATCAACTCCACATGCATTTGCTGTGTAGATCCACATATGGTAAGTTCCCGGCGTGTCAAATGTAATTTCAACGCTATCAACAGATGGTGTATCCCAGTTTGTATAATCCAATGAACCTCCAATGAAACCATTACTCGAACCCATACTACCATTCGTTACCGACCAACCTGTTGGCTCTGCTAAATTCCAATAATATGAATAGTTATTTGAACAACCATCTTGATCAACATTTTCTCCTGCTGATGATTCATTTGTAAATGTTACTGGTTCATTTTGACAAATTGGCGATGCTGGCTCATATGAAAACTCCGCTTCCGAACCCGTTGATATTGTAATTGGACCAACTGTCGCAAATGTAGTACCACAAGCATTTTGAGCAACTATTGTCGCCTGAAACGAATTTTCAATCGTTATCGGTCCTACAGGGTATTGTTGACCACAAGAAGAAGTGTTAAAAACATGTGAAATCGTCGTGTCATTTACAGTTGAAAAAACTGAGGAAGGACTTCCGTCTGTAAATGATACTGTATAATTCGTTCCAGGAATGTTGTTAGATAAAATATCCAGTGAATAAGGAAAAGGCAAACAGGTAGTTTGTCCAGAACCTGATACAGTTAAAACTGGTGCTTCACCATTAAAAATATAGTATTGTCTGGTTGACTGACATCCATTGGGCGAAGTAACTGTATGGGTTAAAGTGAATTGACCCAAATTGTATGTATGTGATATTTGATTCGAAGTAATATCAAGTTCACTTGAATTTGGTGACCCGTCGCCCCAAATAAAAGTTTGAGTTGTTCCAACGGCGTAAGATGAAACATTTAAAGAAAAAAGACTAGATGGAGCTGTACTACAATTTCTAAATAATGTCAATCCTCCAGAAGTAGTAGTTGTGAAACTTGCAGCGTTATTGATAAGTGTAAGGTTCGAAGTTGGCGCAGCATTAACTTGAATCGCCATTGACGAATTCGAATTTAAAGAAGGACCATTTGAAACTGTTAGTGATGCTGAAGTCGTCGTCACACTGTTGTAAACCACATTATGAGGACCAATTCCTGTTGCTGTTGATGGGGTTGCACCACTACCAAAACTCCAAGTATATGTCGAATTTACATTTGTATTGGAAGAAGTATTTATATATGTAATTTGCTGCCCTTGACAGATTGTTACCGTTCCCAAAGAATTAGCTGGAATAGTTGTAAAAGAAGCAACTGGAGCCTGAGCTAATGAATAATTTACACCTGTTTGAATCAGCACAATCAGGAATAAAAAACGAATAATAAATGTGTATAAATTCATTTGAAAATTATTAATCGGTGCAAATATAGTGTTTTTAACAATTATTTATTAAAAAAAATAATTGCGATGCAAAAATCATTAGAACAATAAATTTGCAGTTAAAAAAGCTTTGATAATTTAACTAAGAAGTAGTATCCTTGCATTCAAATTTCTAATAATGCAACATTTTTTAGTTAGCTTATTTTCAGTGTTTTTCTATTTATTTTCCTTTTCTCAAAATAATTTCCAAGTTATAAAAGGAACGATTACAGATAAGCAATCACAGAACCCATTGCAAGGGGTGAAAATCCAAATATTAGAACTAAATCCACTCAAACATACAGAAACAGATGAGAATGGAAAGTATAGACTAGACCAAATAAAGCCCGGACGATACGATATTAAATTTTCGAAAGTTGGTTACAAGGAAATCACCCTTCCAAATGTAATTGTTACTTCCGGAAAAGAAACAATTTTGGACCTTGGAATGGAGGAAAGTGTAAATAACATGCGTGAGGTTAAAATAACCAATAAGAAAAACACGCTTAATAACCAAATGACAACCGTAAGCGGCAGATCCTTTTCAATGGAAGAGGTAAACCGTTATGCGGGTGGGCGCTCGGATCCCGCTCGCTTAGCTGCAAGTTTTGCAGGTGTAAGTTCTCCTGATGATTCGAGAAACGATTTAGTTATTCGTGGGAATTCTCCCGTTGGCGTTTTGTGGCGTTTAGAAGGCTTGAATATTCCGAATCCAAATCACTTTTCAACCATAGGAACGACCGGTGGACCTGTTTCAGCAATTAACACAAATTTACTCCGAAACTCCGATTTCATGACTTCAGCTTTTCCATCGGAATACGGGAACGCAAACGCTGGAGTTTTTGACCTTGGATTTCGAAATGGAAATACAGAAAAAAGAGAAAACACTTTTCAATTTGGTTTAATTACCGGAATTGAATTCATGACGGAAGGCCCAATAAAAAAGGAAAATGGTTCTTCGTATGTCGTTGCCTATCGCTATGGATTTCCAAGCATGGCCAAGAAACTTGGACTTCCGATTGGGACATTTGCAACACCTTATTACCAAGATTTATCATTCAAAATAAACTCCGGAATGACTAAATTAGGTAGATTCACCGTTTTTGGAATTGGAGCTATAAGTAAAGTCAATTTTGAACACGATATAGTAGATAGCACGGATTTATTTGCAATCCCAAACCGTGATGGATATTTCAAGAGTCAAATCGGTCTTCTTGGTGTAAAACATGTCATTCACGTCAATCAAAAATCATATTTCAATACTGTAATTGGTGCAAATTATGCCGGTTCAAGTTATTTACAAGACAGCCTTAGTACCGTTGACAACTCCCCTATTCGAACGATTGAAAATTTAACACAGCGATTGACCTACTCCATAAACAGTTCATTCAACTCAAAAATTAGCGCACGATATTTCCTAAAAACCGGAATCATTGCAGAATTATTTAACATCAATCTGCTTTATCGAAATCGTGAACACAAGTCACAATGGTTGGAATACTGGAACACAAAAAGCAAAACTGTTTTACTTCAAGCATATGCCCATTCGAAATATAATTTTACAGACAATTTAATCCTGAATATTGGTTTGCATTCTCAATTTTTGACGCTTAATAATTCATTTTCTATTGAACCAAGAATTGGATTAAAATATCAAATATCAAAAACTAGTAATTTCAGCGCAGGTTATGGACTTCACAGCCAAATGCAACCATTGGACTCGTATTTTTTTCAATCTTTTGATGGAAGTGGGAATGCTTTGCAAACAAACAAATCCATGGGTTTTACACGCAGTCAGCACTTCGTTCTTGGTTATGATTTTATACCTTCTAAATTATGGCGAATTAAAACTGAAATTTACTACCAATATCTTTGGAATGTGCCAGTACACAAATTCGCAAGCAGTTATTCCATGTTAAATGCAGGTGCAAGTTATTACCCTAATAATCAAACGGAGCTTGTGAACGAAGGAACTGGAAGAAATTATGGCTTTGAACTTACAATTGAACGATACTTTGGGAAAGGTTTTTACGGAATGGCAACAGGATCTGTTTACGACTCAAAATATACATCAAGTGACAAAATAGAAAGAAATACAGCCTTCAACGGCAAATTCGTTTACAACGTGCTTGTGGGCAAGGAAATTAAAGTTGGTAAGGAAAAACGAAATGCCTTTACCTTTGATGTTAAATTTACCCATGCAGGAGGAAGATTCTACACGCCAATTAATTTGGAACTTTCAAAACTCGTAGACTTTCAAATTTTAATGGGTGATGAATATGCTTTCACCAAAAGATATCCAAACTTTATGCGATTGGATGTCAAGGCAGGTTTTACACTTAATTCGAAGAAACATAAAGTTTCGCAATCATGGGCCTTTGATGTTAATAACGTAACCAACCATAAAAACATCTTTGCAGATCGATATAATCCAAGTACGAACACGATTAGTACGGCCTATCAAATTGGCTTCTTCCCAAATTTTGTTTATCGCATTCAGTTTTAAACTAGTTCTTAACAAATCATTATTTTTATACAAAATCTATTGCATGCGGTTTATAATCTTATTTCTTTTTCCAATCCTCTGTTTTTCACAAACAGATTCAATTTTCATTCGAAAAATATACGATGAAGCACTTTTACGAGGCAAAGCATACGAAGATTTAAGACAACTTTGCAAAGACATTGGGCCAAGACTTTCAGGTTCTTCAGAAGCGCAAATGGCGGTAGAATGGAGTGAACAAAAGATGAAATCATACGGCTTTGACAAAGTCTATCTTCAAGAAATTAATGTCCCGCACTGGGAACGAGGGACGAAAGAAACAGCTTGGTTGCGAACTAATAGAGGAGAACTTACCAAATTGAATATTTTAGCATTAGGCGGTTCGATTGGCACAGACGGAATTTTGACATCTGAAGCTGTTGAATTCAAATCATTGGATCAATTAAAAGAAGCCAAGCGAAGTCAAGTCGAAGGAAAAATCGTTTTTCTAAATCAACCGATGGATGCCGCTCAAATTCAAACTTTTAAAGCTTATGGCCTGTGCTATGGTATTCGTGGAAATGGTGCCGTTGAAGCTTCAAAATTAGGTGCAAAAGCCGTTGTTATTCGTTCGTTGGGACTACCAACAGACCATAATCCGCACACCGGTTCGATGCATTATGAGGAAAACGTCGAAAAAATTCCAGCCGGAGCTTTGTCCACCCAAGATGCTGATCTTCTTTCCAACGCATTAAAAAATGGTAAAATTGAATTGATTTTAGAAATGGATTGTCGATCATATCCGGATGCAGTTTCCTATAATGTAATTGCTGAAATAACTGGCTCCAAATTCCCGAATGAAATCATCACTTTTGGAGGTCACCTAGACTCCTGGGACACAGGAGAAGGTGCGCATGACGATGGTGCTGGCGTCATTCATTGCCTTGAAGCTTTGCGAATTTTAAAAGAACTAAAATACAAACCGGAACATACACTTCGCGTGGTATTTTTCATGAATGAGGAAAATGGAAACATGGGTGGGAAATCCTATGCAACTTGGGTCAAAGAAAAGGGTGAAAAACACATTGCAGCCTTAGAAAGCGACCGAGGTGGTTTCTCTCCGAGAGGTTTTGGTTGTGATGGAACTGATGCACAAGTTAAATTTTTACAGTCGTTGGCTCCAAATTTCACAAGCTACGATTTACATGTTTTTGAAAAAGGATATGGCGGAGTTGATATAGGTCCGTTGAAAGAATCTTTTCCAGGTATTCCTTTGTTTGGATTTATTCCTGACTCACAGCGCTATTTTGATTTTCATCACGCTCCAAGTGATGTATTCGAAAATGTGAACAAACGCGAATTGGAACTTGGAGCTGCTGCAATAGCTAGTTTCGTCTACTTACTTGATTTGCAAATTAAATAAATTAAACAAGCTTCTTTCGAGGGATTTGAACGTTTATGGAATAATGTTGTATTCTTTTCGTTATCCCTAAAAATGACCTTATGAAACGTTCACCTTTTCCTTTTTTAGTTCTGATATATGTCGTTTTGTCATTGATTACAGTTTGGTATTATCAAAAATCGACAAATGCTACAAAAAACAATGGTCTAAAAAAATTAAGTTCCATTAAATGGGAGGAAAAGAAATTCAACTCTTT
>CANGLG010000066.1 GCA_947454395.1 Flavobacteriales bacterium
GTGGAAGTTATAACTTGAAAATTTCTGGAAACAATGCTCAGACATTAAAGAAATTAGAAATTAAAAAATAATAGAAACCTTACAAAAAAAAGCGCCGCAATTGCGGCGCTTTTTTTTGTACATAAAATCTAATTAAGCGCTTGAAAAAGATCATTCCATATATCTTCCACATGCTCTAAACCAATTGATAAACGAATCAAGCCATCACTTATTCCTACTTCCCTTCTTTGCTCGAAAGATAGTTTAGAATGTGTTGTTGATGCCGGATGAGTTGCAATACTTCTAGTATCTCCCAGATTTGCAGTCAAAGAAAATAATTGTAAATTATCAAGGAATTTTTTACCGGCATTCAATCCCTCTTTTAATTCAAAGGAAATTAAGCCACCTCCACTAGACATTTGTTTTTTGGCAATTTCAAAATCGGGATGAGAAGGTAAAAATGGGTATTTTACCCAAGATATTGTTTTTAGTCCCTGTAATCTAATAGCTATTTCTAAAGCATTTTTACAATGTCGTTCCATACGAACGTCCAAAGTTTCTATTGATTTTGAAATGACCCAAGCATTAAATGGACTCATAGCAGGCCCTGAATGACGAGCAAAAGCTTTTATTTTTTCAATTATTTCATTTGACGAGACAATAAGCCCTCCCAAAGTCCGACCTTGCCCATCCATAAATTTAGTTGTTGAATGAATAACAATGTCCGCTCCCCATTTGATTGGTTGCTGTAAAATTGGAGTAGCAAAGCAATTATCAACAACTAAGAGAACTCCTTTTTTTTTACAAATTTTTGCCAAGTGTTCGATATCAATTAAATCAAGGGCGGGATTGCTTGGCGTTTCAATGTAAACGAGTTTTGTTTTATTTGTAATAGCCGATTCGTAAGCTGAATAATCGTTAAAATCAACATAGGTATTTTTAATGTTCCATTTCGGAAAAACGTCCACGAGTAAGCGGTGGGTTGAACCAAAAACAGATCGACTTGATACTATTTCATCTCCAGCCGCAAGAAAAGTTGCAAATGTTGTAAAAACAGCTGCCATTCCGGATGCCGTTGCCCACGCCGCCTCAGCTTCTTCGAGAATTGAAACCTTATTGAGTAACTCTTGAATATTCGGATTTGCATAACGTGAATAGATTTCTCCTGATTTCTCCTCTGCAAACTGAGCTCGCATGTCTTCGGCATCCTCAAAAACATAACTACTTGTTAGGTATAATGGGACAGCATGTTCATTAAATTGCGAACGTTCAATTTGTCCACGAATTGCAAAAGTTTCTTTTCTCATGAGATAATATTTACTTCATGTGTAATTTGAATGCTGGGATTCAAAGAAAGAGAAACAGAACAGTATTTTTCTTTCGAAAGTAATATCGCACGCTCCAGTTTATCCAATGGAACATTCTCATCCACATTGAATATCAAATGAATAGACTCAAATGGTGCAGGCGTGCCCTTTTTTCTTTTCGCATCAATGAAAATTTGATATAATTTCGGATTAATTTTCTGCTTTTGTAAGATTAATACAATATCTATTGACATGCATCCTGCTAAAGAACCCGCCAACAATTGCATAGGAGTTAGACCTTTATTTTTGCCACCTAAAGCCGCATTAGCATCAAATGTACAAATTGCATCAGTCTCATTTTTCAATTGAAAAACGTAAGGTTCTTCAATACGATTTAATTCTATTCTCATAATTTATATTTTTTCGTTTTACCTCGATAATTTAGATTCGAAAATACCATAAATCATTACCCCAATAAGTGACCCAAGTAACAAAACCCCTCCTACTTGCCATTCTTTTCCGGCTAAAATGAATACCGGAGCTGAACAAGCGCCACTCAAACCCCAGCCTAACCCGAAAATAAGACCACCAATTATGTTTGATTTTAATTGAATAGGTTTTGGTTTTAAAACAATTGAATTTCCATCGAGCGATTTTATTTTGAATTTCTTTATCAGGAAAAGACTTAATACACCCGTTGCAATGGCAGAACTTAGCACGCCGTACATGTGAAACGATTGAAAATGAAACATTTCTTGAATGCGATACCAAGAAAAGGCTTCTGTCCCTATCAATATCCATCCGAATAAATATC
This sequence comes from Flavobacteriales bacterium, assembly GCA_947454395.1. Classification (GTDB taxonomy): domain Bacteria; phylum Bacteroidota; class Bacteroidia; order Flavobacteriales_D; family Crocinitomicaceae; genus UBA952. Next base: position 2,101 of record CANGLG010000066.1, read on the forward strand.
CGATTATTATTGTTAAGATAATTTTCATTAGAAAAAAATTGGAATGAGTAAATAACTTGAAATTAAACCACCGATAAAAAAACAAATTGTTGAAATAATAGATGCCCGTGACATCTGTGAAACTCCCATTATACAATGTCCTGCAGTACAACCATTTGCGTAACGAGCACCGAACCCAACCAAAATTCCTGAGAGAAGAAAAAACAAAGCATTTTTAACCGTGTAAATAGTCGATGCAATTTTACCATAGTCACTAAGATTTTCAGGTGATTCATTTGGAAGTATAAAATGTGCAGTTAATCCTGATAAAAATATCCCTATAATTAATTGAACCTGAAAATTATCTAGTTTATAATCATAATTGAAATAAGGGATTTTCTTAAAGATTCGAGACAACAAGGCACGATAGCTTGAAGACAAACCAAATTGTTTTTCTCTTAGAATCAACAATGTCGGCACCATCAAACCAATGAGAGGACCGGCAACATACCACGGTAAAAATGGACTATTCATTTCTAATGATTTAATTTTCAACTATAAATTGTTTCTTCTCCACATTTATTTTGGCAAATTCAGCACTAGATTTAATTTCATCTGGCAGAACTATCAAAGATAGCTCAGAAATAGAATTAAAATCAAGTTTTGCAATTTCATCAAATTTTATCCATCCAATTTGGTAGGTGTAGTTTTCGCTTTGATATAATGTATCAACCCTATAAAAAGGAAGCTCATTGATACTATCAATGTAATTTGATCCAAGATAAACCCTCACAAAAAACTCGTTTGAAAAATGCGAACTAACATTTTCAGATTTTCGATATTCGTATTTGTAATCATACAACAAGGCTGAAATATCTGATAGAACAGCACTTGCCGTAGGAAAACTTCCAGCCCCTTTACCAATGAACAATTGTCTATCAGAAAATGCAGCTTCAACCAGCACCGCATTGAACTCATTGTTTACTTCATAAGCAGGGTGGTCATTTTTAATGAAATGTGGAGCGACGAATCCAATTATCTCATTGCCAACTTTTTGGGCTCTTGCAAATAATTTAATTCGATAATCTTTTTCCTTTGCAAATCGAACATCCTCGGGTTTGATATGTCGAATTCCGTAATTAAAAATGTCGTTTTCTTGAACATCAATTCCAAAAGCATGCTTTATTAAGATGAGTAGTTTATATTTTGCATCAAAACCATCAACATCCAACTTAGGATTTGCTTCAGCAAAACCTTGTTCTTGAGCGATTTTTAATGCTTCGGCGTAGCCAATTCCTAAATTAGATTTGGTCAATATAAAATTAGTAGTTCCATTCACAATACCTTGAAGTGAAGACAATGAGTCGTTATTGTAGTATTCTTCCAAATTTCGAATTATTGGAATCGAACCGGCGACAGAAGCCTCATAAAGAAAGGAAACATTGTTCTCATTAGCCAATTCTATTAGTTCCGTGAGGTGCTCAGCGATTAACTTTTTATTCGCTGAAACAACATTTTTTCCATTCTTTATAGCTTGGGTAACAATTTCATATGCAGCTTGACTATCGCTAATTAGTTCGACAACTGTGTTTATTTCAGGATCTTCAAGAATTGTGTTTCTTTCAAACGAAAAATTTTCCTTTGAAATGGATCTAATTTTATCTGGGTCTTTCACTACAATTTTTTTAATTTTTGCATTTACCAATTTTGAACGATTTAGAATTTCGTAAAGTCCGCTTCCTACGCATCCAAAACCGAAGAGACCGATATTAATTTGTTTTTTCATTTTTTTTATTTTTTAAGATATTTAATCAGGTTAAGTAAACTTGAATTATATTTCATTAGATAATTTAACTCTTACAAAAAATTCATCAAAAATTTTAATCAGCTGTTCATTTTCAACCAAAAAACCGTCATGACCAAAAATTGAATCGATAAGTTCAAAGGAAGCCCCTGAAATGTGTTCAGCTAAAAATTCTTGTTCTCGCGGAGGAAAAAGACAATCTGAGGAGATTCCTATAACCAATGTTTTTGCTTGTATCAGCGAAAGTGCTTTTTCGATCGATTCGCGTGCCCGGCCCACATGATGCGCGTCCATCGCTTTGGAAAGTGACACATAGGAATAGGCATTGAAGCGTTTTGACAATTTCCATCCTTGGTAACGTTGATAACGACTTGCTAAAAAATCATCAGTTTTTTCATTGTTTGATTCAGTCTGGGTTGTCAAATAGCCATCATACGAACGATAACTAATTAGCGCAATACTTCTTGCCGCAATCAAGCCATTTTGTCCACCATTTTCTGTTCTCAGATTAAATGTTGGATCTGCTTGAATAGCTAAACGTTGACTTTCATTGAATGCAATACCATAAGGTGAATGAAATGCGTTTGTAGCAATAAGTATTAAATGTTCGAACAAATTAGGTTGCAAAATGGCCCACTCCATAGCTTGCTGTCCGCCAAGTGAAGAACCTATGAGTATATTGATTTTTTCAATTTCCAAATGCTTTCGAAGTAAATCATGGGCATTTGCCATGTCTCTTGTTGTGATATGGGGAAAATCTTCGAACCATTTTTGACCATAATCATCCGCTGATAAAGGTCCAGTTGAACCATAGCACGAACCAATAATATTGGCACAAATAATAAAATGTTCTTTTTGATTAAAATAATCATACTCACCACAAACGCCGGACCACCAGTCAAACACATCACTATTTGCAGTTAAAGCATGACAAACCCAAACGACATTACTTTTAAATGTATTTGCATTCCCAAAAGTATGATACGCAATCTCCAAGTTTGAAATTGTTTCTCCACTTTCTAGAACAAAATCATTATTATATTTAAAAATATTTCTTTCCGACATAAATAAGATTGAAAAAATAATGGGCCAACTTACCATTGACCCAATTACTTATTATACAAGCTCCAGTTGTTTTTCTTTTATTGATTCAAATGCTCCAGACAAATCTGATATAATATCTTGTACGTGTTCAATACCAACGGAAAGTCTAAGTAAACCAGGTTCAACACCGGTGGCAAGTTGCTCATCAATTGTTAATTGTTCATGGGTTGTGGCAGCAGGATGAATTATTAATGTCTTTGCATCACCAACATTGGCCAAGTGAGAAACTAAATTCAAAGAATTAATAAATGAATTCGCTTGTTCTACGGAACCTATTAATTTAAAACTCAATACGCCACCTGATCCATTTTTAAGATATTTAGACGCATTTTCAAAATACTTTGATGATGACAAGCCAGGATAATTAACGTATTCAACTTGTTCATGATTTTCCAACCATTTTGCAATTTCAAGAGCATTATCAACAGTTCTTTGAACCCTTAATGATACTGTTTCCAATCCTTGTAACAACAAAAATGAATTAAAAGGAGATACAGAAGGTCCAAAATCACGAAGACCTTCAACTCTCGCTCGAATTGCGAAAGCGATATTCCCAAAAGGCCCGTCAGAACCAAAAACATCCCAGAACTTCAAGCCGTGATAGCCTTCTGCAGGTTCAGAAAACTGAGGATATTTCCCATTTCCCCAATTGTATTTTCCGGCATCAACGATAACGCCACCAACGCTGGTTCCATGTCCACCAATCCATTTCGTAGCTGAAGCAACAACGACATCTGCTCCATACTCAATTGGTCGGAATAAATACCCTGCAGCACCAAACGTATTGTCTACAACTAAAGGTAAATCATAGTTTCTAGCAATTGTAGCAATTGCATCAAAATCAGCAACACTAAATTCGGGATTTCCAATTGATTCCAAGTAAATCGCACGAGTTTTAGAATCAATTAAAGATTCAATAGAGTTTGGACTGATGCCATCTGCAAAACGAGCTTCAATTCCTAATCTTTTGAAGGCGACCTTAAATTGGTTATATGTTCCACCATAAAGATGAGAACTTGTAACAAAATTATCGCCTGCTTGCAAGATGTTATTCAATGCAATAAACTGTGCAGCTTGTCCGGAAGAAACAGCCACTGCGGCAACACCACCTTCCAATGTGGCAATTCGCTTTTCAAAAACATCCGTTGTCGGATTCATAATTCGCGTGTAGATGTTTCCAAATTCTTTTAACCCAAATAAATTTGCGGCATGTTCTGAATCGTTAAACACATAAGAACTTGTTTGATAAATGGGAACAGCTCTTGAACCAGTGGTTGGATCCGCTGTTTGTCCTGCATGTAGTTGCAGTGTTTCGAAATGATACTTTTTTTCTGACATTTTTAATTTTTTTTAAAATAATTATAACTTGATTTTATTATGCTGAATTAACGATGCAAATATCACGGGCCCGGGGACATTTGCGCCGCTAATGTAAAGCCTTAAGGGAAAAAGGAATTAGCAGCAAATGCTTGAGCAGCACATACAGCAGCTAAAATGAAAATAGTTTTTTAATGATTTTGTATTCAAATCTAAAGTTTGAATTTCGGTGTTTGGTACGAATTGTTTTTTTTTCATCATTCTAATTTTTTATATTTTTCCGAAAATTCGGAATCAGGAATTGGCACCGGTTTTCCAATCAGCATTTGCTGACTTTAAGTTGGTTGCCAGAGGATCTCAGAGCCTGTCTCTAACCTCTTCTTTATAAACTTTAGAATTCACCGTTTGTGAATCACGGTGCAAATTTTTTAAATTATTTTTGAATTAACCAAATAAATTTTGATTTTTTTTAATTCCGAAAAATTTTTAGTCAAGTTGTTTTTTTAAAATTAGGAGCTAAATATTTACCTTCCGACCATAAAAACGGCATTAGAAAAAATGAATTTACCACGTTCCCAAAAGCCCCTAAAAAGCGGATTATCAACTAAAAATATTACTTGACCTGTTCCAATTTGATATACACCGGCTGTAAGTGCCTCAGACTGTTTTGATTTTATTTGACTTCCAACAAAACCATTGACAGACATCGCATTCTTTTCTAATTTGAATGATGAATTTGAACTTAATTGATAAACATCTGCGTTTAACCTAAGCGTGTGATAATTTTTAATTCCAAACGCCAAAGGATGGGAATTATCTATATCACAATTAAAAATTGCTCCGGTAATCGCTCCACTAATTTGCTGACGTTCGAGATGTCCGAAACGAACTTTTGCAATCGTCGTATCCTGATGTTCTATCCTTTTCAACCCGTAATAATCGTCACTTTGATTTGAAAAACTTGCAGCCGCATTACCCAAAACAATTAATTTACCTCCATCTGAAATCCATTTTTTTAATAATTCATTTCCTGCTAAATCGCACTCACCTTCAGGAATAATTAATGTATTTAACTCTTTAAGTGAACTTTCCAACTGAGATTCAAAAAGCAAATGCACGGAAGTTTTTAATTCTTGCTCAAAATAATACCATGTTTCTCCAACAGACAGCGAGGATGTGTTTTCACCTAGCAATAAACCTATTTTTGTATTCGGAATATTTTTCACTGAATAAGAACCAAAGTCAATTCCTTCTTCCGAAAAACCAGATTTCACAGAGTAAAGTGTTGTTTTTAATTCATTTGCTAATTCGTTAACAATTTCGTCAAAATCAGAACGATTATTTTCTCCACGCATTAAAATCAAAGTTCCTGGTTCAAAAATCACCCCTTCACTTTTAAACTGTTTTTCAGAAAAATAAACTTTAATTCCTTTCTTTTGCAAAGCAGCCAAATACTGAACTGATTTCATAGAATTCCATTTGCACAAGTAAGCATAACAATTTTTATTTGCATTGTTATTTAATTGGTAATCAGAATAATAAGGAATTCCTGATACTTTTGTTTCGCTCGCATAGGCATTAACATCAAAAGCATATGGAAGTGTCCAAGCTGTAATATCATAGGTTAATGAATCAGATAATTTTGTGATTGGTTCCAACAATACAGTTGCCAAGGTTCCTTTTTCTTGATTTACAGAAACCAAAACATCACCTTTTTTTGTTGAATAATTTTCTGTCTTTCCTGATTGATAGTTATATGCTTTAACATTGGTATTTTCAGGTGCTGATTCAACAATAATGTTGTTTTTAGTAAGCAAAGTAATCATTGGTTCCAAAAGTTCTTTTTCCGCAGAGAGAACGTAAGTTTTGAAACGATAATTTTTGTTTTTGTGGAAACTTTGAAATTCTTTAATTAATTTTTCTGATTTCAAAGCGCACATTTCAACGGTTGAAAGACCGGTTGTAAGATGATGTAAAACACGATCCGATAATTTCAAAGTATCCCCCACCTGAGTGATTACTGATAGCCCACCTCTGCCGCTTCCACCTTGCTCGTAAGTCATCCCAACAGAACCACTATACATTGGATACGTGTCTCCATAACTTGGATAAAGCAAATCAAAAATTTCTTTTGAAAAATACAACCAGCCATTTTTATCAAAGTAGGAAGCATGATTTTTTCCTATTTCCTTTTGAAAATCTCGTTGCCAATTGGTAATTACTTGATGGTAAGGCTCTGCTGCAGGAGGGAAATAATATGGCTCGTTAATTCCCTGTTCGTGAAAATCTACATGAACGTGTGGCAGCCAATCATTATAATGAATTATACGCTGTTGCGTCTCAATTTGTGTCATCCAAGCCCAGTCTCTGTTTAAATCAAATAAGTAATGATTTGGACGCCCACTCGGCCAGGGTTCATTGTGCTCAGCGCTGTATTCATGTTCATCTGCGGGTTGATTTCCATATTGATAGTAGAAATTAACATAACGATCTCTTCCGTCCGGATTCAAACAAGGATCAATGATTACAATTGTATTTTTTAGTAAATCTTTTTTATCCGTCAAAAGTCGATATGCTGTCTCCATTGCTGCTTCTGTTCCTGCGCTTTCATTTCCGTGCACATTATAACTTAACCAGACGATGGCAATTTTCTCATTTGCATCATGATTTTTATGAGCTGTCTTTATTTGTTCTAACTTTTGAAGGTTTTCAGCTGTTCCTATGTATGCAATTAACAAATCTCTTTTTTCATACGTTTCTCCATATTTCTTAACCATAATATTTCCGGAAAATGACTTTTCAAGTGCATAGAAATAATCAACTACTTTTTCTTGACGTGTAAATCGCTCGCCAATTGAATAGCCTAAAAATTCTTTAGGTGTAAAAGAAGATTGACTATTGGCCTTAAAAAAGAAAAATAGACAAAAGAAAAGAATGCTACTTTTTAACATAATTGAATGATTGGGAATCAAAGATACGGAATTTGTAGTCGGTTCTAAAGTATTTCGAAATACTGAGTAATGAGCAAAAATAAATTTCAATAAACCTTGAAAACCTCCGTTAAGCAATTAACTTTGTGCTGAATGAGATTATTTGTAGTTGTCGCATTTTTATTTTTGACTTTTGTTTCGTTTGGACAACAAGTAAAACTCACTGGAACATGTGTTGGAAAACGCAATGTTCCGCTTCCGGGTGTTCAAATTCAGATGAAAGCGAAAAACAAACAAGTCCAATTCAGTGATTCGCTCGGTTATTATTCTTTTGATGTTTTCTATAGTGATACTATTCAACTATTCTATTCGTATGGAGAATTTCAAGAAACAAAGCTTGTAATTGCTAACCAACAGAAAGAGGTAAAGGTAACATCCGTCTATTTTCCAGTTCAACCTCAATCAGAAGTTGTTTTCTTACAATCTAAATCAGACCCTTTTTTGATTGACAAATTACCTTATATCGATTATCAGAAAATTTCAGGAGGTGTGGAAAAAACGTTGGCGTTGACGACTTCGGCTACCTCAAACAACGAACTAACAAGTAATTACAATGTCCGTGGAGGAAATTACGATGAAAACTTAGTTTATGTCAATGGATTCATGGTTTACCGCCCCTTCTTGACAAGAAGTGGTCAGCAAGAAGGGATGAGTTTCATTCATTCCTCTTTGGTTGAATCTGTACGATTTTCCGCCGGTGGTTTTGATGCACAATATGGAGATCGATTAAGTTCTGTCTTAGATATAACCTACAAAACACCAGAAAAATTTAAAGCATCAGGAATGGCATCACTCTTAGGCGTTGAGTCACATGCGGAACAAGAAGTTTCCCATCGATTCAACTATCTTGTTGGTGCAAGATATCGTTCAAATGGATATTTTCTAAACTCACTTCCAACTAAAGGATCCTATAATCCTGTTTTTATGGATGCTCAAATATTAACTAACTATAATTTAAATGAAAAGTTAACATTGAGTTTCTTAGGCCACTACTCATCCAACAATTACCGTTTTAGTCCACAAACCTCAGAAACCGATTTTGGAACTGCAAATGAAGCTTATTCTTTTAGAATTTATTTTGATGGACAAGAAAAAACACGTTTTCAAACCTTGATGGGTGGTTTGTCTTTAAAATGGCAAGCAACTAAAAGAACCAAACTTGATTTTTATGCCTCGGCATTTAATTCGGATGAACGCGAGTACTTTGACATTCAAGGGCAGTATTATATAAATGAACTTGAAACCGATCCTTCTAAAGCGGAATATGGCGATTCAATTGCTGTTCTTGGTGTTGGGACTTTCTTGAATCATGCACGAAATAGACTAAATTCCACAATTTTAAGTGTTTATCACAATGGTGAGCATATCCTTTTCTCTGGTTATACAAACAACTTAAAAAACACACTTAAAGTTTCTACCTTAAAATGGGGATTTCAATTTCAACACGATCAATTCAATGATGTCCTTAGTGAGTGGAAAATGATTGATTCAGCTGGATACAGTGTTCCTCAAGCCACACCAAATCAAGTTGAACTTTATGAAACAATCAAGGGGAATTTATCACTTTCTACCTACCGACTTAACGGCTTCACTCAATGGAACACAAGCTGGTCAAAATCAAAAAGAGATTTCAAAGTTAGCCTAACCAAAAAGATTAAAAATGGAGATAAAAAAGAGACTAAAACATACGAAACAGTTGTTACTGAATCAAATAGTAAATTTGCCCTAGCGCTTGGTTTAAGAGCCGGTTACACCCAAGTAAATAAAGAACCTTTTGTTACACCAAGGATTTCAATCACCTATTTCCCTAGAGCATACCTCGTTAAAGACGAACGAATCGCAAGACGAAATTTAAGTTATCGTTTTTCCACTGGTTTATATTACCAACCACCATTTTATAGAGAGTTTAGAACATTTGATGGCCACTTAAATTTGAATGTAAAATCACAAAAATCACTGCATGTTGTAGCAGGAACTGATTATTATTTCAATATGTGGGGAAGAGAGAAACCTTTCAAATTGACCAGCGAACTTTACTACAAATACCTTTGGGATGTTAATCCGTATGAAATTGAAAATGTTCGCACAAGATACTTTGCTGAAAATAATGCTATCGCATATGCTTATGGATTGGACATGAACATTCATGGAGAATTTGTAAAAGGCATTGAATCCTTTTTTAAAATTGGTTTATTATCGACAAAAGAGAATTTGAAAGACGACTCATATAAAGAATACTACAATGCTACAGGAGAAAAAATCATTTTCGGATATAGCGAAGATCAAGTAGTTGTAGACAGTGCAACGATTTATCCAGGTTACATTCCACGACCTACCGATCAATTTTTCACATTTGGAGCTTTGGTTCAAGATCAAATGCCTGGTTTGGAAAATTTTACTGTTCAGATGGGAATGCAATATGGTTCACCTCTCCCGTACGGTCCACCTGATCATGACAGATACAAAGATGTTTTTAGAATGAAATCTTATTTCAGAGTAGATTTAGGAATGTCATACGACTTTATGAAATCTAA
>CANGLG010000067.1 GCA_947454395.1 Flavobacteriales bacterium
AATTTAAATAACCGAGGAGCACTTTATTACTCGTTTTACTATGATTACATCGAAGCTGCAAAGTCATTTAAACTTTCAACAAAAATGAACTCGAGCTATTATGAAGGCTTGATGAATATTGGGAACTCTTATTCAAAAATTGCGGAGATTTATGCCAACCTTGAGCAAGTATCCAAGTTTAAAATGGAAATACCACCGATAGGAATTAATACTACGGGCAGTAAGAACATCTCTGAAATTGTATTAAAAACAAAATATTACAGAACACTCGCGCTTATTAATCAATTTGAATTTTCGGCAAAACAACAATTACAAAATACCTATTCTCAAGCTACAGTTAATTTTTTAACCTTGTTTGCTCAAAACCTAGAAAAAATAGACCCTGCTCTGAAAAAATTAGAATTTTCAAATGTTATTAATCAAGTATTTACTCATTTCCTAACCACCAAAACCCAACCTCAATTAACGGTGTTAAATGGGTTTAGAAAAGCGGTTTATAGCGACATTATTTCAAGTACAAAAAAATCAGATGAAGCATTTGCTTTTGAATGTAAAAAATTAAAAAACCTGTATTTTGATTCTGCCAAAGTTTACTTTGAGAAAACGTACCAACTGAAACCGAATTTCGAAAATCTATACACTTCATCGCATCAGTTCGCATTGATAGTTAATGATTTGAATTACATCATTAAACTTGAAAATCGCTATATCAAAAACTTCCCCAGTAAATATTACAGCTTTCAGTACATAGAAATTGCGAATTCATATTATACGCTTGGAAATAAAGATAAAGCAAAAGAAAACTTTAGAAAGGCATTTGGTGAATTGAAAAGAGAAAAAAATGATTTAAAGTCTAAACCAACTCCTACTCAGGATGATCTCAACAGAATTGAAGGATTGAAAAATGAAATCCAAAGATTGAGAAATTATCTGACTAGCCTTAAATTAATATAGTACACAGATGTCGAAAATTGATTTCGAAAAAATAGATAAAATTCAAGTACATTTCATTGTTGGTTCGGGAAGAAGTGGAACAACTCTGTTAGTTCACATTTTCAATGAGCATAAAGAATGTATGGCCGTACCAGAAATAAAACACTTGGTTTTTTTTTACAATAAATACAGAAATGTAAAAATAGTTACAGAGAAATTAATTGAAGATTATAGGAAATATTTTTGGCTAATCAAATCATACAAAAAATTAAATTGTACTCTTGATCAAAATGATTTATTGATTAATCTTCTTTCTCCTGGAGATGAAATTTCATATGAAAGACTAACAAAATTAATGTATCTTTCATTTATTGAAGATAAAAACAAAATAGATAATATTAAATTTATCGTAGACAAAAACCCCTATTATTCGTTTCACATGAACATTATTAATGATGTTTTTCCAAGATCATCCATTTTAATGTTACAGCGCGATCCACGTGCATTTGTGTCATCAAATAGACAAAGTCAAATTCCTGTTAAAAATGTACTTTCGGTTAGCTATTACGCTCTTGCATGGAATCTATTTCATAATATCAAACCTGCCTTTAAAGACGCCTTAAAATTTAGATTTAAAGTTATGAATTATGAAGATATGGTATCTGGAAAAGAAACCTATGTCAAGATAATATGTGAATTCTTTAATATGCCATTTGATTCAGGAATGTTTGATTTTCATCTTAGTGTACTAAAAAAAATTGAAAAAGATAAATTAACAATAAATCAATACGAAAGAGCAAAAAAAAGGCTTTCTGATTTAAGTTCACCTATTAATCCTGAAAGTGTTAATTCATGGAAAATAAACCTAAGCATTCAAGAAATAAAGAAAGTTGATTTTTTGTGCGGAAAAAAGATGATTGAGTCGACTTATACACCATTATATAATCAATTTTCATTGCTTCAGATTATATTTTTCTTCATTTCAGCTATTCCAGCTAACTGCAGATTAATTTGTTTTAAAATACTTGACTCTCCTCAATTAAATCATTTTCTTTTCATACAACAATTAAAAAAAGAAAAAAGATACTTAAAAAGAAATCAGAATGTTTTCACCAATTGATAAAAAAGTACACTTTGTCGTTGGGATTGGACGATCTGGCACAACCTTATTGAGTCAATTGCTTAACAACCATAAAGATTTATATTCAATGCCTGAAGCCACATTCATGTTGTTTTTTATGCATCATTTCAAAAATAAAAAATCGCTATCACAAAACGAAATAGATTTAATTTTTGAACAAATCAATCTATTTTCTCGCTCACATCCCTGGGTAGGTTGGAAATTCAATCCACAATTTTGTCGAGAAAATCTGAATAATTACTTGTTAAATAATTCTTATAATTTCATTGACATTTGCAAAATAATTTACGATTCATTTGAACAAAACAATACTAAAATTAAAAATGAAACAAGCATTTTTCTTGATAAAAATCCTTCGTATACTCTTTACACAGATAAAATTCACAAATTAACACCCGATTCCAAATTTGTATTAATTGTCAGGGATTTTAAATCAGTTATTTCTTCTCAAGTACAAAGTGTTTACTTTAAAGAAAAGAAGGTTATTTTCGAAGCTATGCGTTGGAAATTATTTTACGAACAGGCTTTAAGTAGTTTTAAAAAAAACAAAATCGATTATATCCTCGTTAAATATGAAAACCTCGTAAGTTATCCAGAGAAAGAGCTAATTCGTATTTTTAACTTCTTAGGAGTTGAAGAAACTATTTTTCCATCAATTAAAATGGATTTCAGTTTTTCTGAAAACGAAAATGGAATCTCTGAAAAATATAAAATGCGATTTAACAAAAAATATGGTGATTTAGATAAAGATATTTTTCACAATAGACTTAACCCCTGGATGGATGTTTTAAGTAAAAATGAGATTGATTGTTGTGATTGTATTTGTGCTTTAACAGCTTCAAAAATGGGCTATAAGGAAAACAAAACTGGTATAATAAAATCGTTTTTAATCCATTTTAAATACATATCGCCAATTATTGGTGCCAAAATCCTAATTAGAAAAAACAGAATTTTATATTATCTCTCTCCTTTTTGGAAATTAAAACGATTAAAAAAAGAATACAAAAAACTTGGATTCATTGACTAAAAATCTTCCAAATATTGTTTTTATAATCGGAATGGGGCGTTCTGGAACGACATTATTGACGAACATGTTAAATTCACACGCTAATATTGTTGCATGTCCAGAAAATGAATTTATTATTTTTCTTCAACAGAATTTTAAAAACGAAGATTTTTCCAATCCAAAGGTCGTCGATTCCTTTTTAGGAATTTTTAATCTAGAATACAATCGCGTTTTAAGTTTTTGGAAACCAGACTTAAACGTTTTAAGACAAGACATTGAAAAACTAGAAATTAAATCGTTTGAAAACGTCTGTAAATTGGTCTATATGAATTATCCTTTTGCAGAAAAAAACAAAAATGACGTTTCTTGTATCGTTGACAAAAACCCAATTCATTCACTTTATTTAAATGAGCTTCAAAAGTTATTTCCGGATGCGAAATACATTATACTTTCTAGGGATTACAGAGACAATATCGTATCAAGAAAGACGTATTCAGATAAAAATAGTTCTATTCTAAAATTGGCTGTTGCTTGGAATTACTTTTATCAGCAAATTGCTAAGTCTGTAAAATCAAATGATTTGAATGTCAGTTATTTAAGGTATGAAGATTTGGTATCAAATCCCGAAGATGAACTCATGAAGTTGTGTGATTTTTTGCAAGTTGAATATCAAAACTCAATGCTTGAATTTCAGACGCTTTCAAAAAAGATAAAATCACATATTAAAGAATCTGCATCGGCTGAAAAATATGAAAAGATCAGTTCCATGCACCAGAATTTGGAGAAAAAAGTTTCATCTGATCGAGTCGGTTCATTTGATTCAAGACTCACTAAAAATGAGATAGCAGTATTGAATTTTATTTGTAAAAATGAGGCAAAAAAAATAGGTTACTTGAACTTAATAGAAGATTCATCAATTAATCTAAGACAAAAAGCAGTACTTCAGTTTTATCGTCTATATATCCCATTATTTTATAATCTTGAAAAAATAAAACTGAAATTACCATTGAAAATTAAAAAGATTCTACTGAGGAAGAAACAATAATGAATTTTGCATCTTTTCCATATCTGGTATTCTTAGGAGCTGTTTGTTTGAGCTATTTTCAAATGAAACTTCCCAATAGAAAAGCGCTATTCCTTCTTCTAGCTTCTTATCTGTTCTATTCAATTTTCGGATTCGGGTTTGCAATTCTGATGATTTTCACAACGCTCACCACATTTGTTTTAACAAATAAAATACATACTTCAACTGATGCCACATATCGGAAGTTATGGTTTTATCTTGCTCTCGGAATAGATACTCTTGTTTTTATTTTATTCAAATACCTCCATATTATAGACATTAAAATAATGAATTGGCCAAATTTTAATGTTGAACAGTTACTTATCCCTATAGGTATTTCTTATTACACATTTAAAACGGTTGGTTATAGCATTGATATTTACAAAAGAAAATATCCGCCAGAAAATTCTTTTGTTTATTACGCTTTATCAGTGAGTTTTTTTCCTCAATTAATTGCCGGTCCTATTGAAAAATCGAAAATTATAATTGAACAACTTAAAAAAAATACGAAATTTAACTATATCAATTTCGTAGAGGGGTCTCGATTAATTCTTTGGGGATTATTTAAAAAAATAATAATTGCTGATACGATAGCGGCTTCAATTGCTCCATGTTATTCAAATATAACTGATTATCGTGGGTTGGATTTAATCATTTTATTATTCGCCTATGTTTATCAAATTTATGCAGATTTTTCAGGATACTCTGATATTGCTATAGGATCTGCAAAATGTCTTAATGTAAATTTACCATCCAATTTTTTCAAACCATTTCATTCAAAGAGCATTAGAGAATTTTGGATTCGTTGGCACAGCAGTTTCTCTAAATGGGTAAAAGAATACATCTTTGATAATTTAGGCGGTATTTCAAGGGGAAATCATTTTAAAACCATAGTCAACATCTGGGTTTTGTTTTTATTTGTTGGTGTATGGCACGGATTTAATTGGAATTACTTTTTCTATGGTCAAGTAGCATTCTTATGGATGACAGTTGACATTCTATTAAGGAAAATCAATCGAAGATGGAGAAAAAAACAATTGATATCAATTCTTAATTATTTTATAATTATGATAATGAGTATGAGTATCATATCTTTCTTCAGACCCCAATCTTTAAATGAAAGTTTTTATATCTGGTCACATTTGTTAGATTTAAAATCATTTATTTTAAAACCCGAAACCCTATTCTCCATTTTTTGTATTATTGGATTAATGGAATGTATCGAATTTTTCCAAACTAAACCAAATGGAACATTTTTTGAACAAATAAAAAATTCCAATTTGAGAATTTTTATTTATTTAATTATGATTTTCTCATTGATTATTTTTAGCTCAAGACCAGATTATTCATTTCAATACTATCAGTTTTAAATGAAAAATAAGCTCCTTAAAATTGGTGCTTTTGGATTATTAATCCATCTCATTTTATTTTTTTTGTTTCATTTTGTTAATGAAAGAAAGAATCCTCCTGTTGTTAAAATGAAACAATTGATAAACACAAATAAATCTCACAATATTTGGATAGCTGGTGATTCTCATTCAGAGAGAAGTATTGATGTTAACCAAATAAAAAATGCTACTTCAGTTGCGTTTTATGGTGAAAATAATATCATTACTTATTATAAAATAAAACAACTCTTAAAGAAAAGTAATCACAGACCGAAATACATTTTATTTCCTGATGACCTTGTAACTTTTACAACAGGGGCTAGGCAGTTTAGAACACAACGTCTTTTTTATTACCAGTTTATTCCACTTCAAGATTATAAACTTTTTGAAACAAAACCTATCCAATCCCAATATGAGTTCATTAAAACAAAAATATTTCCTTACATCGAATGGCAATATGCTTTGAATTTGATAAATAAAAATCGATTAAAAAAAAATACAAAGTTGTTCTCAAATCTTAATACCGCTGAACGAAATAAGGAAACAAAAGAATTATTAAAAAATGATTTCAAATGTTTGGATAAAAGAGAAAGTTTAAATGATTCTATTTCGTTATTGTATCTGAATAAAACCATAAGTCTTTGTAAAAAGCATCAAATCAAACCAATTTTCATCAAATACCCTATGACCTATGAATTATTCAACTCTGTTTCATCGGCCCTTGGGAAAAAATCCTTGAATGAAATGAAATCAGATGAGATAATAAATAAAAGTAAATTGCCATTAATTAATCTTGAACGAATTTTTGAAAACAATCCTGAATTATTTTTTGACTGCCATCATCTAAATGAATACGGAAAAAGGAAGTTCACTCCTATTCTTAAACAAAAACTTGATAGTTTATTGAAAGTTTACTAGAAAAAGTAGGCTGAAATTTTAACAATCATTTTTCGAATAAATCTCGGTAAATGAGTAATTACATTAACCCTTTGAAATTTTAATTGCCAAAATAGCGAAGCGTTTACTTCGCTACAAATCTGAAGCTTTTGGTATATGAATTCTTCCCTCAAAACGTCAATAATCAAAACCCATCGTTCTTTGTCTGTATTATTCCATGCTTCATGTTCGTACGCGTCACAAAAAGCAAAAAGCGCTCCTTCACGCCATTCTCTTTTTTCATTTTGAACGCGGATTCCAGTCTCTTCGATACCTCCAGGTACACTCAATCCCAAATGACAACGATACATTACATTACTATCTCCGACATGTGGTTTGATTTGCGTATTCGGTTTGAGCACTGAAAAACTGCAAGAAAGTTGACCATCAATTTGTTCAATTATTTTAAATGTTTCGGGAAATGAAGCTTCAATTTCCTTATTTTTCTTTCCCCAAAAATACAACGGTTGAATTTGCCATTTCTTGGAGTCACTTGCCAAACTTTGATTGTAATAAGGAATCAATTCATTTTCTTTTTTGAACTTTTCGAATTCCGCTTTAATTGTCAAATAATTTTCTGTTAGAAATTTAGACCATTCCTTGGATGAAATATCAAAAAATGCAGGCTCATTTCCTTTGTATTTTCCATTTTCAGTAAAAGACAACCATTGTCTACTTTTCATATTAGAATAACTTGAAGAAATTAGAAAATTTCAATGCTATAAAAGCAAATGGACGCAATCCTATGACTAAAAAAGAAACAAAAGATTGGTTTTCTTTATTGAGCATCCGAAATTTCATTTCTCGCTTCTGTAGAAACAATGAAGTCAAAACCGTTGATGTAACCTCTCTCCTATTTGATGTAAATTCATCCCGTAAAACATCTAATAACAAAATAACTCTTGGATTATTTGTTTGATTAAACGCAGTATGTTCGAAGGCATCTAAAAATATAATCCATTCATTTTCAACCCACGGACGTTGTTGTCCCCTTACTTCAAAACCACAACTCGGAAGCCCTTCAGGAACAGTTAAGCCCAGATGGCAACGATAAATTGCATTTGTATCTCCAACATGCGGTTTTATTATACTTTTCGGTTCTAATAAATTAAACGAGGCAGAGATTATTTCCGGATATTTATTTATCAATTTTGTTGTAAAAGGAAATGAAACTTGATTTTTGTAGAGTTCCACACTCCATGATTTCAAAGCAATTGTTCTCCAATCATTGTCAGATTTAACCATGCTTGTATTGAAATATGGACTTAAATCTTTTGAATTGAGAAACTGATAAAATTCATTTTTAATCTCCTCAAAATGACGTTGAAATTCTTTTGCCCATTCAAAATTTTCAGTATTCACAAATTCTTTCTCAGGTCCATCATAGTGTCCTTTGAGGTTGAAAATACTATACCACCTATTTTTCACCAGTATTGATTGAATTTCGAATAAGATAATTAGTAAATTTAAGTTTATTTTAGCTTCGCTTGAGCAATGGAAAGTAACAATTATCATTTTACAGAAAAAAACCCTCGATTTTTCTACGATACAGCAGATTTTGAATTTCTCAAACCAATTGAAACAAATTTTGAAATAATAAAATCCGAGTTGTTGGAGCTACTTGAGATGCAAAAAGAAAATCAATGGTTGCGAACATTTCCAAATTATGTTGACTCAGAAAAAGACAAAGCATGGAAAGTATTTTCATTTGTTTTTTTTGGAATTAAATTCCTTCACAATGCAGAACTTTGTCCCAAAACTTCCGAACTAATCTATTCTATTCCAGATATTATTTCTTGTGATTATTCCTTTATGAAAGGAAACACACACATTCTTCCTCACAAAGGCTATTCGCGAATGGTATTGCGTTGTCATTTACCTTTGATTGTTCCTTCTTTTGAAGATTGCGCAATTCGTGTTGGAGATACCACGAAACATTGGGAAGAAGGAAAACTACTTATTTTTGATGACTCCTTCGACCATGAAGCTTGGAACAATTCCAAAGATGACCGAGTTGTCTTGATGTTTGATATCCCAAATCCTAATTGGGAGTATTCAGCAGAACAAATCTCGGAATTTAAAATCCGTAACATGGATGACCCATTTTTAATTTCGATGGCAAGCAAGGAAGAGTGGTTAGAGTATTACAGAATAAAATCGATTCCTAAAATGAATTTCGAGTGAGTAACTCATTTATTTTCGGATGATTGTTTTCACTCACGTTTCCAGAAAAAACTAATTTGGGTTTTCCCGACAATATTGCTGCGGCTTTGTTTAAATCCTTTGAGGCGTTGAAGTATTTATCTTCTGTCAATTCAAAAAACTGAAAATCACCTTCTTCAGAAACAAGTTCATATCCCAAAATTCGATTGTATTCAACAGCTTGTTTGTTGGTTTTTAGCACTTTTATTATCGATTTCGAAGTCAATTTAAGTACGCAAAATGAAAAATTCAGCAAACAAAGTGAACCTAATGTCGCCGCAATGGAGTTGTCGCTGGTTAAATCTCCAATAAAAATACCTCCCTCTCCACTGTCCTTGATTAAATCAACATTTTTCACATTGATTACACCGATGTCTTTGCCTTCAAACTCAATCATAAAATAATAGTTCGCTATATTATTTATCGAATTGAACCAAATAAGCTGTTCTTCTGATGTTATTTGTCTTTTGAATTCCATGTTTTTTACAACATGTTCTTGATTTCTCCAAAAACGCACTAGTTCAATGTCTTCAATTTGAAGGCGTCTTAGTTTAACTCCGTACTGTTCAATGGTTAACATTTTATTTCATCAATGTGATAAACCGGCACATTATTAATCCCTTTTATGGCCTGACCTATATATTGCGCGATTACACCTAAACACAAAATAATAATTCCAGTCGAGAACAAGATACTAACTATCAAGGAAGAGTATCCTTCTGTTTCAACCTTGAATAAAAGTTTTTTAATAATGAAATGCGTACCAACAAGGAAATTGACAAATGCCAATAAAAATCCAAGTCGTGTTATTAATTTTAAAGGTTTAACGGATGAAAATGTCACTACTTGAATTGCAAGCAGCATCAATTTAATGATTGAATAACGTTTTCTCTGGATTGGCGTTGGATTAGCTTCGACATTTACAAATGAAATTTTATTCGTGTACCATAAACACAGTTCATCGATGAATACAAAACTTTTGTGATTTTGCACCAATTTATCCGTCAAAGACTTCTTCAACAAACGAAAACTACTTCCTTTTCCTTTGTCTTTTCCTTCAATTTTTGACGACAATTTATACGACTGCGAAAGCGTTTTTCTAACCTTCGAATTGTGACGCTTATTAAACATCGCATAGACGAGCTCATTATTTGTTAGAATTTGATTCTCAATTAGTTTAAAAAGTTCAGATGGCATTACTTCTAAATCATCATCCATTGTTAGAATCAAATTTCCGGTTGCATTAGCAAAACCACATAAAGTCGCTGCGTGCTGACCAAAATTCTTACTAAAACGTATGAGCGTTATTTGATGACTTGAATCGTTTTCTTTTATTTCATTTAGTATTTCCCAACTGTTATCTTTACTGAAATCATCCACATAAATAATTTCAAAGTCAAGTTTTGAATCAAAAGCAGAAATTATTTCTTGGTGCAACCGAATTAATCCATCACCCGAATTATACACAGGAACAACGATGCTATATTTTGATGGGAAATTTGTCATAAAATTAAGAACCTGCTAAAAGGAAACCTCCATCCAAAGTTAAGTTAATTCCTGTAATCCATTTTGAAGCATCTGATAATAGAAAAACAGCAGCATTTGCAACATCTTCGGTAGTGCCAACCCCAAGAGGATATTTATTTACATGTTCGTCAAGTGTTTCTTTTGAAGCACCTTTTTCTGCGTGGTCATACATTGGTGTTCTGACCATCGCTGGACTGAGACAATTTGAACGAATTCCCTGCGGATAAAATTCAAGCGCTAATGTTTTGCTAAATGCTTCCAATGCGGCCTTGGAACCTGCATACATTGCTCCTCCTTTATGGGGATGTTGCGCTGAAATTGAAGAGAGAAATACGAGTGATGCTCCTTTATTTAATTTTCGTTGTTTCGTGATTTCAGCAATAAACAAGACCTGCGCTTCATAATTAATTGAAAATGTTTCATCAATTTT
Source organism: Flavobacteriales bacterium (assembly GCA_947454395.1). Classification (GTDB taxonomy): domain Bacteria; phylum Bacteroidota; class Bacteroidia; order Flavobacteriales_D; family Crocinitomicaceae; genus UBA952. The sequence continues at coordinate 10,627 of CANGLG010000067.1, forward strand.
TTGTTTACTCAAAAATTTGATTGGAAAAGGCTTTACGAGACCTGCACAATTTACAATACCATCAAGCATCGGAAGACGATTGACCAAAGAAATTACAACTTCCGGATTAGTTAAATCACATACCTCAGCTATGTGGTTTCCTTCTTTTAAATTTCCAAGTGTTTCATCTAATCGTTCTTTGTTTCTACCAACACAAACCACATTTCCTCCCATTTCAGAGATCGATATAGCGATTTGTTTGCCAATGCCTGAAGACGCACCGGTCACCAAAATCATTTTATTAAGAAGATGAAATGGAGTCATTTAAATTTCAAGCAAAGGTAAGCAAAACAAATTATCTGTATTTAAAGTTACCGTTCCCCATGATAATCCAACTCCAAAACCAGAAAGTAAGAGCGATTTCTTTCCTGATTTAAGAGAATCACTCAATTCAGTAACAATAGTCAATGGAATTGACGCAGAACTCGTATTTCCAAAATCTCGGAGTGAACTTGGGAATTTTTCAGGGGTTACTTTTAATTTTTTTCGAATACTATCGTTAATCAATTTATTTGCTTGGTGGAACACAAAAAAGTCGTAGTCATCTAAACTGGTATGATTGTAATTGATTAAGTCAATGATATTTGGTGCAACTTCACGCATGGAAAAATTAAAAATATCTATTCCTTCCAACACCAAATTTCGTTTACTCCTGACGACTCCAGGCTCCACTTCCCTTTTTATTTCAGATTTTGAAGAATAAGGATTTCGAGCTCCACCATCTTCAATGATGATACTTTTATAACCGGCGCCATCACTTTGAAGATTGAAATCCATTTTTGAATTTGAATTTGGATTATAATTTAACAAGGTCGCGGAACCGGCATCACCGAATATTGGATAGGCACTTTTATCTGTTTTCGTAAGTGACAAACTTGATTTATCACCAACAAGTAAAAGTCCTTTTCGAAAATTTCCTGAACTCATGAGATTACTTATCACAGAAAGTCCATAAACATATCCGGAGCAACCCATCTGTATATCGAAAGCCATTGTTGATTTTGATAACCCAAGTCGATCTTGTAAAA
>CANGLG010000068.1 GCA_947454395.1 Flavobacteriales bacterium
ATTCATGCGTTATTGCCCAGTGAAAGAATTCTGATTTCCGATCGTAATTCAGGGTTTTACCTATTCAAATTCGACCGTGATTTTTTCTTGAATCAGGCAATTAGCGACGTTGAACTTTATCCAAATCCTGTTCTAGACAATCAGTCATTTGTATTACGAATGCCTTACGATAAAACTAATGCGTTTTCGTATGAATTGTTTGATTTGAATGGAAAAAAACTAGCCGAAGAATCTATAATTAACCAAAGTTTCTCAGAGCTTCAAGCACCCGAAGTGAGTGGGCTGTATTTTCTGAAAGTGAAATATACTGATGTGTTTTCGAATGAAATTACTGTTGTAAAAAAACTCCTGGTCGAGTAAATCAGAATTTTAAGTGTTTTACGGAAATGCCTGTATTTTGAAGTTCTTTCAAAGAGTTTATTCCGATTCTCAAATGGTCTGCCACAAATTCATTCGTTACTTTTTGGTCGCTTGCTTCTGTTTTAACTCCGTCAGGAATCATTGGTTGGTCACTAACTAATAGCAAAGCTCCTACTGGAATTTCATTATAAAAGCCAACACTAAAAATGGTTGCAGTTTCCATGTCAATAGCCATTGCTCGAATTTTTCGTAAGTATTCTTTGAATTGGTCGTCATGTTCCCAAACACGTCTATTGGTTGTGTACACGGTTCCTGTCCAATAATCCCTACCGCTCAAACGAATCGTATAAGAAATTGCTTTTTGCAAGTTAAAGGAAGGCAAAGCTGGAACTTCTGCAGGAAAGTAATCATTTGAGGTTCCTTCACCACGAATTGCCGCAATTGGTAAAATTAAATCACCAATCTGATTTTTCTTTTTTAATCCGCCACATTTACCTAAAAATAACGCGGCATTCGGTTCAATTGCAGTGAGTAAGTCCATTATGGTGGCCGCCATGGGACTTCCCATACTAAAATTGATTATTGTAATTCCTTCGCTTGTTGCCGTTTGCATCGGTCGGTCAAGACCTTCCACCTCCACATTTTGCCATTCAGCGAACATATTTACATATCCAATAAAATTGGTTAAAAGAATATATTTTCCAAAGTCTTCTAATTTTTTTCCGGTATAGCGAGGAAGCCAGTTGTTGACGATTTCTTCTTTGGTTTTCATGATGTATTTTATAATAAAGTTAAGAATTCAACTCTTTACTAAACGCGAAATCTCTTTTTTACAAATTTTTAACCTGTTCTTTTGATTTCCTTCAACAATTGTGAAGTGGCGTTTCATGGCTGTAAGCTCATTCAAATAAAGCTCAAAAAGTTCATCTCTGTTATTTGGATTTTCGCGAAGCGAATCTTCCTCCCAAGGAATATCAGGCTTACAAAGAAAATAATGATCAAAAGATTGATTTTTATATGATTCAAGAATGAAATCTGAACACGATTTGTAGCGGTATTCCGACCAAACTTTAATAACCGTTAATTCTGTATCGGCGATGATAAGATCATTTTTTACCTTCCAATTTTCTATTTGCTTTTTTGCAATTACATCCAGATCAATTTGCTCATAACTTGACTTTTGATCTAAGTATTCTCGTGCATATTCTTCAATCAGAACGCCACTGAATGTTTCAGAAATCAGCTTCGCTAAAGTCGTTTTCCCACTAGATTCAGGACCGGTAAATGCAATTATAATTGGCATCAGTCTATTATTTCGGCATTTTGAGAATGAGTTGATTCCATTTTTTTCCAATTATAATAACCGAAGATGGAACCAAACAAGTATATGAAATAAAGAACTGTTGTTATTTGTAGACCTTGTGCGCTGAATAAGATGATAGAAAGTAGGTTTACAATCAACCAATAAATCCAGTTTTCAAGAATGGACTTTGTGGATAATATAGTAGCTATAACAGCGAATACAGAGACAAATGCATCCAAATAGGCTAATTGCTGGTTTGTCATTGACATTAATTTACCAAGAAACAAGCTCAATATTAGGCCAATTACAATAATTCCAATATGACTTTTTAGAGAAATGCGCGCTATCCGAATTTGGTAGTTTTCATTCCAATTTATGAACCCAAAAACACCTAAAATGACATATAGAAATTGCAGTCCAGATTGAATAAAAAGTTCTTGTTGAGCACAAATAAAGATGTAAATCATTGAACTTATGCAGCCAAAGACCCACCCAATTCTTTGATGATTAGTAATGAATCCTAGATAAAGAAGTCCTATTATTACAGCTAAAAATTCTAGAGGACTCAAAGATATTTAATAAAGCAAGTGTTTTTTGGACGTATTTTTCCAATTCGCTTTATATTCAGCATCCACAAAATATACTTTTAAATCAGCTTTGTATTCAGCATCTACAAAGTAAACTTTCTTATTTGCCTTATATTCAGCATCTACAAAAAACCACTTTCCATCGTTTTGACCTGCTTTGTATTCAGCATTTTCTTTAAAAACCAATAAATCAGCTTTATATTCAGCATCAACGACGTAAACTTTAACGTTAGCTTTGTATTCGGCATCTACAGCATAGATTTTTTGAGCCGTTAACGCAGAAGCAGATCCTAAGAATAGAATTGAGAAAATAATTGTTTTCATAAAGATTAATATAATAATTGTTTTTTAGATGAATTTCTCCAACCAGCTTGACTTTCATAGTCTACAAAATAGATTTTCAAATCTGCTTGACTTTCATAATCAACGAAATAAATTTTCTTTTTTGCCTGGCTTTCATAGTCTACAAAAAACCATTTTCCGTTGTTATCACCGGCCTGACTTTCGTATTTAACTTTGTAGACTTTTAAATCTGCCTGACTTTCATATTTCACAACGTATACTTTCACGTTGGCTTGACTTTCGTATTTTACAGTATACATTTTTTGTGAAAAAGACAGTAAAGACACAAAACTGAATACTGTCAGTAAAAATGATTTTTTCATATTTTAAATATCTATTACAAATATAGAATTTAACTTCAAACAATCAATGAAACTGATTTTTAATCCCTAAATTCGTGAAATGGAACCTGTTAAATCAAAGTTATGTGAGATGCTTGGCATTAAATTTCCGGTAATCATGGCTCCAATGTTTCTAGTTTCAGATGAAAAAATGATTATCGAAGGAATAAAATCAGGAATAACTGGTGCTATTCCAGCCTTAAATTATAGAAATACGGATGATTTAAGAAAAGCAATTCGAAAAATAAAAACGGAAACCAAAGGTCCATTTGGAATAAATCTGATAGTTAATAAATCTAATTTTTTATACAAAGAGCAATTACAAGTTTGTTGTGAAGAGAAAATCGACTTTTTTATTACATCACTAGGTTCACCAGAAGAAACAATTAAAAAGGCTAAAAAATATGGCATCAAAGTTTTTTGTGATGTTACAGATACAAACTTTGCTAAAAAAGTGGAAGGCCTTGGTGCGGATGCGGTAATTGCTGTTTGCAAGGAGGCTGGAGGGCACGCGGGACCAACATCATACAAAGATTTAATCCCAGCATTGAAAAAAGTATGTAAAATCCCGGTTTTTTCTGCGGGTGGTATTGGAACAGGAAAAGGCATTAAAGAAATGATAGAATTGGGTTCCGACGGTGTATCAATGGGTTCTATTTTTATTGCGACTGAGGAATCTCCTGTTTCAGAAGAATACAAGCAGGCATGTGTAAAATACAGTGCAAGTGATATCGTGATGACAACCAAATTATCTGGAACACCCTGTACGGTTATAAATACACCTTATGTTCAGAAAGTTGGGACTTCTCAAAACTGGTTGGAGAAATTGTTGAACAAAAATAAACGACTAAAAAAATGGTTCAAAGCGCTGACTTTCATGAGGGGGATGAAAAGCCTTCAAAATGCAGCATTCAGCTCCACATACAAAACCGTTTGGTGCGCTGGGCCTTCTATTGAACATGTTCACGCGATAAAAACTGTACACGAAGTAGTTGAAACTTTAAAAAAAGATTTTTTTGCTGCTTGATAGCTAGTTTAGTTTTATCAGTTTTTGGGAATAAAAATGCCCTTTAATATTAGCAGATAAAAAGTACACTCCATTCGGCACAGTTATTCCATTTTCATTTTTACCGTCCCAAATCATCTTATTCGTGTCAGATTTTATTTGTTTAATCAGTTCTCCTGCGCTGTTATAAACAGAAACTAAATCTGAAGAGGTTAACATTTCATTTGAAGTAATCGTAATTTCATTTGTAAATGGATTTGGGTAGCAAGTTAGAAAATCATCTTCATCATTTATAAATTCATTTAAACTCAGGCTTGTAAGCTGCCCCAAATCATAATTTTCGTCTCCAGCTTGATATGTTAAGTAATGAAAGTAAATTAAAAACATTTCATCTGTTGTATTTAAACCGAAATTTACAGTTGCAGGTGGACTATTTGGGTTTTCGGGGTTATTTGTTGTATTGTCATAGACTCCCCGACCTCTAATTGTATATCCCGCAGGAACTTTTTGTAGATGTGTGAAATAATAAAAATCTTGCCAATGAAAATCCCATTGTGGAATGTTAATGAACTTAATGGTGTCTTGTAAATTGTTGGTAGCATAAGATTTTATACTTTGACCAAGTAAATGCATATGGGGAAATACAGAAAATATGGAAACATCCACCGGTAGACCGCTAGTTCCATTGGGATATTGCCCGTTTAAGGTGCTGATTTGATTTGCCGGAAGTGAAAAGTTATAATTGGAAATAATTGGAGAAGCTGTTATTTGTCTTATCCCGGAGGTTCCAACTGGATAAAAGTGTAATATTACTTTAGTGCTGTCTTGAAGACCAAAGCTACCATTAGGATAGTGCATTTGAAAATAAATATTTGATCCAGGACCGATGTCCATTCCTAATTTTAAAGGACTTGCATTTGGAAGTACCAAAGGTGTAGCACCTGGAGTGTAGCCCATTAATAATTTTGTTGTAGACAAAGAAGGACTTGCACAATTTCCTCCTATAGTATCAGTAACCTCATTTCCTGCTGGGTCTACATAAATTAAAGCATGATGAACAATTGCTGGATTTCCTGGAACTACTTCAATTGCTTTAATTGTTCGGTTTTGTGTTAAATTCGTAGGTATTGCAAAACAAGCGTAGTCATCAATTCCTTGCGCTTTGGATGTATAGGTAGGAATTTGAATTGTCAAATCACCATTTCCTAAGTAAGTACTATTAGTATAGACCGGTGGTGGTGGAATGCTCGCGCTATTTCCTACAGGTAAACCGTTATTTAACCAGTTTAAAATAGTTGTTTTTTCAGTTGCCGTCAGCGATCTCGTATGCAAATATTGTTGATAATTATTGTCTGGTGGCCATGGTGGCATTTGATCATTCGTAATCATTGTTGTGACAATTGATGCCATTGGGTTTACATCGTCATAAGTCATTAACGAACTTCCTCCGGTTCCACCCGGATGATGGCATTTGGTACATTTGTCATAAAAAAGTTGTGCAACATCTCCACTCCAAGTCTGTCCATAGACAGAATTTGTAATGAAAAACAATGCTATTATTGTTAGAAATCTCATTTTGTAATGATTGAATTTAGCAACTAAAATAAGAAATAAATTTAAAACTAAAAATTCACTGTCCCATTCATTACCTTTCTCATAAGAATTTGGATTAACTTTGCGGAAAAACTTGATTATGAGTGAAACAGCCACAATGACTGAAATTCAGGAAATCCTACAAACGTTAGGAATAGAAACAAATAACAACGGTGCCTCGACAGGAGGAAAATGGTTTAAAACCAGAGGAGAACAAATCGATTCATTTTCACCGGTAGATGGAAAATTAATTGCCTCTGTAAATGCTGCTACAGAAGCAGATTATGAGGCGGTAATTTTAAAAGCTCAAGAAGCATTCTTAGAATGGCGTATGATTCCTGCTCCAAAAAGGGGTGAGGTTGTTCGTCAATTGGCAGAAAAAATACGTGAGTATAAAGAACCTCTTGGTAAATTGGTTTCCTACGAGATGGGAAAATCCTTGCAAGAAGGACTAGGTGAAGTTCAAGAAATGATTGACATATGTGATTTTGCAGTGGGACTTTCGCGTCAGTTATATGGTTTAACAATGCATTCTGAACGTCCCGGGCACAGAATGTACGAACAATATCATCCGCTAGGAATCGTTGGAATTATTTCAGCATTCAACTTCCCGGTAGCAGTTTGGAACTGGAATACAGCTTTGGCGTGGGTTTGTGGTGATGTTTGTGTTTGGAAACCATCTGAAAAAACACCAATCACAGCGATTGCTTGTCAACAAATCACAAAACAAGTTTTTGATGCAAACGGGGTTCCCGAAGGTGTTTCCGGATTGATTATCGGTGGTGCTGAAATCGGAAAATTAATGGCAAATGACAAAAGAGTTCCTTTAGTTTCTGCAACTGGTTCAACTAGAATGGGTAAATCAGTTGGAGCAGCTGTTGGTGAGCGTCTTGGACGTTCTTTGCTTGAATTAGGAGGGAACAATGCAATTATTATTACACCAACTGCTGATTTGAAAATGGTAGTTCCAGGAGCTGTTTTTGGAGCAGTAGGAACAGCCGGTCAACGTTGTACGTCAACAAGAAGATTGATTATTCACGAAAGTGTTTATGATAAAGTGAGAGACGCTTTAACTAACGCATACAAACAGTTACGTATTGGAGATCCTTTGGATCAAAACAACCATGTTGGACCACTTATCGATAAAGATGCGGTAACAAATTACTTAAATGCAATCGAAGCTGCGAAAAAAGAAGGTGGAAAAGTAATAGTAGAAGGTGGGGTTCTTGAAGGTGAAGGCTATGAATCAGGATGTTATGTAAAACCATGCATCATTGAAGCCGAAAATCATTTTGCGATTGTTCAGCATGAAACGTTTGCACCAATTTTATATTTGATTAAATACAGTGGAAATGTTCATAATGCTATTGCATTGCAAAATGGTGTTCCACAGGGATTGTCCTCCGCTATCATGACCAATGATTTGAAAGAATCTGAAGCATTCTTATCACAAGCCGGTTCCGATTGTGGAATTGCAAATGTAAACATAGGGACATCAGGAGCTGAAATCGGGGGCGCATTTGGTGGTGAAAAAGAAACGGGTGGTGGTCGTGAATCTGGTTCTGATGCATGGAAGATTTACATGCGCAGACAAACAAACACAATCAACTATACAGATAGTTTGCCTTTGGCGCAAGGAATCAAATTTGATTTGTAAGTGTTAATAGTTCCTCAGGAATTCAAATCCTGAGGAACTATCATAAAACAATATTTGTACTTGTCTGTTAATTCTAAAATTTCCAATGAGAACTATTCTAAACTTTACTTTCTGTTTTTTGATTTTAACGGTGTTTTCATCATGTAAAAAAAAGAAACAAGAAGAAATTCAGCCTTCAACACAAATAGTTGAAGATACAACCAGCTCTACAAATACTCTTTCAAAGCTCGTTGTAAATATAAGTGGGATGCAAAATTCAGATGGAAAAGTGAGTTTTGCATTATACAATTCCTCGGCAACATTCAACGATCCTTCTCAGGCTTTCCGCGAAATATTCCCAAATGCTCAAATAAACAGTATGACGATAACCATTGACAGTTTACCTGCGGGTGATTATGCTTTTGGAATTTTTCATGATGAAAATAATAATAATCAAATTGACAAAAACTGGATGGGAATACCGTCTGAAGGTTTTGCTTTCTCAAATAATGCAATGGGTTCCTTTGGTCCTCCGTCATATACTCAAGCGAAATTTACTGTTCCGGAGAAGAGCATTGTCACACAAGACATCAATTTGAAGTTTTATTAATTCTAAGATCAGAAGAATTGAAAATACTACAATATTTTAATCGCAATGTTGCTTAATTTCAGCAACTATTTCTTCGGGTGATAAATAATAATTTTTCTTTCGTTCTCGGTATTCGTGTGAAATTCGTTTACTGTTGTGAAAAAAGGTAACACCATCAAGTAATTGAATTCCAAGACCGTGACGAATGGTCTCTTTATCAGCTCTTGTTTCCGTTTTACGCACTCTATCTTTCGAGGTCACGTAATCAGCAATGAACGCAATCATTTCTCCATTGTCTTTTTTGGAATAATCAAGAATATGTGCCAATTCATGTCCGATCCAACCAACCAACGAATTAAACGACAAATCTTTGTAATACATTCCATTGATGGTATTGTCACGATTAATCAAGATCTGGTAACCACGATTCTCTTTAGTCCTGAAAATAAAAGTCCATTTCGGCTGTGCCTGCATGGTTGTATTAATACTTTTCAGGTTTAAATTCAGGTTCGCATCGTTCAACTCAGGATAATACCGTAAAGCAACATAAAATGCCAGTTTGAGTTTTTCATCATCAATTTTGGCATCTTTTTTTCTTCCAAATAACGATTCATAGAAAGCAAGAGAATCTTTGTAATCTGCGAAATCAAATTTGGATGTATCGCACGTTATATCAAATTGAAAATCACACTTTTGAGCGTAAGACCCAAATGTTGTGAGTAAACAAAGAAAAAGCAACAATCGCATGTAAGTTGGGGTGGTAATTACAAGTAAAGTTAAAAAAGTTCTGTGTCATTTTTAATTTCTGAGAAACTTTTAACAATAAAACTCTAAAACTAGTTGTCTTTCTTTTTTACATCACGATCGTTCACAAGCACAAATCGTGCACTTAGAAATAATGTATTGGTTACAAATGAATTTGGATCTGAATTTTTGAAAGGATAAAGAATGTGATAACCTGTCTGAATATGTACTTGCCATACTTTATAACCAATAGTTGGGACAATTCCAAAACGGTAATCTTCAAAATTGGAACGCATACAGAGTGAGCCTCCCCAGGTTAAACCAACATTGCTTTTACGAAACCAATAACCAATATCATATCCTAAAACAGGATTCCACCTTGAAAAATCATAGGTATAATTTACTCCAAAATGCAACGCATGAGTATTTGGACTCATCAATTTTCCTTGTTTCCATTGACGTTCGACACCAATTTCTCCTGCATAAAACTTTCCGCTTTGTACACCGAAATAGGGTCCGGTTTTTACGATTTTCTTTTTTGACTCTTTTTCTTTCATTTTGTCAAAAAGCCCTTGTGCTGAAACAAGTCCCGAAAAAAGAAAGAATATCAAGTGGAGCATTATTTTATTTCCCATATTTTTGATGTATTTCAGTAATTGTTTTTGCATCTTTCACTTCAATTCCAAGGCTATCCGCTATTTCTTTTGCTTCAATTACTTCATCCACGGTAAGTTTCGTTTCTTCGGCCTTTTCTTGGGTATCAATAAAATCAAAAAGATGCGTTGAACTTACTCCCGGAATGGAATACCCCACAAGTCCAGTCACTGCTGGATAAAGAATTGCATTTTCCTTGTGTTTTTTGGTGATGAATTTTTCATTTGAATCAAGGGAATTAAAGAACACTAAAATACAACCAATCAAATATCCCCATTTGAGAACTCCAATTCCTGCTCCGATGCTTTTATTTAATACGGATAACTGTGCGATTTTGAGTACTTTTTCAAGTGCTTTTCCTCCAAAATATACCATCGCCCCAACTGCTAAAAACAACATCAAAAATGAAATTGCTGGCAAATATCCAGGACGTTCATGCGTTTTTTCCACTACCATTTCATTTAATTTATCGGAGAAATGAAAAGCAGCATACAAGCCAACTACTAATGCTAGAATAGTGAAAAGTTCCATTATAAAACCTCTTTTGAAGCCTTTCCAACCACCGTAAATCAAGGGAATAAGAATGAGTAAATCAATTATTTCCATTCCCGAAAGGTAAGGGGAGAATGCCAACAAGTGGAAAATATTTGAAAATCTTCTAAACAATTTCTTGTGAGTTTTTGCGATAGTTCTTAACCTTGTGTATGATGATTAGTCCTTATAACGACGAGTATTTTATGCGACAGGCGCTTGTGGAAGCGAAACACGCAGCTTCACTCAATGAAGTTCCTGTTGGTGCGGTCATCGTTTGTAAAAATCAAATCATTGCCCGTGGACATAACTTAACGGAAACCTTGACGGATGTTACTGCGCATGCAGAAATTCAGGCCATCACTGCAGCGGCTCAATACTTGGGAGCAAAATACTTGAAAGAATGCACTTTGTATGTTACACTCGAACCATGTTGCATGTGTGCCGGAGCACTTTATTGGTCACAAATCGATAAAATTGTTTATGGCGCCCGAGATGAACATCGCGGAGCTGGATTACATGAAAAGCCATTGTATCACCCTTCAACTTTGGTTGTAAATGGAATTCTACAAGAGGAATGCAGCCAACTGATGAAGGATTTTTTCGCCTCGAAGCGGAAGTAGATATGGAAATCGTTTTTTAAAACTGTATCTTATATACAACATTCGGGAAAAATCCGAGCTGATATGTTGTACTAAGGCCTTGCATTTTGTTATCATAACTTTGAGAAAACACATTTTTATGATTGGTCACATTCTGCAAATCCAACGATAAAGTTTGTGCTATTTTTCGCTTTCCGCTATTTAGCGTGAATCCGGCTTTTAAATCTAAACGGTAGTAATTTGCATAATAACCGGAATAGGCATCCGTTGAAAGCACTTCATGTCCGATTGCTTTGGATGCTGTTAAATCAATTGGTGTATATGCTCTACCGCCCGCATTAGTAAACTTAACGTCTACTGAAAAACGATTTCTTTTTTCTCGGCCAATTTTCCATTCTTTCCCGGCCAGTATGTTATATACATATCTTCCATTAAAAGCTGTATTTCGACTAACACCATCACTTCCTTTGTAGTTTGAATTATATACAGATGCCGTTATTAAACCATAATAACCGTTACTAAAGAACTTTTCTACGGTTAGTTCCACACCATAATTTGAGCCGGTTCCATTATTTATCAAACTATCGGTTAAATCTGTTTTGAAGGTTGAACCTGTATTCAACATCGAGTAACTGCTAGAAAAAGACGTGACAGGAACGTTAAAGATGGATTGATAGTACACTTCTGTTTTAATTCTCCAATCAGTGAAGGGTTGCAGATTATATCCTAAAACAAAATGATGGCTTTTCGTGAAATCTAAGTTTTTATTGTTGTAAAAGGTATTTCCAGCTAAATCTTTGCTTTGTAAAAAGTACACGTTGATTGGTTGCATTTGTGAATGTAATCCATAACCCAAATTAAAACTACTTTTATTCGTTACATTGTAAACAAGTCCCAATCTGGGTTCGATTGTTTTTGAATTGTTTAGAAAGAAATATTGCGAATGAACACCTGCATTTAATGTCAGTTTACTTGAAACTGCGTATTTTAAGTGCGCAAATGCTTGAACTAAATTTGTATTGCTTTGATAATCCCAAATTTGTCGTTCAGGCGCAAAAATGTTGTCTTTGGTTTTGTAATAGAGGTCTAAACCAATTATTTCATCTTGAACACCCACTTTAAAAAACAAGCGAGAATTAATTTTTAAATTATAATTGCTGCTTAAAAAATAGGTTGTTTTTGCTACGTTGCTTACCTCTCGTGTGAAAATGCTATCAGCCATGTGGTCAAAATCATA
>CANGLG010000069.1 GCA_947454395.1 Flavobacteriales bacterium
ATAGCAGTTGATTCAATAAGCATTGGAGGACTGATTCCTGCTTTCGCCTCGTTTGATGTGTCAGATCCCATTCAGTCTTACTTTAATCCAACTTTTAGCTTTATTAATACTTCCGTTGGAGCTACTGACTATATTTGGAATTTAGGTGAATGTAATCCTCAATTACCTGTATATGAGTTGTTTGCTACACCATCTTTTTATTATAATCCTACTGATGTTGATATTTATGATTATACATATGGTTGTCCTCCAGGAGTTTATTATGTTCAATTAATTGCCACCAATATAGGATATTGTCCTGATACGGCTGTTCAAACAATAAAAATTGAACCGGATTTACTTTTATATGTACCAAATACGTTTACTCCAGATGAGGATGAACATAATCAACTATTCTTTCCATATTTTAGTGAACCAATCGTTGATAGTAAGAACTATTTATTTACAATATTCGATAGATGGGGAGAGGTAGTTTTTGAAACGAAGGATTTACCCGATATTCCAACAATTTACACAAATACGAATGGAGCTTGGGATGGAGTTTCGAAAATTAGCAATAAGGTATGCCAAGATGGAACATACACTTGGGTTATCAACTATAAAGTTTTAAATGAAGATGAACGCAAAAAAGTCATCGGTCATGTAAATTTAATTAGATGAATATTCGAGAATGAAACAAATAATTTTATTTCTAGCATTAGCAATTCTAGCTGTTTCATGCAGTGTAATAGGTGGAAACAAAGGAGTTTCTTTTTCAAAAAAAGGAAGTCCAGTTTATATGAAAAATGGTGTTAAAGCTGAAAAAGTATTAACGGAGGATTCAAAAGCTCCAGTAAATTATATTGCTCTTTCAAAACCTACTAATGGACCTACTGCCATTAAAGCGAAAGATTTGGGTTCATATGATTTGGAGTCTTTCCAGGCGAATATTTCTTTAGACCAAAATGGAAGTATATCGTACACATTTTTTAATCCCACTACAAATGAATATTTTTCAAATGTTACAAAGAAATCAATTGTTGGAATAAAAATAATCAAGGATAGTATGAGCTGTAAAGTAGCTAATTACAAATTCACTTCTCAGATCAACGGTAAAAGAGAACCAATGTCGGTCGTCTTCATTCTTGACCATAGTGGTTCCATGGGTGATGATAGAGCAAATATTGTTCAGATAGCTTTAGACTCAGCAATTAATTACAAGCATAAAGACGATGAAATAACACTCATAAAATTTGATCATGAAACGAAAAAACTTATCACTTCAACCAATAAAAAGGATTTGTAAGGTTTATTAAAACCAATTGGGCTTCAGGGTTTTGGTTTTACAACGGCTATTCAAGATGCCTTAAAACTTGGAGTAGAAGAGTTAAATAATGCAAAGTATAAGGATAAATTGATCGTTTTACTAACTGATGGATGTGAGAATTCTTCCAAAATAGCAACGGATTTAGTTGATTTAATAGCAACGGCAAAAAAATCAAAAGTTGTTGTTAACACAATTGGTTTTGGTGAATATGTTGATGATGACTATTTGAGTTTCATAAGTAATGAAACGGGTGGGTATTTTAGACAATTATTTTCACGAGACGAGTTAAAAAATGTTTTCAATCATAATTTTCATCGAATGAACAACAATTTTAAAATAAATTTTACTCCTTGTATGTTTGGTGATAGTTTGAAGTTGATTACGAAAGTAAAATTGAATGACAGTATTTTTGTAAACGAAAAAATCATTTTTACTCCTTTCAGTCTTGGAGAGTCCATTGAATTGAATGTTTTATTTGATACAGACAAATTCAATATTAAGACAGAATACAATGAAGAATTGAACAGTTTTGTGGCTTTTATGAAGAAAAATAAAAAAGTTCAAGTCGAAATTTCGGGGCATACAGATTCAGATTCCGATGAAAAATATAATTTAAAATTATCTCAAAATAGAGCAGACGAAATAAAAAAATATATTGTTAGCAAAGGAATAGAAGCAAGTCGAATAACAACTGTTGGTTATGGTGAGTCTAAACCAAAATATCCGAATGATTCTCCTGAAAACAAAGCTATGAACAGACGTATCGAAGCAAAAATTATTAATTTATAATCTATTCTTTTTAGTTTTCATACCTGAATGAATTTTGCATAGTTTATCTATCTTTGCAGAAAACTAAATTAAATGGCCTTAAAATGTGGAATAGTTGGATTGCCAAACGTAGGAAAATCAACATTGTTTAACTGTTTATCAAACGCAAAAGCGCAATCAGCGAACTTTCCTTTTTGTACGATAGAACCCAATATTGGAACTATTTCCGTTCCTGATCCCAGACTTGAAAAATTAGAGTCAATCGTCAATCCGGAAAGAGTGGTCCCAACAACGATGGAAATTGTTGACATTGCTGGATTAGTAAAAGGAGCTTCCAAAGGAGAAGGTTTGGGTAATCAGTTTTTGGCTAACATCAGAGAAACAGATGCGATTTTACATGTTTTGCGTTGCTTTGACGACGGAAATATTATCCATGTTGATGGAAGTGTAAATCCAATTCGAGATAAAGAAATCATTGATATTGAATTGCAATTGAAAGATCTTGATACCATCGAGAAAAAAATTGCAAGTTTGGCTCGAATCATAAAATCTGGGGATAAAGAAGCCTTGAAAGAAAATGAATTGGCCTTAAAAATTAAAGAAGGCTTAGAAAAAGGTATTTCTGCAAGAGGATTGGACTTTACGCAAGAAGAATGCGACATAATTCACAAATTCAATTTGATTACTTCTAAACCGGTTATGTATGTTTGCAATGTGGATGAAGATTCTGTAAAAACGGGAAATCATTACGTGGACGAGGTTCGTAAGGCAGTTGAACATGAGAATGCTGAAGTTTTATTAATTGGAGCGAAAATTGAAGCAGACATAACAGAGCTTGAAACTTACGATGAACGTAAAATGTTTTTGGATGAACTTGGTTTGGATGAGCCGGGTGTGAATCGTTTGATTCGTTCGGCATATTCACTTTTGAATTTACAAACCTATTTTACAGCTGGTGTTAAAGAGGTTCGTGCATGGACTATTCGTAACGGAATGACGGCTCCACAAGCGGCAGGTGTAATTCACTCTGATTTTGAAAAAGGATTTATTCGTGCTGAAGTTATGAAATACAACGATTTTACAACGTTTGGTTCAGAAGCTGCCGTTAAAGAAGCTGGTAAGTTTAAAGTGGAAGGTAAAGAATATGTTGTGGAAGATGGCGATGTGATGCACTTCCGTTTTAATGTTTAACTAATTTTAGAGTTGCGAACGGATTAATTGCTAGTTCTTTTTGCAATATATCTCGTTAGCAATTCGCAATTAAAAAATTCATAATTACTATGATAAAAGCAAATAACCCCGAATTAAAATCATGGATATTAGTTCCTGAAAATTCTGATTTTCCGATTCAAAACCTTCCATTTGGAGTGGTAAAAACAGCTGATTTGACCCCATTCGTTGCAACGCGTATTGGTGATAAAGTAATTGATTTACGTAATCTGTTTCAATTTGGATATTTGAACAATCTTGGTTTCGTGCTCGCTGATTTTGACAATGAATTTCTTAATTCGTTAATGAAACACGGAAAAGTAGTTACTCGAAATTTACGTAATCGACTTTCAGAGTTGTTTGATTCAAATTGCAGTGAGTTGAAACAAAATGACGTGCATGTTCATGAAGTATTATTTGACATCAACGAGGTGGAAATGTGCATGCCTGTTCAAATTGGAGATTATACTGATTTCTATTCGAGTAAGGAACATGCAACCAATGTAGGAATGATGTTTAGAGACCCAGCTAATGCGCTTTTACCAAATTGGTTGTGGATTCCTGTTGGATATCATGGTCGCGCCTCATCGGTAATTCTTTCAGGTCAAAATATTCACCGTCCGAAAGGTCAAATAAAACCCGTTCCAACAGAGGATCCGATTTATGCTCCTTCTCGTCAGGTTGATTTTGAATTAGAAATGGCTTTTGTTACCTATGACGGTAAACCGCTTGGAGATTCTATTAAAACGGCAGAAGCAGAAGATTATATTTTCGGAATGTGTTTATTTAATGATTGGTCTGCACGCGATATCCAAGCTTGGGAATATGTTCCTCTTGGACCATTTTTAGCTAAGAATTTTGCATCTTCGATTTCTTCTTGGATCGTTACTTTGGATGCACTTGAGCCTTATGCTGTTGAAACCACAAAACAAGAACCGAAAGTGCTTTCATACCTTGAATTCGAAGGAAAAAAATCATACGACATTCATTTACAAGTAGCTATTGAACCTGAAAATTCGAATGAAACAGTTATTTGTAACTCAAATTTCAAATACATGTATTGGAACATGGCGCAGCAGCTTGCTCACCATACAGTGAATGGATGTAATGTACGTTGTGGTGATTTAATGGGGTCAGGAACAATTTCTGGACCAACGGAAGATTCTTATGGTTCTATGTTAGAATTGGCCTGGAAAGGAACGAAACCATTGAAAATGAATGATGGTTCAGAACGTAAATTTATTTTGGACGGAGATACAGTTATTATGCGCGGTCACTCAGAAGCAAATGGTGTTAGAATCGGTTTTGGAGAAGTTAAAGCTAAAATACTTCCAGCAAAATAATGCAAGAATACGGTTCAAATATCGAAGTCAATTTTGAACTCGAACGCAAAGAAATACTGCTTGCTTTTAAGGGATTATTACGTGCTTTAAAAGACAGAACCAAGGAAGATACAAGTCTTATCCGAAAGGCTTTTGATGTCGCATTGGATGCACACAAAGACATGCGTAGAAAATCGGGTGAGCCATACATTTATCACCCAATTGCTGTTGCTAAAATTTGTGCAGAAGAAATGGGTTTAGGTGCTACAGCTGTTGTTTGTGCTTTGTTGCACGATACGGTTGAGGATACGCACATTACCTTACAAGACGTTGAAGATTTGTTTGGTCCAAAAGTGAGATTAATCATTGATGGTCTTACAAAAATTCCGGAAGTTTTTGATGAAAATGCTTCCATACAAGCGGAAAATTTTCGTAAAATGATTCTTACGATTTCAGACGATTTTCGTGTTGTTCTAATCAAGTTGGCAGATCGCTTGCATAACATGCGAACATTAGTTAGCATGCGTGCGGATAAACAGCTGAAAATTGCCTCGGAGACGAAATTTCTTTATGCTCCACTGGCTCATCGACTTGGTTTATATTCAGTTAAAACAGAGCTTGAAGATCTTTCGATGATGTATTGTGAGCCTGAAGTTTACAAGGATATTGAATCCAAATTGAAAAGTACAGCGGATGTCAGAAATCGATTTATTCGAAGATTTACAGCGCCAATTCGCGAGACTTTACTCCATGAAGGCTATATTTTTGATATAAAAGCAAGAACCAAATCTATTTCTTCCATTTGGCGCAAAATGCAATCCAAAGGAATTCCGTTTGAAGAAGTCTTTGATGTTTTTGCCATTCGAATCATTGTTGAAACACCGGTTGAGCTTGAAAAACCAGATTGTTGGCGAATTTATAGTATCGTTACAGATTATTACCAACCAAGTCCGGAGCGTTTGAGAGACTGGATTTCTACTCCAAGGGCAAACGGTTATGAATCTTTGCATACTACGGTGATGTCACCAACAGGAAAATGGGTGGAAGTACAAATTCGCACAAAACGCATGGATGAGATTGCTGAACGTGGACTCGCAGCACATTATAAATACAAAGAATCAAAAAACGATGACAGTAAATTCGACAGATGGATTGCTGAAATTCGTGAATTGTTGGACAATCCTGATTCGAGTGCCTTGGATTTTGTCAATGATTTTAAGTTGAATCTTTTCAACGATGAAATTTACATTTTTACTCCCAAAGGTGAATTACGGGTTTTGCCAATTGGTTCTACGATATTAGATTTTGCGTATGACATTCACACAGACATTGGTAATAAATGCATTGGAGCCAAGGTAAATAATCGATTGATGCCATTAAGTTATCAATTAAACAATGGAGACCAGTTAGAAATAATTACATCTGCAAAGCAAAAACCGAACGAAGAATGGTTGCGATTTGTTGTTTCTGCCAGAGCTAAGCAAAAGATTAAGTCTTCATTAAATGAGGAGCGAAAAGTAATCGCTCAAGACGGGAAGGAAATATTAGAACGTAAATTCAAGCAATTTAATTTGAGAATGAGTTCAGACAATATTTCTTTTCTTGAAAAGTACTTTGGCGTTGGAAGTGCAACAGAACTTTATTTTAGAATCGCAAAAGGAAAAATTGACCTTTCAAAATTACGGGAACTTGATAATCAAAATGGATTGCTTCAAGCGCCGAAAAAAGAACCTGTTGTCAAGAAAAATAAGCATCTTGAAAACGGTGACAATTTTTCAGGAATTGATACCAAGCAAGATACAATTTTAATTGGTGATGATTTCAAAGGATTTGATTATCAGATGGCCAAATGTTGTAATCCTATTCCCGGTGATAAGGTTTTTGGCTTCATTACGATTGGTGAAGGAATTAAAGTTCATCGATTTAATTGCCCGAATGCAGTACATTTGATGGGGAAGATGGCTTACCGTTGTATCAAAGCACGTTGGAAATCAAATCATATGGTGGAGCGCATTGCAGCGATTCGAATTATTGGAATTGACCAATTGGGCTTGGTAAATAAATTGACTGAAATCATTTCCAAACAGAATAGCGTTAACATGAAGAGCATTTCCTTTGATACAAACGATGGAATTTTCGAAGGAAAAATCAAAGTTTTGGTTTACGATACAGAACAACTCGAACAATTGACACAAAAGTTTGAAGAAGTGGATGGGGTTCAGCGTGTTACACGATGGGATACGGAGGAAGAAAGCCCGTTTTAAATTGAAATTATGATTGAAAACCTACAACTAATTTCAATTGAGTTGCTTGAAACTTATTTAAAGCAAGTTCCTAATTCATTAAAATTGAATTTTGAAGCTCTTGAAGATGCAGAAATTTCTACTGAATCGTTTAGTTTTTATGTTTCTGTATCATCCGTTTTTAGTAGTAAAATTGAAGGTGAAAAAATTGAATTAGACAGCTACATTAAGCACAAGAAGTTTGGGGTTGAATTCCTACCAGATTACACGAAAAAAATCGATGACCTTTACGAAGCTTACAATTTTGCACAAGTCAATGAACTCAATCAGTTAAACATTTTTGAGGCTCATAAATTATTATCTAGAAACATATTAAGTGCAAATTGGCAGGGTAAATACAGGACTCAAAATATGTATGTCACCACCGCTGACGGAAAAATTGAGTACGTGGCAGTTTCTCCTTTTGAAGTAGAAATAGAAATGAAAAAACTTTTTGATGACATCGATTATTTACTAAAAACTGAGTTGAAAATTGAAGAAGTATTTTATTTTGCTTCGTTTATTCATTTAGTTTTTGTCAAAATTCATCCATGGAATGATGGAAATGGACGAACAGCCAGGTTAATTGAAAAATGGTTTTTAGCTCAGAAGTTAGGTCAGAAAGCGTGGTTCATGCAGAGCGAAAAAATGTATTATGAAAATCACAATTCCTACTACGATAGAATTCGTTTACTTGGTTTAGAGTATTCTGAGTTGGATTTCAAACAAGCTTTACCGTTTTTATTGATGTTACCCAAAACAATTACAAGATTGCTTCATTAAAAGCATCCGTAAAACCATCTATCAAATCCATTGCAGTCATTGTAATTTCATTTTTTTTTCTGGCAGCAAAATCACCTGCAAGACCATGAATCCAAACACCAATTTTACAGGTGTCTTCGGTTGAATATCCTTGAGCCAAAAGCCCTGTAAGTAAACCCGTTAAGACATCTCCTGAACCACCCTTTGCCATACCTGAATTTCCGGTGTTATTGAAATATACAACTCCCTCCGGTCCACAAAAAGATGTGTAAGTTCCTTTTAAAACGACAAAGCATTTCAGTTTTTTAGCCTGTTCCATTTGTTTGTTTAATCGTGAAAATGCGGAATCTGATTTTCCAAATAAACGATCGAATTCTTTCGGATGAGGCGTTAAAATTGAATTTTCAGGGATTTTATCAAATAGCGAATCGTATTCTGAGATAAGGTTCAGAGCATCGGCATCAAGCACTAAAGGTCCCGAATAATTATGGAGCAAATGTTCAATCAATTGCATGGTTTTTATCTCTTTACCGATTCCCGGTCCAATTCCAATAGCAGAATAATTTTTCCAAATCAAATCACCGGCAAGAAAATTTTCTTCAGAGCTTAATTCGCACATCGCCTCTGGATTTGTCATCTGAATGATTTCATAGCCACATTTTGGAACAAACGCTGTAACTAATCCTGCACCGGAACGAAGTGCGGCTTTTGTACTCAAAACGCAAGCTCCCATTTTTCCTATTGAACCGGCAACGATTAGTGCGTGACCATACGTTCCTTTGTGAGAAAATTTTTTCCTTGTTTTGATTTTCTGTTTAATCTCTTCATTTTTCAATAAATGAAAATTGGTTTGAGCATTTTCAATAAAACAAGACTCTATCAAGTCAATAGATTCATTTGGTTCTTTTTCAATAGTGAATTGATCGGCTTCTAGTAATTGTTTTGTTGTTAGAATCTTCATACAAGCAAGTTAATTAAATTGTAGGTGTGAAATTTATTCAAATACCGTTATTTCTTTCACTTCTTTCATTAATTTTAGCTTATTCAAATCTTTAACAATGAGTTATCCTTATCAAATTAAATCGCTCGAAGATTATAACAATCAATACAAACAAAGCACCGAACAACCGGAGAAATTTTGGGGAGAAATTGCAAATCATTTTGTTTGGAAAAAGAAGTGGGATAAGGTTCTGAAGTGGGATTTCAAAAATCCATCAGTAAAGTGGTTTGAAGGTGGTAAACTCAACATTACGGAAAATTGTTTGGACAGGCATTTAACTGACAAAGCGGATGTTCCTGCTATCGTTTTTGAAGCCAATAATCCGAAAGAAGAAAAGGTTGTTTTGACTTATCGAGAACTTTATGAACAAGTGAACCGATTTGCCAATGTTCTGAAAAACAACGGTTTAAAAAAAGGAGATCGTGTTTGTATTTACATGGGCATGATTCCTGAATTGGCAATTGCAACGCTGGCTTGTGCGCGCATTGGAGCAATTCACTCTGTTATTTTTGGCGGATTTTCAGCACAAGCAATTGCAGATCGATTGGAAGATGCAAAAGCTGAATTTATTATAACATGTGATGGTGCTTTTCGCGGGGCAAAGGACATTCCTTTGAAAAATGTGGTTGATGATGCTTTGATGGGAAATCACACGGTGAAAAAAGTAATTGTTTGCCTTCGAACGCATACCCCGGTAAGCATGCTTAAAGGTCGTGATGTTTGGTGGTCCGACGAAATGGAAAAAGTTATTGAGCAAGGTCAGCTATTCTGTGAACCGGAAATAATGGATGCGGAAGATAGTCTTTTCATTCTTTATACTTCAGGTTCAACGGGTAAACCAAAAGGAGTGGTTCATACAACCGCCGGATACATGGTTTGGACGAATTACACCTTTGTCAATGTTTTTCAATACCAACCGGGACAAGTTCATTTTTGTACTGCAGATATTGGTTGGATTACCGGACATAGCTACATTGTTTACGGACCATTGAGCGCAGGAGCAACAACACTCATGTTTGAGGGAATTCCTACATGGCCGGACGCGGGTCGTTTTTGGGAAATCGTTCAAAAATACAAAGTGGATATTTTATACACTGCGCCAACGGCAATTCGAAGTTTGATGGGCTTTGGTTTGGACACCATCAACGACAAAGATTTAAGTTCGCTGAAAGTATTAGGTTCTGTCGGTGAGCCAATTAATGAGGAAGCTTGGCATTGGTACAATAAACATATTGGAAAGGAAAATTGTCCGGTGGTGGATACATGGTGGCAAACGGAAACTGGTGGAATTATGATTTCTAATCTAGCCGATGTAACACCAGGAATTCCGTCCTATGCTACGTTGCCTTTGCCAGGAGTTCAACCTTGTCTGGTTGATGATTCAGGAAATGAAATTGAAGAAAATGATGTTTCAGGTAATTTGTGTATTAAATTTCCATGGCCGGGAATGATTCGGACAACTTATGGCGACCATGAACGATGTCGTCAGACGTACTTTTCGGTTTATGAAAATAAATATTTTACCGGAGACGGATGTTACCGGGATTCAAACGGAAATTATCGAATTACGGGTAGGGTAGATGATGTTTTGAATGTTAGCGGTCATCGCATTGGAACAGCAGAAGTAGAGAACGCGATAAACATGCACACCGGAGTAATTGAAAGCGCAGTGGTTGGTTATCCGCATGATATCAAAGGGCAGGGGATTTATGCGTATGTCATCATTGACGACACTCATGGAGATGCTGAATTAACCAAAAAGGACATTCTTCAAACTGTTTCTCGGGTAATCGGACCAATTGCAAAACCGGATAAAATTCAGTTTGTGCCGGGATTACCAAAAACTCGAAGTGGAAAAATCATGCGTCGCATCCTGCGAAAAATAGCAGAAGGCGATACTTCAAATCTTGGAGACACAAGCACGTTGCTTGATCCTTCATTGGTTGATGTAATTAAGGAAGGAGCATTTTAATCTAAGTCCAATTTTAGAATTTAACTGAAGTTTATCAAAAATTCCCCGAGGGTTGCTCGGGGATTAAGTTTTGAAGTAAATGAAATGTTTATTGTTTTACCATTTTTTTGGTTGCTACGATTTGACCGTCTGCTACTAATGTATAGGTATAGATGCCGGTACTTAAATCATTAGCGAAAACATTTAATTGACTGTTTCCTCTTTCTTTGATAGAAACAGTATTTATTAACTTGCCGTTCGAATCGTAAAACAATAGGTCTGCTTTATTAACTGATTCAGGAATTGAATAAGTGATTACTGTTTGCTCTGCAAAAGGGTTTGGTACGTTTTGATTTAATACAATTGATTGAACTGTATTCAATGAAACGGTTTGTCCTATTGAGGGCTGAGCCATTTGAATTGGTTGGTTTTGATTGCATAAGTTTAAAGCATTGATGCAAATCTCTAGGCTATTTAAACGATTTGTTAAATCACTTAGCAATGAATCCTGATGAGAAATTATGGCATTTTGCTCTTGGATGGCTTCTACTAAAACAGGCACTACTTTGTTGTAATCAACATGTAAAAGATTGTTGTCTCCCGTAAAAGTTAATCTTGGCTCAACCGTTTGAACTTCCTGAGCAATAAAGCCAATATGGTTAGTTGAATCAAGTTGGATTTCTTGATTGACCGAATGATTCCAATCAAATGAAACACCACGAAGGGCTAATATTGTTTGTAATGAACCAGAAAGATCTTGAACATTTGTTTTAATTGAAGCATCACTCAATGTTGCCTTTTCAACCTTGTAATTTAGTTCTTTA
This sequence comes from Flavobacteriales bacterium, assembly GCA_947454395.1. GTDB lineage: Bacteria > Bacteroidota > Bacteroidia > Flavobacteriales_D > Crocinitomicaceae > UBA952. The sequence continues at coordinate 11,425 of CANGLG010000069.1, forward strand.
ATGGCTTGAGTATTGATTGGAATGATTGCATTGTAAT
>CANGLG010000070.1 GCA_947454395.1 Flavobacteriales bacterium
GCGCCACCAATATTCTCAATCGGATGCCAAGTGGTTTTGATTTCTTGTAAATCTCCAATGTAATGTAATCCTTGCGAATCGGCTTTGTTCCAATCTGCTGTGAATTCGTATTTGCGTTTCAAATTGTCGACTGCAGCAACAGACAAATTCTTTTTCAATGATTCTTCCAAATGTGAAACAATCAGCGCGTTCACGTCCATGTGAGACGCTAGGGTAGGAGCCATCTCGCTTACCGAACCAGTCAAAATGTTCACCACGCCTCCGGGAACATCAGAAGAGTTCAAAACTTCAGCGAAAGTTACAGCACAAAGTGGTAATTTTTCGGAAGCCAAGACAACAGTCGTATTTCCACCGCAAATAGCCGGAAGAAGCATGGAAACCAATCCAATCAACGAAGTGCTTTGCTCCGCAATGATGCCTACAACACCCATCGGTTCGCAGGTGGAGAAATTGAAATGCGCCGAACTCACCGGATTTACCGAACTCAAAACTTGATTGTATTTATCGCACCAACCGGCATAATAAACAATGCGATCAATACTTAAATTAACTTCCTTTTCCGCATTGGCTTTTGTCAACCCTTGAATTGTTAATTCATGCACAAACTGAGTTCTTCTGCCTTCCAACATTTCAGCAATGCGATATAAAATCTGTCCGCGGTTGAACGCTGAACGCTCCGACCAAGAACCAAAAGCTTTTCGAGCAGCAACCACCGCATTCCGAACGTCTTTTCTTGAAGACAAGCATACATTTGCCAATGGTTTTCCTTTTTTATCCAATGGTGTGTAATACCTTCCGGATTCGGTTCTTGGGAATTGCCCCCCAATGTATATTTTGTATGTTTTTAAAATTTCCAAACGTGACATAATTTTAATTTAGAATTCCGAGCATTCAAATAATTATTTTAACTCAACTTCACATAGCCACTCAAGCCATGTAATCCACCTTCACGGCCAAATCCACTTTCTTTATAGCCTCCAAAAGGGGAAGTCGGGTCAAATTTATTGTATGTGTTTGCCCAAATTACACCTGCACGCAATTTTGTAGTTAAATTAAAAATGCGAGAGCCTTTGTCGGTCCATACACCGGCGGCTAAACCATAAGGTGAATTGTTCGCTTTTTGAATAACTTCATCCACCGTACGGAACGTTTGAATAGTTAAAACCGGTCCAAAAATCTCTTCTTGTGCAATTACATTCGACTGAGCAACATTGGTGAAAATGGTCGGAGCACAATAAAATCCTTTTTTCGGTATATCGCATTTGGGTTGATACATTTCAGCACCTTCGTTTTTACCGATTTGAATGTATTTATTGATTGTTTCCAATTGTTCTTTTGAATTGATCGCACCAATGTCTGTGTTTTTGTCCAGCGGATTTCCAACATACAGACTGTCCATGCGCTGTTTCAATTTCCGAATAACTTTGTCAGCGATGTTTTCCTGCACAAACAAGCGAGAACCTGCGCAGCAAACATGTCCTTGATTGAAGAAAATACCATTTACAATTCCTTCTACAGCTTGGTCAATCGGAGCATCATCGAAAATGATATTTGCAGATTTTCCACCCAATTCCAACGTTGCTTTTTTGTGCGTTCCGGCAATTGCTTTTTGAATGATTTTCCCAACAGCCGTTGATCCTGTAAATGCAATTTTATTGACATCATGATGATTTACTATTGCAGCGCCCGTATCTCCAAAACCGGTAACGATATTCACTACTCCCGCAGGTAAGCCTGATTCTTCAATAATTTCAGCTAATTTCAGTGCCGTTAGTGATGTTGTTTCAGCCGGTTTCAAAACCACGGTATTTCCTGTAGCTAAAGCTGGAGCAATTTTCCAAGCAGCCATCAATAATGGAAAATTCCAAGGAATGATTTGTCCGGCCACGCCCAATGATTCTACTTTGCGATTAGGGAAAGCATATTCCAATTTATCCGCCCAACCGGCGTAATAAAAGAAATGATTGCAAGCCAAAGGAACATCAATGTCACGCGATTCACGAATGGTTTTTCCTGCATCCAAAGACTCAATTACAGCAAATTCCCTAGCACGTTCTTGCATCAATCGAGCAATTCGATAAATGTATTTTGCTCTTTCCGAAGGAGCCATTTTTGACCAAACGTTGTTATATGCTTTTCTAGCGGCTTTAACGGCAAGGTCCACATCTGCTTTATTTGCATGTGCCACCTCTGCCAATACTTCTTCATTTGCCGGATTGATCGATGCGAAATATTTTCCGCTCTTTGGTTTTACCCATTTCCCATCAATGAATAAATCGTATTTTTTTTTCAGTTGAATGTGGGAAGTTCCTTCTAACGATGGAGCGTAGTCCCAGGATTCAGTATTATTTTCTATTGCCATATTAGTCAATCGTAAAGTAATCGGAAGACTGATAAACGCCAGTTTCCGTTTTTAATATTTGCATAAGAACGTCATTTGCGAGGCTACTTGCGCCGAAGCGAAACCATTCATTGTTTAGCCAAGGATCGCCCAAAATTTCTTTGACCATTACCAAGTTGTGCAGTGCTAATTTGGATGTTGAAATTCCACCTGCAGGTTTCATACCCACCATAATTCCTGTTTCATCGAAATAATCGCGAATAGCCATCAACATGGTGTAAGTAACTTGCATTGTTGCTGCTGGCTGAATTTTTCCAGTTGAAGTTTTTATAAAATCTGCTCCGGCATAGATGGCAATATCACTTGCTCTTCTGACATTATCCAATGTTGCCAGTTCGCCTGTTTCAAGAATTACTTTTAAACGCGCCTTCCCACAAGCTTCTTTAATCGCTGCAATTTCATCAAAAACATAATTATACTCTCCCGAAAGGAATTTACCACGTGAAATAACCATGTCTATTTCATCAGCTCCGGCATCCACTGCAAATTTTGTATCTGTGAGTTTTACTTCCTTGGGGGCTTGTCCCGAAGGAAAAGCTGTCGAAACAGATGCGATTTTTACATTCGAATTTTTCAATTCTTTTTTTGCAATAGCGACCATCGATGGATAAACACAAAATGCAGCTACAGTTGGTAAACCGGGATGTAAATCATGAAGGTGTTGCGCTTTATAGCACATTTGCCTGACTTTTCCTGGAGTATCTTTTCCTTCTAAAGTAGTTAAATCAATCATATTCAAAACCATTTTCAGGCCTTGCATTTTCGACTGATCTTTGATACTTCGAGTTTGAAATCGTGCTACCCGTTCTTCAACTCCAACTTTATCGATGGATGGAGAAGGTGGTACATTTAAAAAAGAAATGGGTTTCATAAGTTGAATGAAACCCAAATATAAGAAAGAAATCTTTACTAATTAGATATTAATCTTCGTCGTCATCGTCCTCCCCGTCATCTTCCGGTTTGTCGTAGTCATCGTCGTCGTCATCACTATCTTCCTCCATGTCATCGTCTTTCAACGCTGGGTCCTTGTCGAAGTCCTCTTCAAAATCATCATCTTCATCATCCACGATTGGTTTTACTTTCGGAGCTATTTTATTTATTTTAACCAAGTATATAACTTCGTCCGTTTCCCAAATTAAAGCATCCAGCATTTCACCGGTTGGAGTTTTAATGGTTGTTAGGTGGTTGATATATCCATCAGGATAATCTTTTAAAATTTTCTTCTTCTGCTCAATTGTTAACTTGTCGTAACTAATAATTGCTCTTCTCTTTGACATAGTAAAATCAAAATTTATGTCGACAAATTTATATTTTTTGTTTTTCCAAAATGGGTCACTACAAAAAAAAATGAAAAAAAATTTATCAACTTTCGAAAGTTCGTATCCTTATCAATCATTTTTTTAATTTTAACAAATAATCATTTGTAAATAGAATGAACAAAGCTGTTGGAAATAATTTAAGTTGTCTGTTTTTTACTCTGGCAGTATTTTTTTTTACAAAAAGTACTAATGCACAGACGTTTAATCTTCCTAGCAATTATTTAAAAATTAGTGTAGCTCCAATTTTCGTAGGTGAAGTTAATTTTAATTACGAGCGACTTTTCAAGAAAAAAATTTCTTCTGAATTGGGTTTTGGGTTTGTTACAGACAATTATTTAAAATCTTTTTTATCGGAATCAATAACTTCGAAAAGTGGAAAAACACTTATTGGGCCTTCCGTTGGAGGGGTTTTTAAGTATTATCCATTCTCAAAGGGAGATGAATTATATCTTTGTGCCGAATTTAAATACCGCAGATACCGAAAATTATATTCACAAGATGGTGGCTCAATAACATTTTATGAATACACTCAGAGGATGATTCCTCGAGTAGGTGTTGGCTATCATTATTTTATGGATGAGCATTTATTTATTGATTTTTCAGGAAATCTAGGTCTTGTTTTTGAAAAATCAAGGCAATACGGGAATGATTTACCAATAAATGACATCAAATTAAATTTTGGAATTGGTCTTAAGTTTGGATATGCTTTTTAGAAATGAGATAAATTTTTTAGATGTCTAAAATAAAGTCAGCTTTTTTTTGTCAGAATTGCGGTTACGAAGCTCCAAAATGGCTTGGGAAATGTCCGTCTTGTCATGAATGGAACACATTTGTTGAGGAAATCGTAGAAAAGCAAGGAAAAAATGTTGTTGCCTTTTCAACTGATTCAAGAAATTCAAAACCATTGCTTATTCAGGAGGTAGAACAACAGCAAGAAGAACGAATTGCAACCCATGATGAAGAATTTAATCGAGTTTTGGGTGGTGGGATTGTTCCCGGATCCATAGTTCTATTGGGAGGAGATCCCGGAATCGGGAAATCAACTTTACTGTTGCAGCTTGCAATAAGCGAAAAATTAAAGGTTCTTTATGTTTCAGGAGAAGAAAGCGATAGGCAAATTCGAATGCGTGCAGATCGACTTGGGTTGAAAAATGAAACTTGTTTTTTGCTAACTGAAACCAACTTGCAACAAATAGTTCTGCAGGCTCAAGAGTTGAAACCTGAAATGATTATTATCGATTCGATTCAAACACTTTTCTCATCAAATATTGAAAGTTCTCCTGGAAGCATTTCTCAAGTAAGAGAGTGTACCGCACAACTTTTAAGGTATGCGAAACAAACGTCAATTCCTGTTTTTTTAATAGGTCATATTACCAAAGATGGTTCGATTGCCGGACCTAAAGTATTGGAACATATGGTTGATGCTGTTTTGCAGTTTGAAGGAGATAGAAATCACATTTATCGTTTGTTGCGTTCAATCAAAAATAGATTCGGTTCAACAAATGAATTAGGAATATATGAAATGCATGGCGCAGGATTGCGACCTGTTGATAATCCATCTGAGATATTAATTTCAAATACAGACCAAAATCTCAGTGGTGTGTCAATTGCATCAACGATTGAAGGATTGCGCCCGTTATTGGTCGAAGTACAAGCATTGGTGAGCAGTGCAGCTTATGGTACGCCTCAACGATCTTCAACCGGTTTCGACTCCAAGCGTTTGAACATGCTTTTAGCTGTTTTGGAAAAACGATGTGGTTTTAAATTGGGAGCAAAAGACGTTTTTTTGAATATTGCAGGGGGTATAAAAGTTGATGATCCTGCAATTGATTTAGCAGTAGCCATGGCTGTATTGTCTTCAAATGCAGATCTCCCAATCCCTAAAACAGTAGCTTTCGCTGCTGAAATTGGCCTTTCTGGTGAAATTAGAGCAGTGAATCGTATTGAACAACGCCTATCCGAAGTTGCAAAACTCGGATATGAAAAAGTTATTATTTCAAAGTATTCTAAAGGTGTTGATTTCAAGAAATTCAATATAGAAATTGTACCTTGCGCAAAAATTGAAGAGGTTGTAAAAAATGTTTTTGCCTAATTATGACTAAAATAAATTTCACATCGGCTCAACATGTTCAAATTGAATATGAAATTGCATCGGTTTTTCAACGTGTTGCCGCATACATTATAGATACAATTATCTTGAGTATCTATCTTTTTGTTGTAATGATGGCTGTTCAATTTGATGACTTTTTTACGAATATGGGTACCTGGTTGTTTTTTATGTTGCTTCTTGCAAAACTGCCTTGGATTTTATATCAGCCTGTCATGGAGTATTTAACAGGTGGGCAAACCATCGGTAAAATGGCCTTGGGAATCCGTGTATTAAAACTAAATGGTGAGCGAGTAGGATGGAGAGAAGTTATGACAAGATGGCTTTTTAGAGGTGATTTCCTATGGATTTCTACAAGCTATTTTATTTTTTTAATTCCTTTTTGGAATATTTTTGATGCGTTCGTTGTTGCATTATCAAATCGTCAGCAAAGGATTGGAGATTCATTGGTGGGAACAATCGTGATAAAAAATAAATCATCTCAATATTACCAACTTGCGGATGTATTAAAAATTAAAACCAATGAAGATTATACACCAATTTATCCAAAGGTTGTTCGTTTTACTGATGAAGACATGATTTTCATAAAGAATTGTATTCAGCATAGAAAGAAATACAAAGGAAAGGAAATTGATTCCCTGATAATGAAAATTTCTGATGACACCGCCCAACTTTTAGGAATAGAAGAGCCACCAAAAGAGCGAATAAAATTTCTAGAAACAGTGCTCAATGATTATGTTGTTTTAACGCGGTAATATGTCAAAGCTCATTTTAGTACCGACTCCAATTGGAAATTTAGAGGATATTACCTTAAGGGCACTTAGAATCTTAAAAGAGGCAGATATAATATTTTCTGAAGATACGCGCGTGACGAAGAAACTATTGGACCACTTTGAAATATCAAAAAAGTGCTTGCCTTTTCATGCTCACAATGAACATCGGTTTTTAGAAAAGTCGATTGAAATAATAAATAATCTGTCAACCGCTGTACTTGTATCTGATGCAGGCACTCCTGGCATTTCAGATCCAGGATTTTTGCTCGTTAGGGCTTGCATTCAAAACAATATAGAAGTTGAGTGTTTAACTGGCCCTACGGCTTTTGTTCCGGCGTTAGTTGGTAGTGGCTTTCCTTGTGATAAATTTGTTTTTGAAGGATTTCTGCCTCACAAAAAAGGACGACAAACTCGACTGAAATTATTGAGTCAAGAGGATCGAACAATCGTTCTATATGAATCGCCACATCGTTTATTAAAAACCTTGGAACAAATGGTTGATTTCTTTGAACTGGAAAGGGAAGTTTGTGTGGTTAGAGAAATTAGTAAAATGTTCGAGACCTTTCACAGGGGAACACTTGTTCAGCAAATTGAGCATTTCAAAATGAATCAACCAAAAGGAGAAATTGTTTTGCTAATAAAGGGTAAGGAAGATTAATAAATTTCTTTCTTTTTTTTCTCGATTTCTTCAATTTTTGAAGCCTGAGTTTTAATCGTGTTTTTTTGTTTCTCTTGGTTAGAGATATTCTCTTGGATTTTCTTTTGATTTTCTTCTATTCTTTTTTTGTAGTCCTCAATTTCTTTTTCAAAATCAACCTTGTCTTCCTCAAGTTCGGATTGTTCTTTCTCAAGGGATTTAAGAATTTTATTTTCTTTTTCAAGTTCGTTGTTAATCCATTTTGAGGCTGAATTTCTCCCGAATGCCTCAATTGATTTTTTAAACAAAGTGTATTTGTCTGAATGATCGTTGCTATTTAAAAAAGCACCTCCAAGATCTATTGAAAAAAACAATGTTGCTCCTCCATTCTTTTGTTTTTCAACATGTGCATAAACATCAAATAGTTTTGAGCCATAATCTTTCCATTCACCTAAAGAAACAACGTATTCACCTTTTATTTCTTTACACTTTCCCCACTCTTTTAAATAACTTTTCAAATCATCTACAATAAATTCTTCCGAAACAAAAGGAATTTCAATAATTAGAGCAGTTTGATTTCCTTTTACAGTAGATTGACTACCTTCATTAACACGCAAAGTTTGACTAAATAGGGTTCCAGCAAACAAAATTGATAATAAAAAGAAAAGATTCTTCATTGTAAAATGATATTTAAATTTTAGTAAAACAAAATTAGCATATAATATTGAGATTGTATTTATCTTATGAAAATAAGTAATTTTGAATGTGAAATTTCAGGATGTAATAGGTCAGGAGGAAGTCAAAGCGGAACTAAGAAAAGAAGTTCTCGCAGGTAAAATTGCTCACGCTCAGCTTTTTTCAGGAAAAGCAGGTTATGGTTCTTTGCCATTGGCTCTGGCCTTCGCCCAGTTTTTGTTTTGTCAGAATAGAAATGAAAATGACAGCTGTGGGACCTGTCCCTCATGCATTCGCGTAAATGAAATGCAGCACCCTGATTTACATTTTGTTTTTCCAGTAGTTCTAGCGGCACATAAAATTTCAGACAATGCGTTGGTTGATTGGAGAGAACAATTAAAAGAAACTCCCTATTTCAGCTTGTATAGTTGGACAAAGAGAATTGATAGTCGTGAACGAAAACCACTAATTGGAACAGAGGAAAGCAAGGAAATAATCAGAAAATTAAACCTGAAATCATTCGAAGGAGGAGATAAAGTAATGATTATTTGGATGGCGGAAGAAATGAATGCCGATTGTTCGAATAAACTTTTGAAAATTTTAGAGGAGCCGCCGGCTAACACTTATTTTTTATTAGTTTCTGAAAATCCGGATAAATTATTGGTTACTATTCAATCGCGGACGCAGAAAGTAAGAATCCCAAAAATTTCTACGGATGAACTAAGTTTTTTTCTGAGTCAGAAATTTAATTTGGTAAGGACAGAGGCAGATTCTGCTGCTGCTTTTTCAGAAGGAGATTACCTGCGTTCACTAGAATTCCTTAATGCTTCTGAAGATAAAAACATCTACCGCGAACAGTTCATTCAATTGATGCGAACAAGCTATAAAAAAGATGTTTTAGGCATGATGGATTGGGCGGATAACATGTCTTCTGAATCCAAGGAGAAGCAAAAGCTATTTATAATTTATGCATTACACATGTTTCGTCAGAGTATACTCTCAAATTATGTTGGAGAATCTATGACGCGTGTGTCGGAAGAAGAGGAAAAGTTTTTGAAAAATTTTGCACCATTTATTTCTGGGAATAATATTCGCGAATTTCAGGAAACCTTTGATAATGCATACTATCACATTGATCGAAATGCCAATGCGCGAATATTATTTACTCAGCTTTGCTTTCAAGCGATGCGCTTCATTCATGTTGCCTGATTTCGTTAAAGGATTTTTGCTAATTTTACGTTTAAAATAAAAAAATGGGATGTGCTTCATGCAGTAGTGGTGGTGGAACTCCAAAAGGATGTAAAAACAATGGAACGTGTAGTTCTGGAGGTTGCAATAAATTGGAAGTTTATGATTGGTTAGCAAACATTGCTTTGCCTGCCGGGCAACAACCCTATGATATTGTTGAAGTTCGATTTAAAAATTCCCGAAAAAGTTTCTTTCGAAATTCCGAAGGCTATCCATTACAAGTTGGAGATGTGGTAATTGTTGAAATGTCTCCCGGTTACGATGTAGGAATTGTATCTGTTGTTGGTGAATTAGCAAGGATCCAAGTGCGTAAAAAAGCACCGAATCTTAAGCCAATGGAAACCCGAAAGGTACTTCGAATTGCAAATCAAGAAGAAATAGACAAATGGATTAAAGGTCGTTCTTTGGAAAAAGAATTAATGTATAAAGCAAGAACCTTGGCCTTAAACCTTAATATGGAAATGAAAATTTCTGATGTTGAATATCAAGGTGATTTGTCAAAAGCCACCTTTTATTACACTGCAGAGGGACGTGTAGATTTCCGTCAGTTGATTAAAGATATGGCTGATGATTTCAAGGTGCGAATTGAAATGCGACAAATCGGTTCCAGACAAGAATCCTCTCGTTTGGGAGGTATTGGCTCGTGTGGGCGTGAACTGTGTTGTACAACTTGGTTGACAGATTTTCGTTCAGTTTCAACTTCTGCAGCACGTTACCAGCAACTTTCCTTAAATCCTCAAAAATTAGCCGGACAATGTGGAAAGTTGAAATGCTGTCTGAATTATGAATTAGATATGTATTTGGATTCCATCAAGTCATTTCCAAAACCAGAAACTAAACTTCACACTGAAAAAGGTGATGCATACCATTTTAAAACAGATGTTTTTAAACGATTAATGTGGTACGGATATCATGGTGAAACCGGATTAATTGCGCTTTCTCCTGAACGGGTAAAGGAAATTGTTAAAATGAATAAAGACGGAGTTAAACCAAAAGACTTGAAGGACTTTGAGAAATCAGAGGAGAAAGTTGTTGAAATTGGTTACTCAAATGTTGTTGGTCAGGACAGCGTGAATCGTTTTGAAAAGAATTTCAATCGTCCAAAAGGTCAACAAAGAAAGAAAAAGAAAAATAACAATCAAGGAAATAACAACAAGCCTGCAAATCCATGATAAAAAAATGTTTTTTTCTGTTTTTATTGGCGTTCCTGTTAGGTTCTTGTAATGAATCTGCCTATTATCAGAAATCATTTGGTTTTAAAAATAATACTTGGGATCAAAATGTAAAGCCTGAGTTTGTAGTTGAATTTCAAGACACAACCAAAGTGTATGATTTTGTAATTACACTTCGTACAACTACTGACTACAAATACAGCAATTTATGGATTTTCCTTAATTCAACACCCCCAGTTGGGAAATCTGTTCGAGAACCATACGAAATAAAAACAACTTACCCTGACGGAAGTTGGATAGGCAAAGAAACAGGAACTGTTGTAGAACATCAACTTGTTTTCAAACGTCGTCGTTTACCCTTCAAAGGGAAATATAAATTTGTAATTGAACAAGGAATTACAGAAAAGAAAATCGACCAGATTTTAGATGTTTCTCTTCGTGTTGAGGAAGTAAAGGCGAATTAAAATGCGTTTCAGATTACTTTCCGATGAAGAACTAAAACACCTTGAAGCAGAATTCAAGCAATTTTTAATCGTCAACCAAATTCATTCAGATGAATGGTTGAAATTGAATAACTCAGAACCTGAGAAGGTATTAATGTTGGTTGAATTGTTTAGTGATACAGTACTTCTGAAAGTTTACGAGAAAATTCAATTTCTAGAGTTTCGATCTCCATCTTTGTTTTCTGTGTATAAAATTTCCGAAGAAAATATTCAAGCAATTCACCTTAAAACTGAAAATGATTCTATTTCACTGGTGGATGATAATAATTTGAAAACCGCAATTCGGAATAATCTATCTGAGTTAACGTTATTTAAGGCCGAAAAAAACGTAAATCCATTCAAAGAGGATGAAATTCATCAATTGATTCTGCAAGGTTGTATCGTTTCAAATGAGTTCGTTTGGTCTCAAATGGCTAGCATGTCGGCTAGTACATAAGCATTGCTAGTGAGCAACCAATTAAAATACTGATTAA
>CANGLG010000071.1 GCA_947454395.1 Flavobacteriales bacterium
CACTTTGAATTCCGTAAATGGATTCAATAAATGTAGCTGCACCAATTCCTACAAAGAAAATAATAAGCGTCATGGTCATCATTTTCATCGAGAAAAAGATTTGGACGAAGCGGTCAAAAAAAGATTGTTTCATTTCTTTGCAAAAATAAGCAAAGGAGTGGAATGAAAACGTACTTATTTAATCAAATCTTTAACGACATCTGAGAAATATAAATTGTTTGATACTTGTACATAATACATTCCTGCCGGAAGGGATAAGTCAGAAAATTTAAATAAATTCGTTCCAGACTCACAATAAATTTGCTGACTGAATACTTCTACTCCCATCAAGTTTTTCATTGAGATTTTGCAAATTCCGTTTAAAGAGCCATCATTTATAAACAAATTGAAACCATTTTCACTGGGATTTGGCCAAATTAGAATTTTGAATGGACTTTCATCCTGGCATTCCACATGTATCGGGTCATAAATTGTCTTTTTTCCATCAATGTCTTTTTGGGAAAGTCTGTAATAAAATAGTCCTTCAACACGATTGTCAACAATTGAATAATTCAATAATTCATTTGAGAATCCAGCAGCAGCAACTTCTTCAGAAATAATCCATTGCATGCAATTTTCAGATTTTTCCAAAACAAAGGAAGCACTCTCGTTCTCGGAAGCTGTGACCCAGTTTATAATTATATTTTTTTCTTGACATTCGGCATTCATTGATAAAAGTTCAACGGGTAATGGGTCTCCTCCTTCACCGCCAAGTCCCCAGTTACTCCATCCCGTAGCATTTAATCGCGTAACAACTGGATTTATTGCTGTGCCTGAGTTATCAAGATGTGCACCGGAATTCGACCAAATGTTGTTATTATCTCTTTTTATTGCTGTGATATGACAGTCATTACTAAAGTCACTTAAATTATTAGCTGATAGTGTAATATTATAATTTTTATTTTCCGAGTTCAAAATGCCATCTCCTGGGGTCATTGTCCAATAACCAGATGCGGTATTAGAAATTGTAAAAGTTCCATTACAACTTGTAGTAATTGGTTCATTTGTAACAATGCTACCCATGGATTGATTGGTCCATTCGGCCGTAATAGATCCTCCATCACTAGGTTGAGTGTACTCCACTTTTGCAAACCTTTTTTGAAAATCAGCGCTATTCCCGATTGGAAATAAACCTGTTTGATCTCCACTGTTAGTGCTAGAAAACCATCTTTTTACATTTCCGATAATCACACCGGAATTATAATTCAAAGAACCCTTTTTTGATATAGATGAACCAATCTGAATTGTATTTAATCCATTTATCACATTTCCGCCCAACAAGCTTAATGTGCCACCAACAAGAACTGGGTTTTGAATTGATGTTACGCCGTTAATAGAATTGTTAATGATGAGGTTGTTAAGGATCAATGAAGGAATGTTTGTTGAAGAAATAGAAGAACTCAAATTCGTATATTCAATGGTACTGGTATTTGCAATAATTTTTGTTCCTGTCATGGCATAATGCTCATTGAAAGTTCCTGCTTTAAGAACCGTTTTGCCATTTAATTGCAAATTTCCGATGCCAAAAAATTTAATATTCGGATTTGAAAAAGTCATCAATCCATCGATGATTACAGTTCCAATATTTCCGTTCGAGTTATCAGTCAAAAAATTTGATTGAAGTTCAACACCTGTTTGATTAGAAATAACAAGTGAACCCGTTCCCGGTCCGTTCCCTATCATTCTAAAAAAGCCGCTTCCTGAAATTATTTGTGGTGTTGTGCCGTTCATTTCAATTCTAAGTCCATTACCCCCGTTGCCACTTGAACTAACCATAGAACCATTATTAATAAAATTTCCCCCAATCTGAATAGAATTTATTCCTGATTGAGACCAATTTATCTGTTGGTAAGTACCGCCACTTTTAATTGTAAAATCGCCCAAGACGATGAGATTTTTACCGCTTCCACTTGGCGAACTAAAATTTGCATTGCTTTCTATTGTAAGTGATTTAACGTTTGGTAACCCAGAAAAAAATACAGCATTGTTCGAATTATAACTATCATTCTGATATGCCCTAATTATCACATTTGCAGAACCGTCATTTGGTGGAACAGCATTACATTCCCAAGTACTTGATTGATTCCAGTCTAATTGCCCTGAAATTGTAGGGTTCGTCCGAAAGAGGTTAGAGGAGACAGTTGTGAAACCTAGATTCCCTGTAATTGTGGTTCCATTGGTTAATCCATTAATAATAGCAGTTCCGGCAGAACGGCTCAATGAATAAAGTCCAACGTTTGAAGCACGCACTTTCAATCCGCTAATTGTCATTAAATCAAGTTTGTTAGTTCCACTGCAATTGAATTGAACTGTTATTATTGAACTTGTAACAGTAATAGATTCCCCCGATAGATTTTTTCCTCCAGTTGCAGAAATCACCCCTGTATTAGCTAAGAATTGAAGTCCGGTAGGTGCTGAAAATATAATCGTTTTAGCTGTTCCAGTTGCAAAATCTCCATTTTGAGTTTCTGTAATTGTGATATTACCTAGTGTAAAATAACTCGATGGTAAAGCACAAGCACCAACATCAAGTGAAGGACGAGTTATGTTTACTTGAGCATTTATTATTGGAAATAACATAATAAAAATGAGCTGAATTTTATGTTTTGTTTTCATAATCAAAAGTTTAGTTCGAAATCATCAAAATCAAAATTAGAATCGACTAAACCAAAATTTCGTTAAGTAGGATATTTATACAAATCAAAACCAATGCGCACAAGCAACTTATGAAAAATAAAAACCCATGAAAACAATTTTAGTAGTTTTTCATTAGTTGAAACTACGTGTTAATACGTAGGTTTAAAATGGAATGCTTCAATTCTGATTTGACCTCAATAAAAGTTTATATTATTGAAAAAAATATTTTATATGTTAGGTTTTTATTCTGCGAGTACGCGAATGATTAATACCCGAAGAGGGGTTATGGAATGTTTGGAAATTGCCATGGGAGACAATTATGCCGATGCTGATTTATTGATTTTTCATGCGGCAATAGGACATGATTTTAAAGAAATGGTAAGTCAAGCTCATGAAATGGTTCCTAAGGCTAGAATTGTTGCAGCATCTTGTTGTGGAGTTGTTGGTAGGGAAGGAGTAAGCGAGTCTATGAAGGATATGGCTTTAATGGCCGTTAAAGGAAAGGAGTTCGTGGTTGGAAATACGGATGGCATTTTTGGCCATAATTCCTATGATAAAACATTGGAGATGGCAAAAAAAATGAAAGCGGATGCTCCAGGAATAAATATGATTTATTTTTTAGCTTCGGGAATTGACATCGATAATGATAAATGCATTCAAGCAATGGAGGAAGTCTTTGGCCGAAATGTTACAATTTTTGGGGCAACTTCTTCTGATAATATGAAAGGATTTACTAGTTTTCAAGCAGTAGATTTAGATGTTACGGAACATGGAGCTTATGCCATTGGTTTTTATGATCAATCGTTAAAGGTTGAAACTCAGGCTACTCATGGATTTGTTGCTGTTGGCGAACCATTAGTTGTAACGAAGTCAAATGGTCACGTCATACAAGAATTTAATGGAAAACCTGCTTGGGAAGAATACCTTACTAGATTGGGTCTACCTAATGATGCAAATTGTGGGGACTCAATTCCAATTGGTGCCTTAGGTGAAAAATTAACACCTGAATTGGCAAAGGAATATGGTAATGAACATTTGTTGAGAGTTGTTACAAAGCATGAAGGTTCAACAATGCATTATGCTACAACCATAGAGGTAGGAACTGAACTCTGGTTAACCAAACGTGATGAAGAGTTGATATTTTCCGAAATGGACAGAATTGTAGAAGAGTTAAGAAAACGTATTGGGGAAAAAGAAATTGTGGCTGTTTTTCATGCGGATTGTTTGGCAAGAGGTAGATTTTTATTTAATCGAATTATAAAGGAGGAACTTGTTTCGAAAATGCAAAATCCGTTTTTTGTAAATGGAGAATGTCCACCTTGGTTAGGTATGTATGGCTTCGGTGAATTTGCAAGATTGGGGGGAGATAATGCATATCATAATTACACCACTGCCCTCTATGTGATATACAGATAAATTGATTCATGTCAGAATCTAATTGGAATTTCGAATCATTACTCAAAGATTACCAGGAGTTACAGCTTCGTGTAACTCAATTTTCTAATATTGAGCAAGAACTTATTAATGCGAGAGATCGATTGGATCAAGAATTAATTTCTCATCGTAGGTTAAATGATTTTATTCAAAATGCGCTCGTAGATTCATCCAATTTGGATTTTGTTAAAATAGTTGCTGAATCAGTAATTGATATTCTAGAAATTGAAGCAGCTCTAGTTTGGTTTGCTGAAGTAGTTGAAAACAGAGATGAAATTTATCATAAAGAAGGATTTTTTTTAGATTTACTAGAAGAAACATCTTTGAGAGACTTTTTGATGAATCAGAGGAAAATTATTCCTAATGAAAAAGTCAAATTACTTAAAGAAAATGACTTACCTGATTTTGTTAAGAATTCAATTAATGAATTGATTTTTTTCTCTTACAAAAATGATTCGGGTAGTTCTTTTTTTATTGCGGGATTAATTTCAAAGCAAAATGCACCTTTTTACAAACCCATAGAATTAAGAAATTCAACAATATTTTCATTGTTTTCGCAACAAGTAAAATCTATCTATCTTAACCGATTAAAAAGTGATAAAATTCAAGAACAGATTGATTTCATTTCAAAGTCTGAACTAGAACTCAGGAAATTATCGTTAATCGCTACAAAAACAAAAAATGGTGTCATTATATCAGATAATCATGGTAGAATTGAATGGGTAAATGATGCTTTTACAGTTATTTCTGGATACTCCATAGATGAGGTTAAAGGCAAAAAACCAAAAGAGTTTCTTCAATCCGAATTTTCTGAACAAAATTCGCTCAATCTATTAAAAGAGGCTCTTGAAATGAAAAAACCAATCGAGGTTTCAATAACTAACATTACAAAAGATAAGCGTGTTTATATTAATCAGCTTGAAATAATTCCTGTATTTGATGAGCGTGGAAATCACACAAATTTTATTGCACTTCAGAAAGATATAACTTCAGAAATAGCAATAAAAGAGGAGCTTGTTCGAGTTAATTCTCGTTTTGAATTGATAACTAAAAATTCAAAAATTGGTATTTGGGAAATGGATTTTAGGAATAACAAAGTTACTTGGAATGACACACTATTCGAACAGTATGGATTATCAAAAAATGCTTCTGAAGACTTGTATCAATTTTGGATTAATTCAATTTTTGAAGAAGATAGAAACTTAGTTATTGAAAACACCAATAAAATAAATAATCAGGAGTTGGATTTGGTTGAACAAGAATATCGAATTAAGATAAAAACAACCGATCAAATTAAATATGTTAGTTGTTTAACAATTTCGGAAAAAGATGATTCTGGTTCGATTATTCGAATTGTTGGGTCGTCAATCGATATTTCGGAACGTAAAAGAAACGATGAGATTATTGCGAAGCAGAATGAGAGTTTAAAGAATAATCTTTTTGAAATTGAAAAAGGAAAGAATGAAATAGAACAAATCAATCAAAATCTCGAAAAATTAATTCAAGAGGCAACGAAGAAAAATCTTCAGCTAGCAAAATCAATTTCAGATCAGGAAAAATTGGTTACAATTGGTGAGATAGCCTCTGGAGTTGCTCATGATTTAAATACGCCTTTGGGTGCAATAAAAATTGGTGCTGAAAGCATTGAATATAGTTTGGAAAAACTCTTTACGGAAACTATAGCTGATTGCAACGAGGATCAAATTGCTTTTGCATTTGAACATGCTAAAAAGAATGAAATTGGATTGTTTACCGGTGGCCTTCAATTAAGACGAGAAATTCAATCGTTCAAAGAATTTTTAACTGTAAATTTTCCACAAATAAATGAAAATGATAGAATCGGCTTATCCGAACTTTTTGTTAAATGTCAATTTAATACAAATGAAATAGAGTTGATTTCAAAAATTATTGAAGCTCCGAATAGCAAACAGCTTTTAAGTTTAATTAATCAAATGCAATTGATACGTTCTTTCTTGAAGACGATAATTTCTTCTGAAGAAAAATCCGCAAAAATTATTCAAGACATGAAGTCTTTTGTGAAAGATCAAAAGAATTATGGGCTTACGAAAATCAATTTAAATTCTAATATTTCTTCTGTCTTGAATATTTTTAATTATGAAATTCAAAAAAATTGTACTTTGAAGTTTGATATTCCGTCTGATTTATTCATTGAGGGATATGAGATTAAACTTTTTCAATTGTGGTCAAACATTATCAAAAATGCGATTGAAGCGATCGAAGAATCAAAAAGGAAAGGTGAAATAAGTGTCTTTTCGGAAGAAAATAAAGATAGTATTCAAGTTGTTGTGCAAAATAATGGTCCAAAAATTCCGGAGGAAGTACTTTCTAAAATGTTTGGTAAGTTTTACACAACCAAAGCCCATAGAAATGGTTCAGGTATTGGCTTATCAATTGTGAAAAAAATTATCAACGAGCATCATGCTAAGATAAATATCGAGTCAAATGAATCATTTACTCGTTTCATAATTGATTTTCCCAAAATAAAAAATCAAAAGCAAATTTAAGATTTTGATATTGTTAACTTTGTTCAAATTTTATAATTTATGTATGGTCTTGTAAATAAAGCAATTAAAGATTTAGTCATAACTAAGTTTGGCGAGGATAAATGGCAAGAAATCTGCGAATTAACTAATTTTCATGATGGAGAGTTTGTTTCGATGAATCCTTATCCAGATAGTTTGACATACGACTTGGTTAAAAATGCCGCAAGAGTTCTAAAAGCGGATGCTCCTGTTGTTTTGGAAGCTTTTGGTGAATATTGGATTCTTTACACTGCAGACGAAGGATATGGCGATTTAATGGATTTAACTGGCTCCACTTTTACTGAGTTTTTAGCGAATTTAGACATGCTTCATTATCGTATAAATAATATAATGCCCGATTTAGCTGCGCCTCAATTTTCGGTTCGAAATGAAAAAGAAAACTCAGTTGAATTGGAATATCGTTCGCATAGAGAGGGATTGGTTCCAATGCTTTACGGTCTAATAAAGGGACTTGGAAAAAGGTTTGAACTGGAAGTAACAATTAGTCATATTCAAGAGAAAAACGCTGAAAATGACTGTCATGTCTTTCTAATAACTTGGTGATTTCTATGACGGAGGAAATTAGTCTAAACGAACAAAAAAGGATAGAAGCCTTAAAAAGTTATGATATTCTCGATACTTTATCTGAGGAAGAATATAATGATATTACTAGGTTAGCAGCGCAAATTTGTGGAACTAAAATATCATTAATTAGTTTGATTGATGAAAATCGTCAATGGTTTAAGTCAAAACATGGTCTTAAAGCCTCTGAAACTCCCAGAGAATTTGCATTTTGTAATCATGCCATTCAAACTCCCGACTCAATTTTTCTTATTGAGGATTCCACAAAAGATGAGCGCTTTAAAGATAATCCACTTGTAAAAGGTGAGCCGAATGTAGTTTTCTACGCTGGTGTTCCACTCGTAGACAAAGATCACTTTGCACTTGGAACCTTATGTGTAATAGACAATGAGCCAAAAAAGCTAACAGATTTTCAGCGTGAGGCATTGAAAACGCTATCCAAGAGTGTTATTAATTTATTTGAAATTCGCCGAAACAATTTAAAGTTAGCGACAGAGAAAAATTTGCTTTTAGATACATTGGAATTTAATAATCCTTTTTATCTCCTTTTAGATGAAGATGGTATAATCAAGAATATAGGAAGTAACATAAGAAAACTAAATAGCGGAATCGAAGTAGGAGTTTCTTTTTTTAATTATTTTCAGTTTCAGACGCCATTCAATTTTAGTGACTTCGTTTTATCAAAGGAACAAAAATCGAAACGATTGAATTTTTTTGACTCCATAGACAAAACCCAACGTTTTAAATTTTCGGCTAAAAAAACAAATGGAATGGTGGTTTTGGCAATTAGTCCGGTGATTAATTCGAAATACCACATCAAAAATTACAATTTAACTTTAAATGATTTTGTACTTCATGACTATGTTTCTGAGTATATTTTCTTACAACAGACTACTGATAGATCGTTAAAGGAGTCGAAGACAGTATTAGATGGTATTCGTGGCAAAAACGAAGAGTTGAAAATAGCACAACGGAATTTAGATTTAATTGCCCGTTTTCCACAAGAAAATCCAAATCCAATAGTTCGCCTCAATAATGACTTTCAGATAACGTACCATAATCCAATATCAGAAATTAATTTTTTGGAGGACTTTTCATATGAAAGTGGTGTTTTGCGAGATACTGAATTGCAAGAGGTACTTAAAAATTTATTGTCTAATAACAGCGATAACAAGAAAATTATTTTAAAACGAAATAAAAGAACATATAACATTGGTATTCGTAGTATTCAGGAGCATGGATATATTAATATTTATGCATCTGATATTACGGATTATGTTATTCAACTTGAGGAAAAAGAAAGCGAGTTACTTGGTGTAAAGAATTTTTATGAGTTTATTTTAAATAATATTCCTTCTGACATTGCCGTTTTTGATTTGAATCATAAATATCTGTTTGTCAACCCACAAGGAATTGCAAATGAAGAAATTCGCAAATTCATGATTGGTAAGGATGATTATGATTATTGTAGATACCGTGGGGTTTCTTTTGATATTGCTGATAAACGCAGATCAATTTTTAATTCGGTAATAAAAAACAAGACGCCGCTTGAGTGGGAAGATAATATAAGAGACGCTAACGGTAAAGAAAAGTCGATTCTTCGTAAGCTGGCACCGATTTTTGATGCTCAAGGAAACGTGAGCTACGTAATTGGATATGGAATCGATATTTCACAAAGAAAATTAGCAGAAAATCAATTACTTGAAGCAACAAATCGATTAAGGCTTTTGGAGAAATTCTTAGACAGAACTACTGATGCCATTCAAGTTGCTGATCATACCGGCAACATGGTTTATGTAAATGATACAGCAGCAACACGTCTAGGAATTAATAAGGAAGAAATAAATAAATACAGAGTTGAAGATTTTGAGAAATTTTTTAAATCTCCTGAAGAATGGAAAGCACACGTTGATTTTGTAAAGAAAAATGGTGTTTTTGTTACGGAAAGTACTAATAAAAACGTCAAAACAAAAGAAATTACGAACGTTGAAGTTAGTGTGACTTACGAAGAATTCAACGATGTAGGTTATTTACTGGCAGCAGCTCGTGATATAGGTGAGCGGATAAAAGCACAGCAGGAAATAAGGAAACTTTCAATGGTGGCTAAAAACACCAATAATGGAATTCTTATGCTAGATGTCAATCGTAAAATCACTTGGGCAAATGAAGCAATGATCAAGCGGTCTGGTTATGCGATGGACGAACTTATTGGTAATAGTCCACGTTTATTTCAATTTGAAGATACTGATCCGAAAACAATTGAATTAATATACAATAAATTAATCGCAATAGAACCGGTAACAGCGGAAATTTTACACCAAGCGAAAAATGGTTCATTATATTGGATTAACCTCAATATCCAGCCAATATTTAATGACAATGATGAGCACATTGGTTTCATGGCAGTTGAATTCGATATTACAGAAAGGAAGCAATTTGAAGTAACAATAGCTGAACAGAACAATAACCTGAGAGAGATTAGAGATGCTTTGGATCAAAGTTCTTTGGTTTCAATTGCGGACACTAAAGGAAAAATTATAAGTGCTAATAAAAAGTTTTGTGAAATTTCTCAGTTTAATGAAGATGAACTAATCGGTCAGGATCATCGAATAATAAGCTCAGGGTATCATTCAAAAGAATTTTGGGTCGACGTTTGGAAGACAATTACATCGGGATTTATTTGGAGAGGTGAAGTAAAAAACAAAGCGAAAGACGGAAGTTTTTATTGGGTAGATTCGATCATTTATCCAGTAATGAATATAGATGGAAAAATCATTCATTATTTGTCAATACGGCATGAAATAACGGAGAAAAAAATTGCAGAAGAAAGTTTAAAGATAAAATCTGTGTTTCAGAATTTATTAATGGAGATTTCTTCTAAATACATAAATTTACCAATAGATCAATTGGAGGGATCAATCAATGAATCTCTTGCCAAATTAGGTGATTTCGTTAGGGTAGACCGAGTTTATATATTTGACTACAACTACAAAAAGAAAACTACTTCCAATTTATTTGAATGGTGCGCAGATGGAATTCAGCCTCAAATTCAAAACCTTCAAGATATACCTTTTTCAGAAGTGCCTATTTGGGTAGAAACCCATAATAAAGGAGAAGAAATTTACGTGCCAGATGTTAGTAAATTAAAACAGGGGAAATTCAGAGAGCTTCTTGAGGATCAAGAAATAAAAAGTATTATCACGTTGCCAATGATGGACGATAAACAATGCAAGGGCTTTGTTGGTTTTGATGCGGTTCAAACAGTTCGTGAGTTTAACGATGACGAAAAAAATCTACTTAAGCTTTATGCTGACATGCTTGTAAATGTGAGTAACAGAACAAATCACATACGTGCAATTGAAAATAATAGGAAGGAGATCGAGAAAATAAATCGTGATTTGGAAAAAATAGTTCAAGAAAAAACAATGAAAAACCTTGAATTAGCTAAATCAATTACGGACCAAGAAAAATTAGTAATGGTTGGTGAGATTGCCTCTGGAATTGCACATGATTTGAATACACCTCTAGGAGCAATTAAAAGTGGAGGTGAAAGTATCCGTTATACCCTAGAAGGAATTTTTAAAGATACAATTTGGAAGTGTTCAGCTGATCAAATAAAATTCGCTTGTGGCAGAGCGGTTGAAATGAATTTTGATTTGTTTGTAGGAGGACTTCAAATGCGAAAAGAATCAAATCAGTTTAACGAATTTCTAAGTGTAAATTACCCTAAATTAGATGAAATTACTAGAAGGAAATTTGCTGATTTATTTGTGAAATCACGGATCAAAATTTCTGAAAAGGATACAATTGAACGTGTTATCCAATCTGAAAATCCTGAGACTTTCCTAAATTTAATTCATCAAATTCAAATGACTAGAACC
>CANGLG010000072.1 GCA_947454395.1 Flavobacteriales bacterium
ACTGGAATAATTTGTATGTAACAAAATTCAAATTAACTGCTGAGGAACGACGAGATGGAGGAACCTATTATTTCACGTTAACAAAACAATAACAAACTAAGCGCTTCGAAAGAGGCGCTTTTCTTTTTCATAAATACTTTTATAAGGAAATCTATCAGTAAAATTGAAAAATCAAATTAACTTCGTTCTTTCAATAAATTTATGAGAAACTCAATTTCCTACCCCATTCAACATTGGCTTTTTACTTTATTTATTGGGACTCTTTTTACACTAATATATTTCTTTTTTATTTCAAAATCATTTGATAGCTTTTTAGGTCTTATAATTACAATTCTTCCCTACATAATTTTAAGTATTTACATGGGATCTATGCTAGTGCTTTCAGTCACTTACATAATTTCCTATTTGATTAAAAACATGAATTTTAACGAAGTGAAATTTAAATTATTTATGATTACTTCGGCAGTGATCACGTGGTTTTGTATAATACTCTTTTACGGCTTTTCAGAAAAAAAACATATTGAATTATTGATATGGATTTCAGCAAGTATTATTTCTGGAATAATTGCTAAGAAAAAAACATATTTAGAGGTATCAAATGACTTAGTAGATGATTTTTAAATAATGGAGAGACACAAAAAAACGGCTAAGAAAACAGCACTATTGAGTATTCTATCGAATACAGGTTTGGCAATTATTAAAGGGATTTCAGGTATTATAGGGCATTCCGAAGCGTTAATTGCTGACGCTATTGAATCAACAGCTGATGTTTTTGCAAGTTTTTTAGTGTTATTAGGATTAAATTATTCAACCAAGCCTGCCGATGACAACCATCCTTATGGGCACGGAAAAGCAGAGGCTTTAACCACTTTTGCTGTTGTTGGATTTTTATTGATTTCTGCAACAATCATTGCAGTTGAAAGTATTCGACATTTAAGTGACCCGCAAGAAAAACCAGAAGTTTTTACACTTTATGTGTTAGCAGCAATTATTGTTATTAAAGAATTATCCTTTCAATACGTTAGAAAAAAAGGAATTGAAACAAATTCTTCATCACTAAAAGCCGATGCGTGGCACCATCGAAGCGATGCCATTTCATCAGTAATTGCTTTTGTAGGTATCAGCCTTACATTGCTTTTCGGTAAGGGATTTGAAAAAGCCGACGATTGGGCAGCCTTACTGGCTTCTTTTTTCATTATTTACAACGCTTATAAAATTTTCAGACCGGCCTTAGGAGAAATAATGGACGAACACATACATCACGATATCATTGAAGACATTCGAAAATATTCCTTGGAAGTTCCCGGAGTAATTGATACTGAAAAATGCTTAGTTCGCAAAGCAGGAATGGTTTATATCGTTGATTTACATATTGAAGTGCAGGGAAGCCTGAGTGTATTTGACGGTCACGAAATTGCACATCAATTAAAAGATCATTTAATGGAAAAATTGCCAAGTATAGCTGATGTTCACATTCATGTTGAACCGGTGAGGTTATAATTTTCTACCCTCCCTTTTTCTTCGTTTGTGAATACCGTTCTTTAATCAAAAGATCAAAAATCTTGTCTTTAAAATTTCCCTGAATTAAAATTTCACCATCTTTTACAGTTCCTCCGACTCCACATTTACTTTTTAATAATTTCCCAAGATCTTTCAAATCTTCTTCCGTTCCCACGAATCCTTCAACCAAAGTCACTTCTTTTCCTGCACGTTGCTTTTTATCAATAGAAACATACAATTTTTGTTGAGAAGATGACAACGTATGTTGCTCTTCATCTTCATTTTGTTGGTATTGAAAATTTGGATTTGTGGAATAAACCACATTGATTAAATTTTTATTCTTCTTGGACATAAAACAAAGTTATGAAATATTGTTTTTCAAAAAATACCTAAAAAGTAAGAAAGAAAAGCTATGCACTTGAGCGATTGATTTAATCTTTTTCACTAACTTAAGATAAATGGAACAACAAGGAATAAAATATTGGGCAGAAGATGATCGCCCACGTGAAAAGCTTATTTTAAAAGGAAAATCCACACTGTCTGATGCTGAATTATTGGCAATTATTATAGGATCTGGGACACGAAAAAAAAGTGCTGTTGAATTGTCTCGTGAAATTTTGTCAAGCTTCAAAAACAATTTACATGACTTTTCAAGAGTTCAATTAAAGGAACTTGTGAAATTTAATGGTATAGGTGAAGCAAAAGCTGTAAATATTATCGCCGCACTAGAATTAGGACGACGAAGAGAAAGTGCAGAAACTCCAATTCGTACAAAAATTAAAAATTCAGAAATGGTTTACAGTCACTTAAAACCTTACCTGGGAGATTTAAATCACGAGGAATTTTATGTGATTTACCTCAATTTTGCTAATGAAATCATTCAAACAGTTCAAGTTTCAAAAGGAGGAATGAAAAGCACAATTGCTGATGGGAAAATAATTTTCAGACATGCCCTACATTGTCAGGCTTCTGCATTTATTTTGTCTCATAATCACCCCAGTGGCAATAAAAATCCTAGTCAATCAGACATTCAACTCACCAAATCTTTACGAGAATTCGGAAAATGTATCGATTTACAACTGCTTGATCATGTCATTTTCACAGATAATGGTTATCTTAGCTTCGCCGACGAAGGCCTCATATCAGCATGACAAAAAAAAGAATAATTACCATCATAGGTGCACGACCTCAAATAATTAAATCGTCGGCACTAAGTCGCGCCATCCGAAATGCATTCTCGGATAAAATAGAAGAAATTATCGTGCACACCGGGCAGCATTACGATGAAAACATGTCAAATGTATTTTTTGATGAAATGGAAATCCCAAAACCCAATTATAATCTGAATGTTGGAAGTGGTTCACATGGTGCACAGACTTCTAAAATGATTGAAGGGTTGGAGAAAATATTTCAGAACGAAAAACCAGATGCAGTTGTAATATACGGAGATACTAACTCTACGATTGCCGGAGCTCTTGCCGCTGCTAAAATTCATATTCCTATAGTGCATATTGAAGCAGGGCTTCGAAGTTTCAATAAATCCATGCCAGAGGAAATTAATCGTATTTCTGCAGACCATATGTCGACTTTGTTATTTACCCCAACAAAAACGGGAATTTCAAATCTAGAAAGAGAAGGATTTTCAATGATGACTAATGTAAAAGCAAGCATCGACAATCCGAATGTTTATTTGTGCGGGGACATTATGTTCGACAACAGTTTGTACTTCTCCGAAATTTCAGATCAAAAATCTACAATTTTAAAAGAATACAATTTGATTGAAAATGATTTCGTCTTATGCACCATTCATAGAGATTCAAATACAGATCAATCAGGTAATATAAATGCTATTTTTAAAGCATTAAATGACTTACAAGAAAAAAGTGGGTTAACCGTTCTGTTGCCAATTCACCCAAGAACAAAAGGGAAAATGAACGAGTTACTTGAAGAAGAATTGAAACAAAAAATACTTTCAAACCCGAAAATTAAAATCATACCACCTGCAGGTTTTTTAGATATTATTGCATTAGAAAAAAACGCACGTATCATCGTGACAGACAGTGGTGGGTTGCAAAAGGAGGCTTTTTTCTTTGAAAAACCATGTGTAATTCTTCGTGAGCAAACCGAATGGGTTGAAATCGTTGAAAATGGAAACGCTATTTTAACTGGTTCAGATTACTCAAAAATAATGTCAGCATTTCAAATTTTGATGAACAAGGAAAGTTACTCTTACCCTTCATTTTATGGCGATGGAAGAGCTGCCGAATTCATTTGTGGGAAAATTGTGGAGGATCTTTAATGATATTGATATACGTTAATAGAGTTACAACACGTTTGGAATACACTTTGGATTTTGTGTTCCAAAACAGGGGAATTACCTATAAAACGACAAATCACAAAAGTTCATTTGAAAAATTCGAAGGTGTTAAACTGAATTATTCTGATCAAGAATTTGAAAATACACCTTCTATTTTTCCTTCAACAATGTTATTTTCTGAAGACATTGGCACAAATGAAATTGAAAAAACAAAATTTCATCTATTTGATTGTTTGGCTTTCGACAGAATACCTGATCCATTCGCAAGTATTTTTTATATTCTTACACGAATGGAAGAATACCAACAATTTGAAACAGATTCATTCGGTAGATTTGAAGGGAAAAACAGTATTCTTTTTAAATATCAATGGATTGACAAGGCGATTTGTGACCGTTGGAGCATGGAGATTGTCTACTTTTTAAAGGACGAAGCCAATGACCAAATCACTGTTTTGAAAGAACCTATCAAAATCCTGCCAACATTTGATATTGATAACGCATATGCATATAAATTCAAAGGATTTCTGAGAAGTTCAATGTCTAATTTTAAGGATTTCTTCTTAGGAAGAAGCAAACGATTGATTGAAAGACAAAGTGTACAAACAGGTATATCAAAAGATCCGTACGATACATATGATAAAATTATTAGTTTAAAAGACAAAAATATTTCTTATAAATTATTTTGGCTTTTGGGTGATTTTGCCAAATATGATCGGAATATTTCGCATCGTTCTAAAAAACATAGGAAACTGATTCAGCGTATGTCTGAAGGTTGTGAAATTGGTATTCATCCAAGTGTTAAATCAAATAGCTACGAGTTTTATTTACACAACGAAATCGAACGTCTGGAATCAATTTCAAAAAAACGTGTTCATTTAAGTAGACAACATTTTTTAGTCTTAAAGCTCCCTTATACTTACCAAACATTGATTGGTCAAGAAATCACTGAGGATTACACAATGGGATTTCATGATTTAGTAGGCTTCAGAGCAGGTACAGCGCGTCCGTTTAAATGGTTTGATCTGACTAAAAATGAAATCACAAATTTAACAATTCACCCGTTCGTATTTATGGATGGAACCCTTAACGAATATCTGAAATTAACAACTGAGGAGGCTAAAAGGAAAATCGATTTACTCTTTCAAGAAGTAAAAGAATATGGTGGAGAATTTTCATTCATTTGGCACAATGAAACCATTGGTGATTATGGGATTTGGAAAAACTGGTCCGAGGTGTTTGAATATTCAATAAGTTTGAATTAATTTTTCAAGTCAAAATCTTCTTTTACACAGCGTTCTACAATCTTTGCACTATTTAAAGCCAATGGAATTCCTCCACCGGGGTGAACAGTTACTCCGGAAAAATAGAGTCCTTTGATTTTCTTTGAAAAATTCGGATGACGATAAAATGCAGCAAAAGCACTGTTAGATGCGTTCCCGTATACGGAACCTTGTTTGCCAAAGTATGTTGATTCAATTTTACGAGGATCAGAAACTTCCTCAACTTCAATCAAATCTTCAATGGAAGTATTCAAGTGATTTGAAATTTTTTGAATGATACACGCTCTTGTTTTCGTTACAATTTCATCCCAATTTTGACCAACATTTATCGGCGCATTGACCATTACAAACCAATTCTCGCAACCAATTGGCGCATCTTTTTCTTCCACTTTGGAAGTAATGTGAATATAGATTGTGGGATCGGAGTACATTTCTTTTGATTCAAACAAGGCGTTGAATTCTGACTCATAATTTTCCGCAAACAAAATATTGTGAACACCCAATGAATCGAACTGTTTTTTAACCCCCCAATAAAATACAATCGCAGAACTTGATTTTTCTTGATTCAAAATTTTCGTTGGCGAGGAAAAACCATTCAGTAATTTTTCATAAGTATAATGAACATCCATGTTCGAAACAATCAAATCACTTTCATAGCTAGCAAGTGTAGACTTCACTCCTGATACTTTTCCATTGGAATGATTAATCGAAATTATAGGTTCGTTTGTTCGGAATGTAATACCAAGCGATTGAGCAAGTTGATGTAAAGTTTTTGTTATTGCAACCATTCCACCGTGTGGCATCGCCGGACCTTCATTAAATTCAAGGTGCGAGATAATGTTAAGCATTCCCGGAGTTTTATAAGGACTACTACCGTTGTATGTCGCTAGTCGGTTGAGTATTTGAATGGTTTTGGGGTTCTTAAACTTAGCTTCGTTATTTTGATTCATCGAAGAGAACAAACCGTATTTTGGAATTCGAATGAGTGCTTTCCAAATGGAACGATTAAACCAGTGCCAAAAACGATGTAAAGAAACCTGAATAAATATAGGAGAAACGGCAGCATAATTTTTCTTCATTCTATTCAAAAATCGGCTCGTTTTAACTAGATCTTCTCCAAATGCTTCTTGAAATGTCTGTGCTACCTCGGATACCCCACTTTTCACAATCACTTGCTGTCCATCGTGAAAAAAATAGCGACAAGACTCTTCCAAGCGACGGTATTTGAAAAAATCACTTTTTTCGCCACATAAAGCAACAAGTTCCTCTATCAAATGAGGTTCAGTAAAAACGGATGGTCCCATGTCAAAACGATAAGACCCTATCATTTTGGAATTGATTTTTCCTCCAATAAATGGATTTGATTCAAAGACGGTGACCTCAAAGCCTAATTTTGAAAGACGAATTCCTGCTGACAATCCCCCAACTCCACTTCCAATAATTATTGCTTTTTTCTTCATCCTATTTTAGAAACAAATTACTCTTTCAACTGTTCATCGGAATCAAAATTTCAACTTCTACCAATTTATTTTGTATTAAATTGAAGTTGAAGTTAGAACCGTATTGAATTTGGAGTCTTTTTTTGAGGTTCGACAATCCAATTCCCAAATCAGCGGTCGTCCCCAATTGGCCAGAATTAGAAACTACAATCTGTACTTGATTTTGTTTCTTTACAATTTCAATTTCAATTACCCCACCATGCATTAATTTTGAAATACCGTGTTTTATTGAATTTTCTACCAAAGTTTGAATGGTGAAAGCTGGAATGTTTAATTGTTTAATTAATTGATCAACCCTAATTTTAATTTCTAAACGCTCTTCAAATCGAATTTTTTCCAGTTTTAAATATGCTTCAACCATTTCCAATTCTTTTTCGATAGTAACGAGAGATGATTTGTTAACTGTTAGCGATGAACGCAACAAGCTGGAAAGTAAATTGATCGCCTCTTTCGATTTTTTTGGTTCTACTTCAACAAGTGCTCGAATGGAGTTTAATGCATTGAATAAAAAATGAGGGTTCAATTGTGATCTTAAATTTTGTAGTTCCAATTCTGTTTGAGTGGCGTTAAGAAGTATATTATTGATTTCTTTTCTTTGTGACTCTTGAAATAGTAAAAATGAAAAATACAGTGCAAGCCAAAAATTGAAGACAACAAAGATAGATGCCCAATTGACGAGCATGGAAAGAAAATCCCAGTTTAAAAATGAAAATGCTAAAACTGAAGACGCCAATTTCGTTATCAATACATATATAATTGAAGAAAGAGCTGTAATCAAAATTAATTTTAACAAGGTAAATACTTCATTGATTTTAACAAGTGATTTGACTAAAACTTGTTTTCTAATTTGATGACTTATTAAAATTCCAAATCCAATAGAAAAAACAAGGTTCAATAAAAAAAGAATACTCCATTTAAAACCTGAGGTATTTGACGCGGCTAAAAACAATAATAAGCCATAAAACATCCATCCTACAAATTGGAGGAACCAATAAATAATTTTATTTCTGTTTATTTTCATTTTTTCGGTCCTCGAAGATACTATGAATTATTTTTCATTTCAAAAAAGTATCAAAATAGGCTAAAACCCTTGTTACAGCACGATTTCAGAGTGCTTTATTAACAAAAAACGTGATTTTTCAACATTTTCGTGATTTTTTACACCCAAAAAAGAACAAGGCATTGATATTCCGATATATTTGTTCCGTAATTATATATTATTAACTCATTTAAACAAATTATTATGAACAAAGCAGAATTAATTGATGCAATTGCAGCTGAGTCTGGATTGTCTAAAGCAGATGCTAAAAGAGCATTAGATGCATTTGTAGGAGCTACTACATCAGCATTGAAAAAAGGTGACAGAATTTCTTTAGTAGGATTCGGTTCTTTCAGCGTATCTAGAAGAAACGCTCGTAACGGTCGTAACCCATTAACTGGTAAAGAAATCCAAATCGCTGCGAAAAACACAATCCGTTTCAAAGCAGGTTCTGAGCTTTCTTCAAGCGTAAACTAATATTGACACTAGACAATAGAAAGAGAGGCTTCAAATGAAGCCTCTTTTTTTATGCTTAGAATTTGAACATAAAATACACAATGTCATTTTGAGGCAACCAAAAAATAATTTTCATGTCTAACAAATTAAATCCTAAAAATTTAAGCCATGAAAACACTAATTACTTTTTTAGCCCTTTCTGTTTGTGTTGCATTCGGACAAAACAACATAACGATTTCTAAATCAGAATACCAAAACTTAAAGCAAGCTGGCTTAATTGATCCCACACAGAACTACTCGTTTTCAGATTTAGCTTTTCCAACCAATATTAAATATAACGGAAGTATTGAAAAAAATGGATTGTGTGACTGTATTGTTCCACTTGACTCGACATTTTTACTAGCTATGCTTCCCAATGATGATAATTCTTCCGAATTAATCAATCTACCTTTTACATTTGATTTTTATGGGAATCAATATAATTCACTTTACATCAATAATAATGGGAATATATCATTCGTTAGTCCATACATAACATGGACATCTAATTCATTTCCTGATTCTTCTTACAATATGATAGCTCCATTTTGGGGAGACGTTGACACCAGAGGTAGCATAGATAGCTTGGGTAATTCAATTGGTGATGGCGGCAGTGTTTGGTATAAAATTACTCCAACTGCTATTATCGTTAATTGGAATCAAGTTGGATATTTTAATATGCATTCCGATTTAGTTTCAACTTTCCAGTTAATCATAACCAATGGGGCTGACTCTTTGATTTCTGCAGGAGGAAATGTCTCTTTTTGCTATCAAGATATGCAATGGACAACCGGTGATGCATCTAGTGGATGGGGAGGATTCGGAGGTTCTCCAGCAACCGTTGGTGTTAATGTTGGAAATGGTGTAGACTTTTTTCAAGTAGGACAATTTGATCAACCTGGAACAAATTTCGACGGCCCAATAAATAATAACGATGGAATTGACTTCTTGGATGGACAAGAGATTTACTTCAATGTTGCTGGAATGGCAACGTCAAATACACCTCCACTATTAATTAGCAGCGCGATTTGTGATACAATCGATGTCTATACGGGTGACACACTTCAAAAAAATACGAATGTGGTTGATTTTTCTATCGGTTTAATGACTCCTGAAGTGAACCAAGCAATTACAATTTCATACGATTCAAATGCTCCTGCGAATGCATTTTCGTACAATGTGTCGAATCTTGGAAATCAATTCTATAACATCGATGCTTCTTTTGATGCAACAGGGGTCGCTCCAGGAATTTACACAGTTAATTTAACAGCAAAAGACAACGGGATACCAGTTGGAATAACAACAAAACAATTTATTTTTAATGTAAAATATGATGCTTCATTAGCTGCCGAAGTAAATGAACTTGAAACAAATTTCATAGCATATCCAAATCCTGTAAGTGACAAGTTAAGTATTTCATTAAAAAATAATTTTGGAATTGCTCAATTAATAATTCAAGACCTATCAGGCAAAACATTATTCTCAAATGAAATTGAAACCCAAAATATAGAACTGGATTTAAGAAATTATTCTGAAGGAACCTATATTTTAAGTGTTTATTCTGAGAATGAATTACTTGGAGTACAGAGAATTATAAAGAAATAAAATAAACCAACGTATAGAAATGCACTTGATTTATCAGGTGCATTTTTTCATGTAGCCGACTGATTCTTAATGATTCTCCAAAAAAGAGCCGGAAAAAAACGCTTTATCTTAACCGCCCAAATTTCTTTGTTCCCTATCAATACTTCGCGCTTTTTGGCTTGAAGTGCTTTAAGCATTTTACCGACACAAATATCCACTGGCATTCCTGTTTCTTGGTTGTGATCCATGATTCCGTGGCGTTTCCCGTCACCACTGACCGCATTCGTTGAAATTGGCGTATTGATTTTGCCAGGGCAGACAATCGTCACCGAAATTCCATTGTGTTCTTCTTCCAAAGACAAACTTTCGTAATACCCATGTAGCGCATGTTTTGCAGCACTATAGGCTGAACGCAAGAAGAAACCAAACTTCCCGGCAATACTGCTAATGACCAAAATCTGACCGGAATTCTGCTTTTGCATGTAAGGTAAAACTGCTTTTGTCAATGCGATATTTCCAAAAAAATCAACCTCCATTATTTTTCGATTCACTTCCATCGTGGTTTCAAAAGCATTGGCTCGTTGACTTATTCCTCCATTGTTTACCAAAATGTCTATTCTTCCAAAGCGATTAATTACTTGCGCTGCCAATTCATCGAATTCACTCGATTTTTCAAGATCCAAAGGCAAAACAAAATGCTTGCTATTAAAAGCCAAAGTATCTCTTATCTCTTCCAATTTCTCTTGATTTCTAGCCGACAAAACTAAAAGGGCACCTTGAGCTGCCAACTGTCGAGATAATTCTTCCCCAATTCCCGAAGAAGCCCCAGTAATCCAAACGACTTTATTGTTGTAAAATGAATTTGCCATAATGATTTCTCAAAGATACGAAAGTTCAAGACAATTGCTTAGCTGTATAGTTTTGAGTAATTTTGAAGGATAATTTTGAGAACATGACATTAAAAGATCAGATTAAAAAACAATTTTCAGAAGCAGCAGACACTTTAAATGCATTTCAAACCGAAGATAATTTTGAAAAGATTGAACAAGCTGTAATTTTAATGTCAAAAGCATTAGAGAATGGTAACAAAATCATCAGTTGTGGCAACGGAGGCTCCATGTGTGACGCCATGCACTTTGCTGAAGAATTAAGTGGCCGTTTTAGGAACAATCGCAAAGGACTGGCAGCCGTTTCTATTTCTGACCCTTCGCATATCAGTTGTGTAGCTAATGATTATGGCTATGACTTCGTTTTTTCAAGGTATCTGGAAGCTTTGGGACAGCCTGGAGATGTTTTGTTGGGAATTTCCACGTC
>CANGLG010000073.1 GCA_947454395.1 Flavobacteriales bacterium
ATTATTTACTTGGGAAAAATTAGACTTCGTTGATAAAGTAAAAGCTGCTTTTTCACTTTAAAAATTAATACCCAATATAAATCCCGATTCTGTGAATCGGGATTTTTTTTGTACTCACTTTTTTTCTTTGTTTAACTTCGTAACTCAAAACAAAAAATGACAGAAAAATTCAGAACCATTTGGACAACTTCGGATAAATACGTCGAAGTAATCGATCAAAGAAAATTACCCCATGAGTTTATAACAGTTAAGTTATCGACTTATAAAGATGCTGAAATTGCAATAAAGAACATGACTGTACGCGGCGCACCATTAATTGGAGCTACTGCCGCATATGGCGTTTATTTGGCTGTTCGGGAAATGATTGAAAAACAATTGGATGGCACTTTCTTAGATGAAGCTTTTGTTGCTTTACGAAATTCAAGACCAACTGCAATAAATTTGTTCTGGGCTTTAGACCGAATGCAAAAAGCATTGGATGAAGCAGATGATTTCTTGATGACTGCATGGAATGAAGCGGGAAAAATTGTAGAAGAAGACGTCGAAACATGTCGCATGATTGGTGTTCATGGGCTGCCGATTATTGAAGAAATTTCCAAAAGAAAAAACGGTAATGTTATCAACATTCTGACGCATTGTAACGCAGGAATGCTCGGATGCATTGAATGGGGAACAATTACCTCTCCTCTTTATCAAGCACACGAAAAAGGAATTAAAGTACACGTTTGGGTAGACGAAACCAGACCTAGAAATCAAGGTTCAAACCTTACCGCTTATGAATTAACTCGTCATGGCATTGACCATACGCTCGTAGTAGACAATACCGGTGGGCACTTGATGCAACACAACATGGTAGACATGGTCATTGTTGGTACAGATCGCACAACGAGAGATGGAGATGTTGCCAATAAAATTGGAACGTATCTGAAAGCTTTGGCAGCGAAAGACAACAATATTCCATTTTATGTGGCTTTACCTTCAACAACACTCGACATGAGCATTCGTGATGGCCTCAGAGAAATTCCAATTGAAGAACGCGACCAGAATGAAGTAAAATACATTCATGGAAAACGTCAATCAGACGGTAAAATTGATTCTGTTTTGATTTGTCCTGAAACAACAAAAGCAAGTAATTATGGATTTGATGTTACTCCAGCAAGATTAGTCACTGCATTAATCACAGAACGAGGTGTTTGTGAGGCCAACGAAAAAGGCATTTTATCTTTATTTCCTGAATTTCAATAATATGAGGAAATTAATTTGGATTACACTTTTATTTTGTAATCAAGCCATTGGACAAATAACAGGTAATTGGCACACAGCATTCTCAGTTGCTGGGAAAAACACGCGCATGGATTTATTTATTGATCGGGTAGGTCGCGACGGTACTTTAAAAATCGGATTGCCGGATGTCCCCAATTTCGAACCCAAAATTATTGATAATAGCACTATTTTAAAAGATTCATTATCCTTTACTTGGGAAAGTCTTGGACTTTTTTATTCTGGAAAGTATTACTCAAACGGAGATTCGATTTCAGGCAACATGAAACAATCTGGCCTTGAATGGAATGTTAGCTTCAAAAGAGAAATTCAAGAAGTCAAAAAAGTTAATCGACCTCAAGAACCTAAACCAAAATTTGCTTACGAAATTAAGGAAATTGAGATTAAAAATGGTAAAAATATTATTGGTGCCACACTGACTTTACCTTTTGGCAGATCGGATTTTCCAATCGTCATTCTTTCATCGGGATCAGGTCCACAAAATCGCGATTGTGAAATCATGGGACATAAACCATTTTGGGTGATTGCTGATTATTTGACAAATCAAGGAATTGGGGTGCTTCGTTTTGATGATAGAGGTGTCGGAAAAAGCACAGGAGAATTTTCAAAAGCATCTTTAATGGATTTTGCCTCGGATGTTGAAGTTTGCTACAATTACATTAGAAAAAACTACAAAGGACACAAAATTGGTTTAGCAGGACATTCGGAAGGTGGAATGCACACATTGATTGTTGCGTCTAGAAATCCAAAACTTGATTTTTTAATTCAATTGGCCTCGGTTGGTACAACTGGAAGAGAAGTATTGGCGGAACAGCAATATCTTATTCAAAAAAAAACTGGAAAGTCTGAAGCGTATTCTAAAGCGAATGGAATGCTTTATGACAGTGTGACGCAATTATTGATGAAGTACGATAAAACTATTTTTCCTCAAAAAGTACTAGAACTAATAACTAGAAAATATGAAAGCTTACCTGAAGATTATAAAAAAGAAGGAACGAAGGAGGAGTTCACATCAATTTTCGTAAACTTTTTAAATAACGATTGGGGACGTCAATTTATGGCTTTTGATACGAAACAATATTTAAAGAAAATTTATTGCCCGATTTTAGTAATCAATGGGGCAGAAGATATTCAAGTTCCTCCAATAAAGAACCAAGAAGGATTTCGAGAAGGATTCTCAGTTCAGAGTAAAAGTTTAAATAAATCTATAATCATTTTAATTCCAGGCCTGAATCACTTATTTCAAACTTGTAAAAAGTGTGATATTATGGAATATGGTGAGTTAGAGGAAACATTCTCACCAATTGTATTGAAAGCAGTGGAAGATTGGCTAAATAACCCAATACTTTTCAAGAAACATTAACAATAAAATAATTATTGAACCAATTTAGCTGCATAATAATTATACGAGAGCGCAACTTGTTTATTTTTTGTTTGTAATTCCAAATATTTCAAGCAAGCCTGTATATAACTCATTTCACGCGCATTGATAAGAAAAAGTGAACTTTCTCCGTTTACGAACAAATCGCGTTCTGCATCCAATAATTTTTTAGTGTCCTGGACCGATTGAGCATAAATTTCAAGTTGTTGAACACTGTTTCTCCATTCTAAAAGTGCACTTTGGATTTTATTTTTTAATTCCGCCTTTTTATTATCTCGATTCAACTCTGCCTCTTGTAATTTCAAAGTTCCCATTGCTAAATCACCACGTTCTTTTCTCAAAAAGAGAGGCATTTCAAAATTCACACCCCATTTATAATTATTTATTGAAAGTTGATTGAATGGGTTATAATTTACAGGTTCATTCAATAAGTTGTATTGCAAATTCAACTGAGGTTTTAACATTTCTTTTTTCAGTCTTTGATCAATTCCAAGCATTTCTATTTTAAAATCAGCAACTTTTAAATACGGGTGATTTTCCAATGACTCATCTAATTGTTTATCATCGATTTGGGGAATACTTGTAAAAATACTGTCTTTCGACTTTGGAATGGTTGCTTCAGCAAATTCGAGCGGTTCGTTTTTTTCATTCCAAAGATAAACTCCTAACTCACTGGATGAAACCATATATTCTTTTTCATATTCTTTCAATAATGCTGTTCTATTTTGAACCTGAATGCCTGCCTCGACAACATCAATTTGTGGACGGTCGCCTAATTCTGCAGTTCTTTTGATCGCATTATAACGTTGATTTGCAGCCTCTAAAGCTTCCTTTAAAATTTGTTGAGCATGAAAAGAAAAAAACCAATCCCAGTAGGTATAACCACCTTTGTAAACAAGCTCATTCAGCTGAATTATTTTCTCATAAGTAGTGCTTTCATTGAACTTTCTGGCTTTGAAGAGGTCTGCTCTCCGTTGATCTATTATTAATCCTTGTCCCAAATTCATAGAAATTCCACCATACCACAAACCACCATCCGGCAAGCTTGCCTCTGGATTCAAATATGTTCCGCGATTGGAATCAAAACCTGTTTTTACCTCAATGCCATACCAAGTAGGAACTTTAAGTCCCGTATTCATCATGCTGTAATACTGGTATCCGTTGTAATACTTTTGTTCATTTCCAAAATTTAGTTTTGGATCAAAACCACCTTTTGCTTTCAACAATGTAGATTGTCCCATTTGGGGAATTAAATCCGCTTGCTTGGCCAAAGGATGATTACGAAGCATAATTTCTTTGAACACCTCTTCTGAGAGTACTTGTTGTGATTTTGCAAAATAGCTCGTGCAAGCTACAAGAAGAAAAAGTAACTGTTTTATCATTTTTTCTTCTCTTTTTTAGGTAAATCTTTTGACCCATAAAATTCAGGAGGAAAACCGTTTACTTGTCTCCACATTTCATATACAACAGGAACATTTTTCAATAAAATCATTGATTGTGCACCACCACCGACACGCAAGGCATCTGGCCAAGATTCGTCATTTTTATCCGGAGCGATGAGCACCCTAAATGTTCCATCCTCAGAAGCAAAATTATCAATGGCAAAAACTTCACCACCATAAGTTCCATGGCTTGAATTCGGCCAACCTGAAAAAACAATCGCTGGCCAACCATCAAATTGCAGTCTGACATGCTGACCTTTTTTTATTAAGGGTAAATCCATTGGTCGCACGAACATTTCAATCGCAAGATCATACTTTTTGGGCATAATGGTCAAAATCTCTTCACCTTGTTTTATTGTCTCACCGATTCCACTTTGAAGGACTTTTGTTACATATCCATCTTGTGGAGCAGTAATAAAATACATGCCATAACGAATGGAATATTTAACAGTTTGACTTTGAAGTTTTGTAACATCTACCTCAGAATCATACATACTTGTCAGAGCGGATAATTTATCGGATTCAGCCTTTGCTATTTCATCACGATATTTAGCTTCAATTGAACCAAGTTCTACTTTGGCATCGATAATGTCGTTTTTACTTTGCAATAATTTTTGTTGAGCACTTATCATTGAGGCTTGAGCCCGCTGCATTGATACTTTCCGCATTTCAAGTTCTGTTTGTGATTTCAAACCTTCGCGATGCAATTTCTCAAAACGCTGAAATTGTTCCCGAGCCACCTCAAAATTGGTAACAGAAGCATTGTAATCAATACTATCGCTGACTAGTTTTAAATTGACTTGCTTTAATTTTATTTTAGCTTGTTGCAATTTCAACTTACCTGTTTCAATTAATGCATCAATCCGATTATCTAAAGCAGAAACTTTTTCACCATAAGACTTAACAGTCCTTTCCTTTATATGTAGTTGATTACTTGTTCGTTCTGCTAACAGAGGGTCAAAATACTCATCTTTAATCTCTGAAATAAACAATATTGTATCACCCTTTTTTACTTGATCTCCATCTTTTACGAACCATTTTTCTATTCGCCCAGCAATAATAGACTGAACAGTTTGTGGCCGTTGTTCTGGTTTTAAGGTTATCAATTTTCCTTTTGAATTGATATTCTGCGTCCAAGGCAGACACAAAAAAAGTATTGTTACTGCCAACAGTACATAAAGTGAAACAATAAGTTTTCTTCTTGACTTTGTAGCATACACTTTTTG
This sequence comes from Flavobacteriales bacterium, assembly GCA_947454395.1. Lineage (GTDB taxonomy): Bacteria > Bacteroidota > Bacteroidia > Flavobacteriales_D > Crocinitomicaceae > UBA952. The sequence goes on from CANGLG010000073.1 coordinate 5,331, forward strand.
GAGAGAACTTAATTTCTCTGTATCAAATTCATTACGATTATTCGGTGATAGATTTAACATGGTAGCTGATTCTTTAGGAAAACTTGAGATGAATCATTAAATTCAATTTTTCCATTTTTTATCACAATAACTTTATCGACTATCTCAATTAATTCAGGTTTTTCTGTAGAAACGAGTATAGTTGTCTCCTTAGAATTAAGGAAAACATTCAACAGTTCATTCGAGTCTAGCTTATTTAAATCCGAAAGTGGTTCTTCCAATAACAATAATTTAGGCTTGCCAAAAAGACTTCTAGCCAAAAAAATCTTCTTAATAATATGTTTTGGGAGAAAGCGAACATCTGAATTAATTTCAGTTAGCAAACCATTCGGGAAATAATGTAAATCTTTATCCAGGCCACACAAATTAACAACTCTGTTAACCTCTTCTCTGTTTAAAGAATCTCGGCCCAAACAAATATTTTCTTCAATTGTGCCAGTTATAATTTGGTCGAAATGCATCAAAGTACCAATGGAGTCCCTTAAGTTTTGAAGAGGATAAGAATGGATGTTCAAACGATTAATTAAAACATTTCCACTGTAATTTGAATAGATGCCTGTTATCAGAGAAAAAAGCACTTGGGTACTCACTGTTGAATCAGAAATGACTGCAATTTTTTCACCGGCATTTATCCTCAATGAAAAATTTGAAAGAACAGGATTTTGTATTATCGGATTATTAAAATTCAAGTTTTGCAATTCAATTTCTATTGGTTTATAAAATTCCAACTTGAAATCCCCTTCATTTCTCTCTAAAGAAAGATCCGAAACTTCTCCAATTTTTTCAATGGCCGTCAACACATCGTACGCAATTTCAAAGCTCAAAATCAATTTTTCAACTGCGGATAAAATCAATAGAATAAGAATTTCAGCACCAACAAATTGACCAATGTTCATACTTTGATTTATTACCAAAAGTCCGCCAATCAACAAAAGAGCGGTAGCAATTAAAACTTTGAAGGCAATTAAATAGGAATACTGCCTCGTTAATACTTTGAAATGAGATTCTCTTGATGATATGTATCCTTGAAGTAATTTATCAGTCTTGAAAAGTGTGAAACTCGGATTACCTGTCATTTTTATACTCAATCGCGAGTGAGCAATTTCTTCTAACCAATGAGCAATTTTATATTTGAATTTGGATTCATCCATACTGGTTCTCAATCCACTATATGCTGAGTATCGTATCAAAAGAACCAATAGCAAAAGTAAAATGAATCCGAAAAAAATAAAAAAGGTGTGATAAAACGAGAGAAGAATTAACCCAAACAATATTTGCAACGTGGTTGACGTGAAATCAATAAGCAACTTAGAAATTCCTTTTTGAATTGTGAGGGTATCAAAAAATCGATTTGTTAATTCGGGAGCATATTTTTTTAATAATTCTTCCAATTTTATCTTCGGCATTCTATCAGCAAAATCAAATGCTGACTTAACAAAAATTCTCTGTTGTAAATTTTCAGTGATACGCATTTGAAAAATGTTCAGAATTCCTGAAAATGCGATTGCCGTAATGACCAAAAAAACAAGGAAAAACCATGAAGCACTAACCTGACCTGTTTGAACAAAAGAAATTATTGCTTGTATTCCCAATGGAAGAGATAAAGACATTAAACCACTTAGCACAGCGAAGAAATAAACGTTTCTAATCTCCTTTCTATCTGGTTTAAGCAATAAAAATAAGCGCCTTAATGGTTTTTCTTTGATATTCATAACTTCGAAACAAAACTATGTGCTGAACATTTTAAATGCAATAATGTTTAGAAATTTTAACGTTTATTTAATCTAAATAAGGATAACTAATTAGAAAACGGGTATGCTTCTCTCCTTGAATTAGAACCTTACGACGTTTTATGGTTGAAAGAAATTTTGCAATAATTCTAAAACAGTTGCTGGTGACTCTATATGCGCCATGTGACCAGTATCTTCAATAAGAAAAAGTTGTTGTATATTACTTATTCTTAACTTAAAATCTTCCGTTTGTACCAAGCGATCATTTGTTCCGTGCACAATAAAATAATCATTTGAATTCATTTGTATTTCCTCTGAAAAATCGTTTCTTTCTCTCATTGCCAATGACGCAAAAGCAATTGCCTCTGAACTCATTTGCATTGCTTCCGACTTGAGTTTTTCGATTTCAACTTTAAAATCTGCAGGGTTTCCAAATAAATTAGGAATAGATTCTTGAATCAATATTTTTTTTGCCTTGAAAGCGATATCAGCAATTCGGACACGGTCTTTTTTCTTTTGTTCATTATCAGACCAAAAATTTGAATTTAATAAAATTACTCTTTTGCAATTAACAACTTGTTCTTTTAAAAGCAGTGCGACATAACCTCCCATGGAATGACCAACTACTGAAAATTCATTTACCCCAATATGTTTCAAGACAGCAAGAACTTCATCAGAAAAATATTGCATCGAAGGGGGACCCAACTCACTTATTAATTTGGACTGTCCATGTCCTGGAAGATCAATGAAAATTTTTTTACAAGGAAGATCTTCAAGTGGTAAATAATCCCACATTGATATAGATTCCATAAAGCCATGAAGAAAAACAACAGTTTCTCCGGTACCTTCAGAACGGTAATGCAACATTTATTACGAATTCATCAAATCCTCAATCTCCTCGGCTTCCAAAGGAATATCTTTCATCAAATTGAATGGCTGACCTGATTCCTGAACTACTAAATCATCTTCTAATCGAATACCAAGACCTTCTTCCGGAATATAAATACCGGGTTCACAAGTAAAAACCATTCCAGCCTGAATAGGCTCATTCCAAAGTCCTACATCGTGTGTATCCAATCCTAAGAAATGGGAAGTACCATGCATAAAATACTTTTTATATGCCGGCCAATCGGGATTTTGATTTGCTATGTCTTGATTAGAAATTAGTCCTAGAATAACTAATTGCTCTTCCATTAAATGCCCCACTTGCTTGTGGTATTCTGCCATGATAGTTCCTGGAACTAATAATTTCTCTGCCTCTTTTTTGACATGTAAAACGGCATTGTAAACTGCTTTTTGTCTATTTGAAAAACGACCATTGACAGGCAAACAACGCGTCAAATCAGAGGAATAATTTGCATATTCAGCCCCAACATCTAGGAGGATAACATCCCCATCATTACATTGTTGGTTGTTTTCAATATAATGTAAAACACAAGCATTTTTCCCTGAAGCTACAATTGGTGTATATGCAAATCCTTTGGAGCGATTTCTTAAAAATTCATGTGCTAATTCTGCTTCAATTTCATATTCCCAAACACCAGGTTTAATAAAGCCAAGCAATCTTCTAACTCCAGCTTCTGTAATTTTACAGGCTTTTTGCATTAATTCAATTTCGATCGTCTCTTTGATGGAACGCAATTTATGCATGATTGGTGCCGACTTAAATACTTGATGGGCAGGAAAATCTGATTTTACTTTTTTAATAAAACGATCTTCTCTTGTTTCAACTTCTGTCGAGGCACGTAAATGTTCGTTTGTATTCAAATAAATTCCTTTAGCCTCAGCCATCATTTGCTTGAAGATGGTTGGAAATTGCTGTAACCAATAAACTGTTTTTATACCAGAAGTTTCTAATGCTGCTTGTTTCGTCAACTTTTCACCTTCCCAAATTGCTATAAGATCGCTTGTTTCTTTTAGAAACAGAACTTCTTTGTGAGCTGGATTGCTTGCATTTGGAAAGAGGACCAAAATAGACTCTTCTTGATCGACACCGGATAAATACAAAATATCACGATGTTGCTGAAAAGGCATTGTGCTGTCTGCACTAACGGGATATATGTCATTGGAATTGAATACCGCTAATGTTTGCGGCTCCATTCGTTCAGTAAATTTAATTCTGTTTATTGAATACAGAGATGAATTAATTCGGTCGTATTTCATGTAACTTAATTTTACGCTAAGATATACAAAACCTCATGAGTTCAATAAAAAGCCTCTTATTGAATTGAGTAAAAGGAACTTTTATTTAGATGCCGAATCGTCTGTTTGCTGATATTCAGCTTGGCCTACCCAATCACAGCTAATGGTTTTGCTTTTTTTACAAGAAGAAAAAGATAGCGCTAGAATTACTATCCCAAGAAATAATATCAATTTTGCTTTCATGTTTTAATCTTTAATTATAAATACAAAATCACGATATAATCTTTCCCTTTTGAAAAATTAAAGTATTATTTTGATGCCTGATCAGAATTTTGAGTTGCTTCAACTTTACCATAAGCATCACAACTAGATTTTCCTGATTTACACGAAACCATTGACATAAGTATAACGATGATTGCCAGAACTGTTGTAATTTTTTTCATTTTCTAATTTTATAAAGTATACAAATCTACTCAATTTTTAAGACAATTGATTTAGTCATATGTTCGTTTTTCACAAAAAAAATAAAGTGAGTCATCTTTCATTTAAACCAACTGGAATACATCACATAATTATTTGCGATGCGTTGCACTTCACCTTCAAAGAGTTCTGGCGACAGTGTTTTTACTTTTTTCGCTGGAACTCCCGCATAGATACTCCATGACTCAACTCGAGTTCCTTCAAGTAAAACCGCTCCAGCAGCTATAATACAATTAGACTCAATGTGACAATTATCCATTACAATTGCTCCCATACCGATCAGAACATTGTCTTCAACGGTACACCCATGAACGAGTGCATTGTGTCCAATTGAAACATTATTACCGATATCCACTTTCGTTTTTTCGTAAGTGCAATGAATTATCGCGCCATCTTGGATATTGACTTTGTTGCCCAAACGTATGGAATTAACATCTCCCCTTACTACTGCGTTAAACCACACAGAGCATTGGTTTCCCATTACTACATCTCCAATAATTGTTGCATTTTCAGCGAACCAGCAATCTTCGCCAAATTTTGGATTAATTCCCCTACATTCTTTTATTAAAGCCATAATCAAAAATAATGAAAAACTCGCAATACAGCTTTTACATATAATACACTTATTTCAATGATAATGTTTGTAACTATTATTTTTTAGAAAAATCTATAGATTGTTGAAAACCAAACATTTTAGTTAAAAAAAAGTTTATCTATAAATAATATTCAAAAAAAAGACCTTAAATTCGCGATTTAAAAAAGTGCTCTTATATTTTTCTGAAGAATTCACTTATATCGGTTTTCTTCACAAAAGTCAAACTAGCGCTTAGTTATATTAATTGTTAAGTTGTTTTGGCTATGAAAAAGTTGATTTCAATGTCCTTTTTGGGCTTTGTTTTAATTTTTAATTTCTTTGTTTCCTCAGGGCAGGTAACCGTTTTAACTACAAATGATTTTACAACTTTTCCTGGGACTGGATGGTCTGTAACATGCTCTGGGACTAACTGTTACCAGCCCGCAGCAGCCATTCCATACAGTAAGTGTTCGAGCTATCCAAACATAAATAACTGCAGTTATTTTGACACATATTTTGCTGCAAATAGCTCCATAGGTAATTTAATTACTCCAGCATTTAGTTTAAGTAATTTATCCTCTGCAACGCTGAGTATTAAACTGATAAATAATGGAAGTAATGGTGGCTTTAAAATTTACCTTTCAACCAACGGTGGGACTACTTTCCC
>CANGLG010000074.1 GCA_947454395.1 Flavobacteriales bacterium
AATTGCAGCAATAAGTAGGTCTCTTCCTTTGTAAGGTTCTAACTCGTTTAACATTCCCACATTTCCATTGCAGAATGATTCAATTTCAACCCTAAAATCATCTAATGGGTGTCCTGAAATAAAAATCCCTACAACTTCTTTTTCTTTGTTTAGCTTGTAAATACTTGGCCATTCATCGCACTTTGGAAATATCGGTTCAGGCATTTTGGCTTCCGAACTATGTTCAAACATATCTTGCTGCAGTGAGTTGGAGGCATTTTTTGAACTCAGTCCGTATTTAATTGCGGTTTCAATAAAAGTTCTACCGGATGTATCTGTCGCAAAATACTGAGCTCTGTGCGCTTGCGTAAATGAATCCAATCCACCAGAATAAACAAGGCTTTCAATGACTCTTTTGTTGCAAGCGTTTGAATTTAAGCGAGTTGTCATGTCGAAAATGGAGGTAAAAGGACCATTTGCTCTTTCTTCAACAATTGCATCAACCGGTCCACTCCCTAAACCTTTTACAGCACCAAGCCCAAATCGAATTGCCCCTTCTTTGTTGATGGAAAACATAAAGTCAGATTCATTTACGTCCGGACCTAAAACGGCAATTCCCATGCGGCGACATTCTTCCATAAAAAACGAAACAGATTTGATGTCACTCATGTTATTACTTAATACAGAAGCCATGTATTCTGCCGGATAATTGGCTTTTAAATACGCCGTTTGATAAGCAACCCAAGCATAACAAGTTGAATGCGATTTATTGAAAGCGTAAGAAGCAAAAGCCTCCCAGTCTTTCCATATTTTTTCTAAAGTCTCTGCTTTATGTCCTTTTCCAATGGCTCTTTCAATGAATGTTGGCTTCATTTTGTCCAACACTTTGCGGTCTTTTTTTCCCATCGCTTTACGCAAGGTATCCGCTTCACCTTTGGTGAAATCAGCCAGTTTCTGCGACAAAAGCATTACCTGCTCTTGATAAACTGTAATTCCGTAAGTTTCTTTCAGGTATTCTTCACAGTCATCTAGGTCATAAACAATGGCTTCTTCTCCGTGTTTCCGTTTACAATATGAAGGAATATATTCCATCGGTCCCGGACGATACAAGGCATTCATTGCAATTAAATCTGCAAAAACTGTCGGTTTTAACTCTTTCAAGTGTTTTTGCATTCCCGGTGATTCGTATTGGAAAATACCAACGGTTTCTCCTTTTTGAAATAATTCGTAAGTTTTAGGATCATCAATTGGAAAAGCATCCGGATCTAAGTCAATTCCATGGGTTTGTTTTACATATTTTACTGCATCTTTGATTAGCGTCAATGTTTTCAATCCAAGGAAATCCATTTTCAATAATCCGGCTGATTCGGCAACAGAGTTATCATATTGCGTACAAACCAAATCCGAATCTTTTGCAGTGGCTACAGGAACGAAATTCGTCAGGTCATCTGGAGTGATAATTACCCCACAAGCATGTATTCCTGTATTCCGAACGGAACCTTCTATTTCAGTTGCCTTTTGTAAAACTTGTGCTTGTAGGTCATTTCCGGAAGCAATTCTTCTCAATTCTTTTGCACTGGCAATCGCCTCTTGATTTTTTAATTTGTCTACAAGTTCAGTCTCGTTGAATGAAAAGAGTTTTTTCAAAGACAAATCAGGAATCATTTTCGCCAAACGATCTGCTTCTGGTAAAGGCAGGTTCATTACACGTGCTGTGTCACGAATGGCTGATTTAGCCGCCATTGTACCATATGTAATGATTTGTGCTACTTGGTTTGCACCGTATTTATTGATAACATATTCAATGACTCTTCCTCGACCTTCATCGTCAAAATCAATGTCAATATCTGGCATTGAAATACGGTCAGGATTCAGGAAACGCTCAAAGAGGAGATCGTACTTGATGGGATCCACATTGGTAATGCCAATGCAATAAGCAACGGCCGAACCTGCAGCTGAACCACGCCCGGGTCCAACAGAAACGCCCATGTCTCGTGCTGCTTGACAAAAGTCCTGAACAATCAAGAAATAACCGGGATATCCTGTTCTTTCAATGGTTGCGAGCTCAAAATCAATGCGTTCTCTGATTTCATCAGTAAGTTCAGGATAACGTTTTTCAGCACCTTTGTATGTTAGGTATTTCAAATAATTGTTCTCACCTCTTTTTCCACCATCCACTAAATCTTCTAGCGCTTTAAATTCTTCCGGAATATCAAAGGCAGGTAGCAATACTTCTCTAGCAAGGCGATAAGGTTCACATTTGGAAATGATTTCATCAACATTGAAAATAGCCTCCGGAATATCAGAAAAAAGGGCTGCCATTTCCTCCGTGGATTTGAAATAGTACTGGTCATTTTCAAGTCCGTAACGGAATCCTCTTCCACGTCCTTTTGGTGTTTCAACTAACTCATTGTCTTTTACGCAAAGTAAAACATCGTGTGCCTGCGCATCTTTCTGGTCGATGTAATACGTGTTATTTGTTGCAACTAGTTTCACCTGATGTTTTTCAGCAAGGTCAACCAAAGTTGCATTCACACGTTCTTCAACTTCCAACCCGTGGCGACTTAACTCCAAGTAAAAGTCCTCTCCAAACTGTTGCTTCCACCAAAGTAAAGCTTCATCCGCTTGGTTTAAACCAACATTCAAAATCAAGTTTGGGATTTCACCATACAAATTCCCGGAAAGAACAATGAGGTTTTCTTTGTATTGACTGATGACCTCTTTGTCTATTCTTGGAACATAGTACATTCCTTTGGTGTACGCGATAGATGCAAGTTTTATCAAGTTTTGGTAACCATCTTTATTTTTTGCAAGGAAAACAACCTGATAACCGTTATCTTTCTGTGTTTTATCGTTTAAGTTTCTGCATACATTGAATTCACAACCAATTATCGGAAGAATTTCTTTTTTCGTAAATGGTTCGCCGGCCTCTTCTGCTATTTTTCTTTCCTCTTTAAGTTTGTCGTTGTATGCACTTGCTGCTTTTTCAAAATGGAATGCCGCCATCATATTTCCTGTATCTGTTAATGCAACAGCGGGCATATTAAGCTCAATGGCTTTTTGAACTAATTTTTGAACCTCAGCCGTTGATTGAAGAATCGAATATTGCGAGTGATTATGTAAATGCGCAAATGGAACATCCTCAAGAATTGTTGCGTCTTGATTAATTGGAGCAGCTGCTTTTGGTTGTTTTGGTTTTGCTGCTTCTCGTAGTTTGGCACTTTCAGCTTTCAGGTTGACATGTTCAAGCCCAATGGTTTTTATTGGTTCTGGGTTGGCATGTTTATATGCTACAAAGTAATCTGAAGATTGCAACAGTTGTTCTAGTGAATAATGCTCTCTTCGGATGAGTTCTAGAAAACAACGTGTAGTTGCCTCAACGTCTGCTGTGGCATTATGAGCTTCGTTAAATGGAACGTTGAATAAAAATTGATGTAGTTCGGTTAATGTTGGTAGCTTAAATTTTCCGCCACGTCCTCCTGGAAGTTTTAAAACTTCTGCTGTCTCTTCTGTACATGTATCTAAAACAGGAAGTGTTAGCGGAGATTCTTCACCCAATCTGAAAAATTCACACCCTAAAACATTGTTATCAAATCCTACATTATGTCCGACAATGAATTTTGCTTTTTGTAGCGATTTTTTAAATAGAAATAATACGTCTTCAAGATCCTCACCACCAAGTGAAGCCAATTCTGTAGAAATCCCATGAATATTTTCCGATTCATATGGAATATTGAATCCGTTCGGGCGAATTAGGAAATCCTTATGTTCGATCACATTACCTAGTTCATCGTGTAACTGCCAAGCTACTTGAACAACTCGTGGCCAGTTATCCGTATCAGAAATAGGGGCATTGTAATTGCGCGGTAAACCAGTTGTTTCAGTGTCAAAAATCAGGAACATAATGTTGAAAAATAGGATTTTAAAGATAGGGATTTTAAGCGCTAAAAAATGGCATTGTTGATAAATAATTTATTGGTGTGATGGCTTTAAGTTTTTAGAGGAGTTAGGTTTTAGAATCGATTTCTTAAATAGAAATGCAAACAAATTTCCCAACCTTACAACGATTTATTTATAAATTACCTATTTTAGTCAAATAACCTTTTAAAATCATCTTTTCAAAAGAATATTGAATAAGAAAGAGAACGACTTGTTAAAGGTTTTTAAACGTTAAAAAATATTACGATGAATGATTTAGAAAAATATTTTAGATCAAATGAAAAGAGGTGGATTTTCAAATGGATGCATTACTTTGAAGTATATGATCGTCATTTCAGCAAGTATAGAAATAAAGAGGTAGTAATTCTTGAAATAGGAGTCTCACAGGGTGGCAGTCTTCAAATGTGGAAAGATTATTTCGGAGATAAAGCTAAAATTTATGGGATAGATATTTATGAAGATTGTAAGAATTTGGAAGAGGAAAATGTTAAAATCTTTATTGGTTCTCAGTCTGATCGTAAATTTTTAAAGGAGGTTAAGAAGCAGATTCCAAAAATTGACATTCTAATTGATGACGGAGGTCACACCATGGTTCAACAAATTGTTACCTACGAAGAGATGTTTGATCATATCAAAGAAGATGGTATTTATTTTTGTGAAGATGTGCATACATCCTATTGGCTTAAATATGGAGGTGGACATAAGCGACGTGGAACATTTATTGAATACAGTAAGAATTTCATTGATTATCTTAATGCTTTTCATTCGGTACAAAGGTCTTTGAAAATTAACGAATTTACAAAATCAGCATTTTCTGTTCATTATTATGATAGCATAGTAGTAGTTGAAAAAAGAAGAAAAGAAAAACCTTATACTGAGAAAACTGGAATACCATCATTTGAACGTGAAACACCTCAAGTCACTTCTTTTTCAAAAATCAAAAAGAAAACAGCTCAGTCTATTCTTACAATGATAAATGTGGTTTTGCGCTTTTTTAGATTGCCTGGATTTATTTGGAAATAAAATATTTTAAATAATAATTTCGGATCAAATGTTATTGATTATTCGATAAATGAATTGAAGGGAAGATTTTTTTCATCTTAATTATTCATTCTAAACATATCAATTTCATAAGATGCAAAATTGACTAATTCATATGTTTATTTCGATTTTTCTTAATTATGACAATCAAATTCAATGACACACTTTAAACTCTTTACACCAATTTTAATGCTTGCTATAAATTCCTGCAGCTTCTACTATAAAACATCCGACATTCAAAATAAGTTGAATGCTTCCAATGAAAATGTCCGAACAAATGTTGATAAGTTAACTCAGCAAATAAATACATATCAATCGGAATACAAGTCGCTTCAATGTAATTTACAAAAGGAAGAATTTAAAGAAGCAGCTCGGCTTTTTTCAGAGGTCAATACGTCTTTAAATGAACTATCGGGGTACAAGAAAAAAGTGAGTGATGCTTACAATGACTTCGTGATTTACACGAAAGGAAAAGACAAGATTCAATCCGGAACGCCCGAATGGAAAAAGTTTAAAGTGACCAAAAAACAATTTAAAACAGATTTAAAATCCATAGAATCCATTGGGAAAACCACTGTTTCGAAAGCGGAAAATTTAAACAAACATGTTACGGAGAATGTGGTTCCGAAAATTCAGAAATGCGTTGTAGCAGAATACTCAAAGAGCTTTAAAACGGCTGTAGACATTTTAAATGCTTTTCAAAAGAAACTACCAAGTCAAATAAAAAGTTATTCCAATCAAGTGGCAGGAATCACAAAAATGTTTCTAGCGACACAACCTGATAAATGCAAGGAATTGACAGATGAAATGGCAAAATTAAACGATGTCAGTAAGGAACTTTTATTGATTAACAAGAAGGTACAGTCATTACAAGACGAATTTAATAAAAGTACCAAAGGAGTTGAATTTATTTACTCTTGCTCATCGAATTGGGATGTTGTAATAAACGCTGAAAGTAATTTAAAATTAGAACAACAGCATTTGAATGAATTAAATGTTAAAATCCAACAGATTCAAGGGCAAATGCAAAATGTAATTAACTCATTGAAACAATGAGAATTGAATTTTTGAATGCACAAAATTTGAATTGATTCATTCTTTCGTACAATTTATTTAAGAATTTATTATATTTGCACCCGATTAACACGGAGGTTGTAGCTCAGTTGGTTAGAGCGCCGGATTGTGGTTCCGGAGGTCGCGGGTTCGAGACCCGTCTTCCTCCCTCAAAAGAGAAAAGCAGGATGATAAATTCCTGCTTTTCTCTTTTATATCGAAAATAAAAGTTAGTTTCTAGACTACCCCAAAACTTTTTTGACTGATTTTTTCACAGCCGCGATTACCGTTTGTACTTGTTCATCGGTCAAATTAAAGTAGACAGGCAAAGAAATCTCTGAGGCATATTTTAAATACGCTTCTGGATAATCATCAATGGAATAACCCAATGATTTGTAGGCAGTCAATAATGGTAAGGGCTGAAAATGGACGTTTACAGCAACATCTTCTTCGAAAATTTCTTGAATAATTGCATCTCTTTGCAACTCAGAAACATTTGCAATTCTTAATAAATAAAGGTGATAACATGTTTCTTTTTCTGTGTCTATGTATTTTGGTGTGATCGCCCAAGATTCATTTTTGAAGGCTGCGTCATATGTTTGAAAAATTGTTTTTCTTCGGGATAGATTTTCGTCATAACGTTCCAATTCTACTAGTCCAATTGCCGCTTGAATATCTGTCATATTGCATTTATAACCAGGTTCAAGAACGTCATATCGCCAGGCGCCTTTTACTGTTTTTGCCAAAGCATCCTTCGATTGACCATGCAATATTTTAATGCAAAATTCTTTGTAAATTTCCTCGTGATCAAAATCATCCGGTAAATTGAAACAAACGGCACCGCCTTCAGCAGTGGTTAAATTTTTTACGGCGTGAAATGAAAAGCAAGTCGCATCAGCAATAGCACCGGATTTTTTTCCTTTGTAATCTGCTCCAAAACTGTGTGCTGCATCCGCCGCAATTAATATTCTTCCAAGTTTCTCTTGCTTTTCATTGCTTGGAATAAATTCTCCTTTAAATTCCTCAACGAGTTCATAAATAGCATCGTAATCACATGGGAATCCAGAAATATCCACTGGCATTATAACTTTTGTTCTTGGCGTTATGGCAGCTCTTATTTTTGCTATAGAGATATTAAAGTCGTCTGACCCAATATCGACCATGATTGCTTTCGCTCCTGTATGTAAAACGACATTCGCACTTGCACAATAGGTATAAACTGGAATTATAACTTCATCGCCTGCACCAATTCCCCACCAACGAAGAAAGACTTCCATTCCTGCGGTCCATGAGTTGACTGCGACCGTGGATTTACAACCACAATATTCTGTGATTTTCTTTTCGAATAATTTGGTTCTTGGACCTGTAGTAATCCAACCACTTAATAATGCGGCGTTTACTTCGTCTAAAACTCGTTGATCTATACGTGGAGGTGAAAATGGAATCATAAAACAAAGATAGAAAATGTTCTATTGTTTTAAAGTGTTAATCAAATCCAATAGAAACAACTGATTGTGAATTTGTAAAAAGAAATTATTTATCTCATTTTTCCTGCATCATCCAAACCTTTCTTCCAATCCGGTGTATTTATAATGGCAGAAATGACTTCTTCGGGTTCATCAACAATAGTCCATAGCGCCTGATGTTCTTCTGACATAAACTTTTCACTGATGGTACGGTCCATTAATTGTCGAAAGGGCTCGTAATAATTGCGGGTATTCAGAATGATTATAGGTTTTGTAAACTGTCCCAATTTTTTCAATGTGATAGCTTCAAACAATTCTTCAAAAGTTCCTGTTCCACCGGGTAAAGCCACCAAAGCATCCGTGCCCTCTAGAAATTTTGCTTTTCGTTCGTGCATTGTTTGCGTATAAACAAAATCAGAAACGCCACGATGACCCCATTCCACTTCATTCATGAATTGAGGCATAATTCCTTTGATTTTTCCACCGGATTCAATAACTGAGTCAGCTAATTGTCCCATCAGGCCTGAAGATCCACCTCCGAAAACAACTGAAATATTTGATTTCACAAATTCCTTTGCTAAATGATCGGTCGCTTTGAAATAGTCTTTGTGAATTTGTCCACTCGAAGCACAGTAAACGCAAACTTGCATGGTTAGATTTTATGTCAATGTTATTTATTAATCGAATTTATTTTTGAAAGAAATTGCAATGTGATTTTCGTTCTATCAAAATGTTCTGAAACGTAATAGCGAGCATTTTCGCTCATTTTTTTTAATTCTTCTGAATTTTCAGAAAGGTAAAGTGCACAATTTGCTAATTCGATCTCGTTTTCTGGTTCAAAATACATTCCAGCGTTTGCTTTCTCAATAAAGTGTTTTCGCGCTTCGCCATCCACACCAAGTAAAAGCGGTTTTTTCATTGCCAATGCTTCAAAAACTTTGGATGGTATTGCACCTTGGAATAGATCCAATTTTTTCAAGGGAACGACTGCAACGTCAATTGCTTTTAGTACTTGAGGCATTTCACTTTTCGGAACTGGATTTAAAAAGTGAACATTTTTTAAGTTCAATTTAGCTTTCATTTCAACCAACTTTTCTTTTTCTGGGCCTGTACCTTGAATAATAAATTGAATCTTCTTTTTTTCAGATAATAAACTTGCTGCTTTTAAAATCACTTCCAATCCTTGAGCGTGACCTAAAATTCCTCCATAAAAGAGGAGTAAATCCGATTCTTGAAAATCATGGTCTTTTCGAAAAGTACTTTTTTCAATTTTATCCGAGTTGTAAAAAGTTGTATCCACACCATTTGGCAACCAATAGACATTTTTATTCTGAAAACGTTTCGAAATATCATCAACAATTCCTTGTGTTTGTCCTGTTATTAAATGTGCTTTAGAATAGCATTTTCCCTCAAGATTATAGGCCAATTTTAAAAGCCGTTTATTCGTAACAATGCCTAATTTTTCAGCGCTTTCAGGCCATAAATCGGAGACATTGAAAATCAATTTGGCGTTTAGTTTTTTTGATAATTTCATGGCAGAATAACCTAAAAAAAGCGGTGGGCTTTCAACCATTAAGTAATCAAATGCTTTCATTTTTCGTCCTCTCCAATAAGAAGACCAAACAAAACTGAAATAGTTTAAAAGCCGAGAAATAATACTTTTTGATTTTGACACATGAATCCAAGCACGGTGAACAGAAATCCCATCTATCATTTCCTCACGATTTTGCCTTTTTTCATATCCTTTCATGATTTCCATTTTTGGATAATTGGGCAAAGCAGTTAAAACTTCAATGTGAACTCCATTCGCTTTCAATCTCACGGCTAATTCGTGCAATCTATTTTGAGGTGCACCAATTTCCGGCGGATAATATTGAGTAAGTATTAGAAGTCTCATTTGTCGTCTTCAAAAAATAACCAAGTTGAGAAAAATGCAAAAATAGGGGCAGAAGAACCAACATCCAATAAATCATAACCAAGACCACAAAAAATAAGCGTAATCAAAAAAGGCAGTTGTCCATATCGTAATTGCTTGCGATACACTTTAAATAATTGAAAAATATAAAAAACATAAATCACTAAACCGACGAAGCCATATTTAACCAATGTTCGCATGTATTGATTGTGTGGAGCCGTTTGCTCATGCGCATTGCAAGGCATATCTGATGCAACATACTCTTTCACCATTTCATCGCGCCAATCACCAGTTCCAACGCCGAAAACTGGATTCTGTTTAATGATTTCCCAGCTAGTTTTAAGAGAATTCAAACGTAATTGCGTCGATGACATACAAGGTAAACTTTCAATTGGAATGGAGTCGTTTATTGATTCATTCGATACTTTGGCTATGTTTTCACTTTCTGCTGCTACTACTTGAAAACGCCCCTGAAATGCCGGAACTAACATTAATAATCCTGAAAAAACAGCTGTGAGTAAAATACTCCATTTTTGCTTTTTATTCCAATTATAAAGAAAAAGAACACCAAGTGCAGCAAAGAAAAACAGAATCACAATTCTACTTTGGAGTAAAAGAACACAGAGACTCAGAAATAAAATAAGACCATGGAAAGTTATATTTTGTTTAACTGAAAAAACTGTTTTCGTGGTGAGATAATCCAATAAATACAAGACTCCAAACATGGTGATAATTGCCAAAATATTTGTGTCGGCATCCAAGTAAGAATAGAAAAAAATCTGAATATTGTAATCGTACAAATAACCTTGCGAAGACTCATAAAAGTCAATTGCAAATCGAATCAATAACCCAATAACAAAACCAAGAAGCACCAATTTTTTAAGCTTTTCCTTTCTATCTCCGAAAACACTTAATAACAAGATTGGAAATACAATAAACGGCAATAATCTTCCAATGTCTTCGAATGCTTTGCCGAAATTAGAAGTAAAAATAAGCCCTAGAATTGAAAGTGAAAATGGAATAGTTAAGATGATAAACGATTTCTTGAAATATCTATTTTTTAAATGAAGCGATGCCGTTTTGGTTATGAAGAATTCGTAAAGTGATGCAAAAACTAAAATTATTAGTCCAAACGGTACAAACTTCATGAAATTCATTCCAATTGCATTAACTACAATTGCAATGTCAATTGGGCCTAGTGAAGTAAATTTATTTTTTAGTTTGTTTATCATTCCTATCTTTCAATTCTAAAATATCAAACGCCAATATATAATTGCATAAAAGCCCGAACACTTGCTGCTCTAGTTGCTTTATCCTTAATCAACGTTGAATTTGTATTAGAACATTTTTCAGCATCCAAATTTATCGCTTCTTCGAGTGGATTCTGATTCTTTTTTTCAATTATTCCATTTTGTCCTGTAACGATCCATTCATGAGAAACCGGTAAGTCTGCAACCACAGGAATGCATCCAGCGGACATTGCTTCTAAAACACTAACTGAAGTTCCATCACTTTCGGGAATCGAAATGTAAATGCGT
>CANGLG010000075.1 GCA_947454395.1 Flavobacteriales bacterium
CCCAGTCCACAACGGTGAGCGTGAGATAATATGCGCTGTTGGTTTTAATCGTATGTTTTATACCTTTTTGCATTGGAAAATTATAAAATTGTGAAACATGTCTTTTTTTAGGAAATTCCATTGGTTAAGTGAAGGATTACAAATCCTTCGAAGCTAGTTTGTTTTAACCCATTTCTTTTGTTTTTACTTTAAGTTATTGAAAAAGGTCGGTTGGAACAATAGAAAAAAGGATTATTACCATTGTATTCTAAAATCTTAAACCAGTCACAAATTGTGACCGGTTCTTCTTTCGCTGTTGCAATTTGCGACCACAAAATTTTTCTAGTTTGGAAGAAATTCAATGAATTACTTTTATTTCATCACCCCTTTTATTTCCCCTCAAGGGGAAAAATAATTCAACTTGTTTGGAATTTAAGTCGAAGTAAAAACATCAAGCAATCTCTTTCCAAATAATTCGTTTATTTATCACAACGACTTATCTTCGTAGAGAATGCCATTTCTAAAAAGTATTATAGCGTCGCTTATCTGTTTTTTGCCCTTGCTGTCAAACGCACAGGAAAGCAGTTGGCGTGAGTCTAAATACTATGTTGGGAAAGAGCCGTTTCGCCTTGACACGTTGAGCATCTATCCAAATTCTCTGTTGGTATTTCACGGAAATGCGCTAGTGAAAAAAGAGCAATTTACGTTCGATTTTGCCACAGGCTTCTTTCAGTTGAGATCGCCTGTTTACGACACTTTGTATTTTAAGTATCAGGTTTTTCCATTTGATCTTTCAAAAACCTATAAAAAACGAGATACAACATTGATTTACAATCAAAATAAAGGAAATCATGACCTATTTAAAATCGAAAATAAACTCAGTGTCAACGACGTTTTTGGTGGTTCTGAATTAAACAAAAACGGCAGTATTTCAAGAGGTGTTTCCTTTGGAAATAACCAAGATTTAGGTATCAATTCAACTTTAAATCTGGAACTTTCCGGAAATCTTGCGCCCAATTTAAAAGTGTTAGCTTCTGTTTCTGATGCTAATTTACCGATTCAACCGGATGGAAATACCAGTAAATTGCAGGAATTCGATCAAGTTTTTATTCAGGTGTATAATGACAATTTGAAAGTCGTAGCAGGAGATTTTTGGATAAGCAAACCGACGGGTTATTTTTTAACCTACAAGAAAAGAGGACAAGGATTGACTTCCGAATATTCGTGGCAAACACCAAAACAAAATAAATGGCAAACGCAAGTCAGTGCAGCACTTTCCAAAGGAAAATTTAATCGACAAATCATTCAGGGAGTCGAATCAAATCAAGGGCCCTACCGTTTGCGCGGAGCAGAAAATGAACCGTTTATAGTGATTTTGGCCGGTACGGAACGAATCTACATCGATGGGAAACTTTTACAGCGCGGACAAGAGTTTGACTATGTGATTGATTACAATTCTTCTGAACTGACATTTACGTCACGAAACCTCATCACAAAAGATTCCCGGATCGTTGCTGAATTTCAATATTCAGATCAAAATTATGCGCGGTCACTTGTTCAAAATGCCACTTCCTTCACTGGTAAAAAAGTCAACTTTTGGATTAATGCCTACTCTGAACAAGATGCGAAAAATCAATCGTTGCAACAAGATTTATCGGGAAGTCAAAAATATTACCTTTCCCAAATTGGAGACGATTTGAGTCAGGCAAGAATTAACAGCATTGATTCGGTGGGGTTCATTGACAATCAAATTTTGTACAAAATGATTGACTCACTTGGCTACGACTCTGTTCTGGTGTACAACGTGAAACCGGATTCAGCAAAATATCGGGCTACTTTTCAATTCATGGGAACCAACAAAGGAGATTACATTTTGAGCAATTACAACGCATTGGGGAAAGTGTACAAATGGGTTGCTCCCGTAAATGGCATTCCGCAAGGAGATTACGCCCCAAGTCGTTCGATTATCACGCCAAAGAAAAAACAACTTTTCAGTTCAGGGGCTCAAATTAAATTAACCCCAAAACTCATCCTTGAATCCGAAATGGCAATGTCTACAAACGACATAAACTCTTTTTCAAAAATCAATAGTGAGGACGATCAAGGTTATGCCAATCGGACAAAAATCCTGCATTCACTTCCTTTTGGCAAGGATTCCACATTTGGTTGGAAACTGGAAAGCAAAGCCGAAGTTGAATTACTCAGCCGGAATTTCAGTCCGATTGAACAATATCGAAAAGTAGAATTTGATCGTGATTGGAACACACGAAACAAAGGATTTACAGGCACTCAGACTGCTGTAAACATTGGAACTTCTCTGAAAAACAAACGAAATGGAATTGTCAATTTGGAAGGGCAACATTTTTCAATTGGAAAAGAGTACAATGGAAATCGCTTGGCAACCGATGGAAATTGGAAACAAAATGGTTGGTCCGTCAAATGGGACGGTAGTTCTTTGTTATCGAACAGTGAAAACTCAAATGCTCTTTTATCCTATACAAAAAACACGTTCATTCGTCATCGCGCGGACATTTCAAAAGACTTTAAATTTTTCAAATTAGGCTACACGGACGACCACGAGCGCAATGATTTCAGAGACACTGCAAATGGAATAAAGTCAAACAGTTATCAATTTTTTGATTATCAATTTTATCTGTCAAGTGGTGATTCTTCAAGTACGTATTTTAAATTGTTTTACCGAGAACGCTATGACCAACGTGCTGACAGTACGCATTTGAAACCTGTTGCAAAGGCAGTTACAGCCGGAGGAGAACTAAAACTGGCACAGTTGAAAAATCAAAGACTTAACTTAATTGGTGCTTATCGCTCTTTGACTGTTTCAGATTCCGTTCTTTTACCACAAACCCCTGAAAACTCAATGGTTGGGCGAATTGATTACGAAGGCCGATGGTGGAAAAACGCACTGACTTGGAATACTTTTTATGAAGTTGGTTCCGGATTGGAACAAAAAAGGGAATTTCAATACATCAAAGTCAATGACGGACAAGGAATTTATACGTGGGTGGATTACAACGGTGATGGCATCAAAGACCTAAACGAATTTGAAATTGCACAATACATCGATCAAGCGAGTTACATTCGCGTTTTTACGCCGAGCAACACTTATGTCAAAACCTATTCGAATGAATTTAACCAAAGCATTTACTGGCGTCCGGAGCGTTTGTGGAGCAACAAAAAAGGAGTTTTTCAAATCCTGTCGCGCTTTTCAGACCAAGCAAGATTACGAATAAACAGAAAGTTGAACGATTTCAATTCGAATGCAGCCTTTAATCCTTTTGCGACCGGAATCAGCGACCAAAGTTTGGTGAGTACGAGTTCAACTGTTAAAAACTCGCTTTTTTTCAATCGTACATCTAGTGTTTTTACCGCTGAATACAGTATTCAAGATGTTCGCAACAAGACTCTTTTAGCGACAGGAATTGATTCCAAACGAAATGCCTCGCAGGAATTTTCTATGCGTTGGAACATTCGCCCGACGTTTTCAATTGAAGTCAAAAGTCAACTGGGAAAAAAGGAATCATTGGCAGATTACACCATCGGAAGAAATTACCAATACACTTATAAAACAGGTCAACCAAGTGTGATTTTCCAACCTTCTACTAATTTCAGGATTTCACTGGACGGACGCGTTTCAAACAAACAAAACTCGGTCAGTTTAGGTGGAGAAAAATGTTCCTTAATGGAAGTCGGAAGCACGTTGAAGTTCAACCAAACGGATAAAGGTAGTTTTCAAGGAGAAGTGAAAATGGTCAGAATGAATTTTACAGGAAACAGTAATTCTTCGGTAGGTTTTGAATTGCTTGAGTCACTAAAACCAGGAACGAACTACACGTGGAATTTCAGCTACCAACGTACAGTTTCCAAAAACCTTCAAATCTCGATTCAGTACTTGGGTCGTAAATCCGAAACTTCCAGAATGATTCACAGTGGAAGCATGGAGATTCGAGCATTTTTCTAATCCTATTTTGGTTTTGGACCGACGTATTCCATACACGGATTCAACCCAACAAAACATTTTTCTTTCAATTCAACTTTAGCTTCGGTTTTTTCTTTTACTTCCATAGAAAAGTCAGGGGTTGCTTTCCAGATTTTAAGTTTTTCTTCTCCGATAAACTTGTAGTTTTCATTGTCAGGTAGACGGTATTTTTTTTCGATTTCTTCAAAAGAGAGCATTTTGTCGGCACGATATATTTCGTATGTACCCGGCTTTAAACTTCCTGACCATTTTCCTTCAGAATCCAGCTCAATCCATTTATCAAAAGAAAATGTTTTTAAATCATCACTCATTTGATAAATTGCAACTTTTTCATTGGAGAAAGGTGTCCTTATTCCTTTAGCTATTTCAGGAGTAGGTTTTGCACCACCACAGTAGGGTTTCCAAGTTTCAACTGAAATCGCTACTTTTTGTGAAGAGCAAGAGGTTAAAATCAAAATGGCGAGAATTGTCAAAGATTTCATAGTGTTTTAATTATTGATTTCACCAATACCTTGCCAAAAGTTATCGGATTAATTCTTTTGCTTTGTTTCTTGCAACTGTATCTGCGTTAACGTAATCGGAATAAGTTGGATTCAACACGTTTAGACATGCGTTTACCACATTTTCATTGAGCTGTGCGATTTCAACAAAACTAATTTGTTCCTTTAAAAAGGCCTCAACTGCAATTTCATTGGCTGCATTCAACGTACAAGCAATCGTTCCATTTTCATGCATGGCGCGATACGCTAAATCCAAGTTTTTAAAAACGTTTCGATTCGGTGCTTCAAATGTCAATTGCGGATAATTCATGAAATTGAACCTCGGGAACTCTGTTTTGAAGCGATTCGGATAAGTCAGTGCAAATTGAATCGGCAACTTCATATCTGGCAAGCCCATTTGTGCTTTCATACTTCCATCTTCAAATTGTACCAACGAATGAACGATTGACTGGGGATGCACAATCACATCAATTTGATCTGCCTGTAACCCAAAGAGCCATTTCGCCTCTATTACTTCCAATCCTTTGTTCATCAAACTCGCCGAATCAATCGTGATTTTTGCTCCCATCGACCAATTTGGATGTTTCAGCGCTTGTTCCAAGGTAACATTTTTCAATTGCTCAGCTGAAAACCCACGAAAAGGACCACCGGAAGCCGTTAAATAAATTTTCTCAATCGGATTGTGAAATTCCCCAACGATGCACTGAAAAATGGCTGAGTGTTCAGAATCCACCGGATAAATGTTGACTCCTTTTTCTTTGGCTAATTTTGTAATCAATTCACCGGCCACAACTAAAGTTTCTTTATTCGCTAAGGCAATGGTTTTTCCGGCATTGATGGCATGAATCGTTGGCTTTAAACCCGCATAACCAACCAATGCTGTCAAAACAGTATGTACCTCATTCGATTCTACGACTTGGCAAAGTGCTTCCTCCCCACAATAGATATGAATGTCTTCTGACCAAAGTGCCTCTTTGACTTTTTTATACTGTATCTCATCGCCAATTACAACAGAATTTGGTTGAAATTTCAACGCTTGTTCAATAAGTAAATCTGCGTTTTTACCAGCTGTGATGACTTGTAAATCAAAATAATCGGGATAAGCCGCAATTACTTCCAGTGCTTGAGTTCCAATAGATCCGGTTGATCCAAGAATAGCAATACCTTTTTTATCTGACATAGAACAAAAGTAACATTTTGCCACCGCACAAAGTTCTTGAATGGAAATAATCTCTATTTTAGATTTTAAATTAATTGCATGAATAATCAGAAAATAACGGTTGAGGTAACTATTGATAAAGGCATTGAAAAAGTGTGGGAACTTTGGAATGAACCAGAACATATTATAAAATGGAACCATGCAAGTGACGACTGGCATACTGTTCGTGCAGAAAATGATTTAAAAGTTGGTGGAAAATATTTCTACCGAATGGAAGCGAAAGACGGAAGTATTGGTTTCGATTGCGAAGCTGTTTATACGGATGTTATACCAGGAAAGAAACTTGAATACATTGGGTTAGGTGATAGAACAGTGACCATCCATTTTGAAGCACAAGGAGAGAAAACGTTTATTACGGAAACTTTTGATGCTGAAAACGAAAATCCCATTGAGCTTCAAAAAAACGGTTGGCAAGCCATAATAAACAACTTCAAAAAATATGTAGAATCAGTATAGAAAAATTTCGTTTACATTCTCTTTGATTCGCTCACAAATTTGATCGGTTGGTAAGTCATTATCGTCTTCACCAAATGGATCTTCGATTTCTTCAGCCAATACCTCCATACTTACGAGTGCATAAAAAACAAAAGTTGCAATTAGCGAAGAAAAATATCCAAATTGGTTTACGAAAGCTAGAGGCAATGTTATTACATATATGAAAATGAATTTCTTAATGAACAAACTGTAAGAAAAAGGAATAGGTGTATTTTTTATTCGTTCACAACCACCCGAGTCAATCAATGAATTGACGTTTTTAAAGGAATAAAATCATTGTATCAGAAATAAATCCTTTGTTCTTGAGAAAATCGATTTTTTTCTGTATTTGATTCATAAAAAATATTGGTTTGTGATCTGCGAAACGGTAGCTTTTTTGTTCCTCCTGGTTTTGAAATACTAAATTTGTTTCGGAATCCGATTCTCGGAGTCGTTCCTTGGTAGCATAGCAAAAATTAATAATCAAATTCTTGAAATGTGCTTTATCTTCCTCAGTCAATTCCATCGAGTTGATTTTAAGAGATAAATTTCTTGAATCATTTACAATTGCACCCCAAAGTTGACGACCTTCCCAACACCTGTCATATGCTGTATTGGTTCTAAAAACAAGCAATAATGAAATTACAAATCCAAGCAACGAGTAGACCGCTATCAAATGTTTTAAAAAATCAGGTTTAGGAAAAAAGTGAATTTCCGAAAATGTTATAATTGTAGATAATAAACCAATGTACACAATTTGTGGCCATAACATTCTGACAGTATCACTCTTAGAAAATGAGAATATAAGGGTAAACCAATTTTTAGGGTTGTATGTTATCATTTTTTGAATTATTCTAAATAAGTGCAAATCTAAACACTTTCATGTTTTTTATTTACCTTCGATTAACAAATAATAATTTATGGAAATCACGCCGGAATTAGAAAAAAAATTAGAATTACTTCAAGAAAAATACAGTGCTCTAGGTCAAGACTTGCTTTCTTACTTAGATGGTTTACTTTATGCAGATGTTACTACATATTGGGATTATATTGAATTGGAAACATTATTAAGTCTTCAAAAACCAAAAACGAAATTTCCGGATGAAGTTGTTTTCATCATGTATCACCAAATCACAGAATTGTATTTCAAATTATCATTGAGGGAATTCGAACAGTTGAGTGAAAGAGAGAACATTGACAAAACATTTTTTCTTTCCAGAGTTTCGAGAATCAACCGTTATTTCGAGGCTTTAATAAAAAGTTTTGAAATCATGATTGAAGGAATGGAAAGAGATCAATTTTTGAAATTCAGAATGTCTTTACTTCCTGCAAGTGGATTTCAGTCTGCTCAATACCGTCAGATCGAAATTTTCAGTACTGATTTTATAAACCTTGTTGCAAAAGACCAAAGAATAAACTTCAATGCAAGTTCTTCAATTATTGATATGTTTGAACAAATCTATTGGAAAGATGGAGCGACAGAGGTGGAGTCTGGTAAGAAAACATTAACCTTAACGCAATTTGAGGACAAATACAAAGAATCTTTTATTTCACTCGGCGAGCAATGCCGCACAAAAAATCTATGGCAAGTATATTTGAAACTCAACATTGAGGATCAAAACGATCCCAAATTGAAAGATGCTTTAAGAACCAATGACATCAATGTGAATGTGAATTGGCCATTGGCACATTATAAATCAGCAGTACGTTATTTAGCAAAAGATACAAGTGATATCGCTGCTACCGGAGGAACAAACTGGCAAAAATATCTTCCTCCAAGATTTCAAAAACGGATCTTTTATCCAGAATTGTGGTCGGCTGAAGAAGTTGAAAATTGGGGTAAAGGTTGGGTTGACGATACTTTGAAAAGTTTCAATTAACCTCTTTAATATAGATTTTCGAAAAATCTATTATTCCTGATCCATTTATTGAGAAGTCGCGAACTCTAAGATTTACAATTATGAATAAATCTTCACTGAAAACAGGTACAATTGCAGACTCTTCTGTAAGAAGCTTGTCGCATTTTCTTTGAATTTTCGTTCTGCTATCTAAATTATGAACTAACTGAGATTTTTTATACAAAGAGTCAAATATCGGACTATTAAAACTGTTATAAAGACTTTCTTTATTTGCTTTTTGCTTAACATTTCCATAAAACTGACTTAGATAAGCATCTGCATCGGGGTAATCTGGAATCCAAGTCGATTTCCAAATTTTCGCTTTTTTCTGCTGAATCAATTTGAATTTTTCACTTAAAGAACAATATTTGATTTTAAGACGAACATCAAGAATCGATTTAAGTTGTTTTACAACCGCTTTCGCCCATTTATCAGCGCGACTATTCCGTTTGGCATTGATGTAAAATGTTAATTCCGGAAATGGATTTTTTTTATTAAATCCGGCATCAATCATTAATTTTTGAGCTTCTTTCGGATTATATGGTAAAATATCAGATTTATCATTCGGATTGTAAAAGCTACTTTTTGGAATAAAACCTTTTAGCAAATAATTTCCATCACCGTTCAATACATCTAAACAAATTGATTTCCTGTCTATTGCTAAATTAAAGGCTTTTCTTACTCTTACGTCTTTAAAAGGATAAGTTGAGCAATCAAAGGTCAAATAATTAATCTTAATTCCTTTTTTTAAAACAATCCTATGTAGTAAATTTTTACCTTTTTGGGCATCTGACAAAGAACCAAATGCATTATCAAGTTTATCTGTGGGTAATTCAAATATTATGTCGGACTGTTTCCTTGCAAATGATTGATATTCTTCGTTCAAATTAGTTGAATAATGTACAGTAATTTCTTGAAGAAATGGGAGTTGGTTACCGTAAACATCTTTTTTCCAATAATTTGGATTTCTCTTCAAAACGGTTTTATTTTTATCCGATGAAAAAAACTGAAATGGACCTGTTCCTATTGGGTGATTGACAAAATTTTCATGGTAATAATCATAAGCTTTTCTTGAAAAAATGGTAATACTTGGATGAGCCAATATTTTTTGAATTCCGGAATATTTTTCCTTTAGGTGAATTTGTATAACCGAATCATTCACTACTTTAATGCCTACAACTCCATTATTATAAAAAGCATGTTTAGAAGCATGATAAAATTTTGTGCCCCCGATGATTTTATCTCTTAAAATTTGGCCTAGAGAATTATATTGGCTCCCTGAGCAGGCAAAATCTAATGAAAACTTTACATCCTTAGTAGTAAGTCTGTTTTCACTTCCTGAAAAACATTCATCCGTGTGAAAAAAAATATTCGATTTAATCGTAATTTGAATAATTTTTCCGTCTGCTAGTTCTTCATATTTTTTTGCAACATTATTTACAGTTTTTCCTTTATCATTTGTAATGAATAGAGGCTCAAATATCTGACTAAGAATCCTTTGGTCATTTAATGTAACAGAAGCTAATGGAAAAAAAACTATTGTCTTTTCTGGGGCATAATAGGTAAAAGTATTTCCATATTTTTTTCCACCAAAAGCTCTTTTATCACTGAGATTTTCATTGAAACAACTCGCAATAAGGAGGCAAATAAATAGATAATAATACTTCATCAGAAAACTCTAGATATAAATTTAAGAGAATTCTTGTAATTATTAATTTTTAGTTTTTACTAAATGAAGAAAGCCATGCCCATTCAATTCTTGCCCTGAAATGCCCGTAGCTTCATAGCGATAAAAATAAACTCCTTCCTCAGTTTTACTTCCATTCCATGATGGGTTGTTGTTTATCAAATCATTGCTCGTTTCATCAAACACTACATTTCCCCAACGATTTAAAATTACTAAACGAAGTGTTTTTAAATTTTTTGATGTTAAAAAATAATAATCGTTGGCAGCATCTTCATTTGGTGTAAAGATGTTTGGAGCTTCAATTGTTGGGTTAGGAAAAATACATGAGCCATTATCAACGGTTGCTATTGGATTATAATTAGAAGCTTCTGGGTCTGTACAACCGCAAACATTAGCTGTTATTACATGAACAATCGTGTCGCTACAAAACTGTCCTTGCTTCACAATCAACTGAATAACGTAATTATTAGGTGAAGTTATTGGGTCAGAATATAAATGAGTAAATAAGTTCATATCAGTAACCGTCGAGTTTTGCCCATCACCAAAATTCCAAATGTAAGTGTCTCCGTTTTGACTTTGGTTTGTTATCGTGGCGGTTAAAGGATCGCACCCTAGTAATGGGTCAACACTGAATTCTGCTACTGGAGGATTCAATATGTCAACAAAAACACTGTCATTCGCTGAACAATAGTTGTCAGTTACTGTAAAATAATACCATCCTGAAGATAAATTCTCCCAAACAGAAGCATTTATAAAATTAGGACTGTTAGCACCTGGACCAGTCCAATTGTAGTTTGGCACACCAACTGTTCCGGTTGCAATGCCAGATACAGCTCCTGTTGGTTGGCAACTTGATGGAAATGAATACATTGTATCAACAGCTATCGTCTGATTCATTATCACAGTTGCCGTGTCAGTAAATGTTCCTAAACAAGCATCAGTAACATTTATTAAGTAATTGAAAGTTCCATTTTGGTTAATAGATACATAATCGTGAATAGAGTCTGAGGCACTTGCCTGCCAGTCATAACTAAACGCACCTGAACCCCCTGAGGCAACTGCTGTTAATTCAATGGAATCATTAAAGCAATGATAAGTAAGGTCAGATTCATTGATTA
>CANGLG010000076.1 GCA_947454395.1 Flavobacteriales bacterium
CATTATTAGAAAAATTCAAAAGTTAGAACTAGGTATGTTATTCTGACAGAATCCTATATAATTCAAGGTTAAGATAATAATGTTTTCCCTCAATTGTTTTTTTCTCTAGAACTCCCATGTTGCATAACTCGTTTAGGTATTTTCTGGCTGTTTTTTCAGCATAAATGCCGTTCTCAACGAGTTGGTTAACTTTTGTATAAGGTTGATTAAATATGAACTCGATCATTTCATTTGGATTTAAGAATTTACCTTCCTTTTTTACATAGTCTAATATTGCGTCTTTAACAGAAATGATATCATTTATTTTTCGGTAAGTAATCTTTGAAGTATGCTCAACTGCATTAAGCATAAAGAGTATCCATTCTTCCCAGTTTCCTCTTTGTGAAACTCCTTGTAGTCCGGCATAATAATCGGTTTTATTATCGAGAATATACCGGCTTAAAAAGAGAATTGGGAAATCTAATAAACCTTTAGCTGTCAAATAATGAATATTGAATACTCTGCCTGTTCTGCCATTACCATCACGAAAGGGGTGAATTGCTTCAAATTGAAAATGTGCGATTGCCATTTTAATGAGGTAATCCATGTTATATGATTGGTCATCATTTAAAAAATCTATCAAGTTTGATAATTTCTTTTCGATCACACCTGCTCCTCGAGGTGGCGTATAAATTACTTTGCCCGCATTTGGTCCAGTGCCACCTTGTTTTATAGATGTTTCAAGAAAGGGAGGCCTTATTTTATCTTTTGTTTGTTTTATTTCTTGAAAAATTTGAAGGAAATAATCTTGATTGAATTGCTGTGTTTTCGAAAGATAATTATACCCTGACCAAAGCGCTTCTCGATATCTCAACACTTCCTTTGAAGCACCATTTGCTTCACTTTGTCCATCACTAAATGCCTTATATAGTTCGTCATCTGTTGTGAAAATATTTTCGATCTCAGATGAGATTTTTGCCTCTTGTAAACTAATTGAATTTATCAGCATCCCTTGATTAGGAATAACAACACTTCTGCCTTGAAGTTTCGCTAACGCTGCTTTCGCATCTCCCAGTTTTTTTAATATAGGAATCGAATCAATCAATTCATTTCGGATTGGTAATTCTGGTAAATCATTCCAAGGTTTATTGCGCTCTGGATTTATCTGATAAAGTAACTCGGACATAATTATCTTTTTTATAAATATACTACATTTAATTAGTAAACGGTAATAATTACAAAATATGCAGTATGATTCTTTTTAGACGGTAAAATATTATTTCAAATTAGGGCAAACAGTAAAATATATCTATTTTACCTTTTGATCCGTTTTTGAAGGTAAAGAATGGTCATAGTTCTTTGATGAGTATTTGGTAAATTCTATAACTCGCTCCAAATCCTTATAAAAGTTAGATATTTCGACTTCGCAGGTCACATAGAAACCCCGATTTTAAAATCGGGGTTTCTCATTTCATCATGAATGAACTAATTTCTAAATTATACTATTTACAATTTTAAACACTAATTTCATTTTATGAAGCATGTCATTATGATATTTAGTTTGTTTTTTACCTTGATTTCTTACGGGCAAACAATGGAACAATTCAATAAAGAAAGAATTGAAACTGATAAAAAATTGATGTTAGGTTTGGGCTCTTGGGCAACTACAAATTTTGTAGCAAGTGGTATAGGTTGGGCATCTGTTCCATCGGGTGAAGCACATTATTTTCATCAAATGAATGTATTGTGGAATACCGTAAATATTGGACTAGCGATACCTGGTTATTTGAAATCAAAAAAGGCAAATTCAATGCTTACTTTTTCAGAAACAATTCGAATGCAACATAAAACTGAAAAGATTTTCTTAATCAATACCGGTTTGGATATTGGCTATATGGCATCTGGATTATTATTAAGAAGCGCGGCCAAGATAAACATGAGTAAAAAAGACCAATATAACGGCTACGGGAATAGCTTGTTAATGCAAGGTGGATTTTTATTTGTATTCGATTTGACGGCTTATATTATTCACAACTGTCATTCAAACAAATCGTGGGATAAACTTCTGAATTCAGTCGAAATGAGTTCATCTGGAATTGGAATTCAATGGAATATTGTTTCAAAATCCTCTACCGATAATAAAGAGTTACTGTAATTATATAGCATTAAAAAAGGAGTCATTTATAAAAAACAACTCCTATGTATGACTTTTAGCCCTATAGTCCTTTAATTAGATTGTCATAAATATCATTAAATGACATCCCGCTGGCTGTTCTTCGCTTTGATAATTGTTTCAATTCTACCAATGCCCAAAGGATAAATTCCATTAAAAAAGGGCTATCTATTTCAGAAACATTTGGTTGATAACGCTTAATTAATTTTTTCAAGGGATCAATGGCGTTTAAAGCCATTTTGTAATTTTCTTCATTTGTTTCATCTTCCAATTCAAATGCGTCTGCTTCAAAAAACCAACTTAATACTTCATCGTAAGGCGTGACTTGATTCTCCTTTTTAAGTTTTTCGATTTTCGGAAAGTAGGTTAAAAAGAGTGATTTTGTTGCTTCACTAATCAATTGATTAGCTACAAAAGAACTACCTTCTTGTTCTCCTTCGTAAACGAGCTCTACCTTTCCGGTAATGGATGGAATCATTCCAATTAAATCACTGAAACGAACTGTTGTTTCAAATTCATTATTCAGAATGGCTCTGCGTTCGGCTGTGCTAATTAAATTTTCATAGGCTGTGATACTCATACGAGCACTAACGCCACTTTTATGGTCTATGTATTCACTTTGACGGGCTTCAAAAGCGATTTGTTCAAGAATATCTTTTGCCAATTCAGGAACATGAACTTTACAGAGGCGATTTTCCAACTTATCCGCTTCTTGCTCTGTGATTTTTTTTGCTGTTTTAATATCAGCTGAATAATGAGTCAAAATTTGCGATCCAATACGATCTTTCAGGGGTGTTACAATACTTCCGCGGTTTGTATAATCCTCTGGATTTGCTGTAAAAACAAACTGAAGATCAAGAGGTAAACGCAATTTAAATCCACGAATTTGAATGTCTCCTTCTTCTAAAATATTAAACAAGGCTACTTGAATACGTGCTTGTAAATCAGGTAATTCATTAATGACAAAAATACAGCGATTTGCTCTTGGAATCATTCCGAAATGTAAAACGCGTTCATCGGAATAATTTAATTTTAAATTTGCTGCTTTAATCGGGTCAATATCTCCAATCAAGTCGGCAATGGTAACATCCGGTGTCGCTAATTTTTCAAAAAATCTATCAGATCGGTGTAACCAATCAATTGGTGTTTCATCTCCTTTTTCAGCAATTAAATCTTTAGCATATCGACTCATTGGATTGAACGGATCGTCATTCATTTCACTTCCAGCAACAACAGGGATGTATTCGTCCAATAAATTAATCATCATACGTGCAATCCGAGTTTTACCTTGACCGCGCAAACCTAATAAGTTGATGTTGTGTTTGGATAAAATGGCGCGTTCCAACTGCGGAATAACGGTATGCTCATAACCATGCATTCCTGGGAATGTAGATATTCCTGTTTTTAAAGATTCAATTAAATTGTCTCTTAATTCTGTTTTGATACTTTTCGAAGTATATCCTGCTGCTTTTAAAGCGCCAATAGTTTTGATTGTTGTATTCATCATATCAATTAATTCGTTTTTTTCTATTTGATTCATAATCATGAAAGATCATTTCACCTAAACCTTTCAATCCAGTGTAAAATGCTTTTCCTTTATTAGACTTTGTAAATTCTTCTATGAATTGCTGTAAATAAGGGTCTTGAGCGATCATAAATGTAGTAATTGGAATATGCATTTTTCGTGCTTGCGCTGCCATGTTGTAGCATTTTTCAACAATCATTTCATCCAATCCATTGCTGTTTTTGTAATACTGTCCATCAGGCATTCGTAAACAACTTGGTTTACCATCCGTAATCATAAAAATCTGT
This sequence comes from Flavobacteriales bacterium, assembly GCA_947454395.1. Classification (GTDB taxonomy): domain Bacteria; phylum Bacteroidota; class Bacteroidia; order Flavobacteriales_D; family Crocinitomicaceae; genus UBA952. The sequence continues at coordinate 3,965 of CANGLG010000076.1, forward strand.
TTGTTTGTATTACGTTTTCGACGGAGAATGTCCATTGCTAATTCCAATCCAGCAACAGTATTTGTGTGATAAGGTCCAACATTCAAATACGGCAAATCTTTAATTTTTATTGGCCACGCATCATTTCCAAAAACGATTACATCCAAAGTGTCTTTCGGATAGGAGGTTGTTATGAGTTCAGCCAAAGCCATCGCTACTTTTTTTGCGGGTGTAATACGATCTTCTCCGTATAAAATCATACTATGACTGATGTCAATCATCAAAACCGTACTCATCTGAGATTTGTGATGCGTGTCCTCCACCACTAAGTCGTTTTCTGTAAATTGAAAGTCGCCCATTCCATGATTTATTTGGGCGTTTTTTAGACTTTCGGTCATTGATATATGCTCAATGGAATCACCAAACTGAAAATCACGAAACTCACCGGTGGCCTCATCTCCTTGACCACTTTTTTTAGATTTGTGATTTCCTTGACCGCTCTTTCTAATGTTTCCAAAAATTTGTTCCATTGCATTTTTGCGCAAAACACGCTCTGTTTTCGCTGTAATCGATAATTGACCTTTTCCATCGGGTTCAATTTCTTCGCGCAAGTATCCTTTCTTTTTCAAATCTTCGATAAAATCATCCATGGTATATTCATCGTTTGTCAATGAATATTCTTTATCGAGCACATTCAACCATTCAAGGGCTTCATCTACGTCTCCAGAAGTATGCGTTATTAGCTCTGTGAAAATGTCAAATAATTTATCAAAATAAGATTGTTCAGGAGCTTCGTATGGGGTAAATACATAACCAGATTTAAACATAGTAATCCTTTATGTTATAACATAGAGAAATATAAAAAGTTTAATCGAACAGGTGTTTATTTAAAGGTCAAAAAAATATTGACTCTAGTCAAAATCAAATATAGTTCCATGTTTCCCTCATTTGAATGTTATTTATTGGAATACTTGCAGTTTTTTAGATCGTTTGGAATTTGATCGCCAAAACTCCACTCTGATTTTCTCATGTCTGACTCTCATTCTAATAATTTATCTAGCTTACTTGTTGAATTCAATAAAACTTTCCCAAACCAATTTCTTGATTCTATTCTGTTTTGGTATCGAGATGTAATCAGCCGGAGTTTGTTTGACAGGCTCGTTAAATATTGTAGAAAAAAATGAACAAGCAGTAACAAAAGAACCTAATTTACTTGGGTGCGCATTGTCAGGTTGATATAAATTTTTGATGTTGTGTTTGAAATATAATTTCTCCCATATTAATCCGACAGGCGACAATTTTGATTGATATTTTTCAGCAATTTCTTTGTATTTCGAAGAAATTCGCCGAATCATTTTAAAGTGCGTATTTGAGTCGGACAATTTTTTATAGCCCTTTCGATATGACCAAGTCATGTAGAAAACTAGCTTTGTTTTATCGTGATTTTTTTGAATACTGTCTATCATTCGATTTAATCCTGGCATCGTTTTTTCATGATATGTCAAGCTATCTTTAAGCATATCACGACTTGATCCCTGAAGCACTACATAATCCCATTTTTTCCAAGAAATCGCTTTATAAACTTGTTTCCGTAAAGAATGTCTGTAAAAAGAAGTCTTTCCTTTTACACACCAATTAACTTCGACATTCTTTCCATTTGACTTGGCAATTTTCGAAAAAATAATAGGCATGTGGTTTCTATAGGTGTAAGAATTACCAATAAAAAGTATTTTGATTTTGGATTTTTGACTAGAAAAAGATGAAATCTGAAAGCCAAAAATTAAAAAGAACAAAACGAGTAACCTCATCTTAATAAAAGGAACTAAACGATAAGTATGGTAAACTGTATTAAAATCCAAAATAAAAATATTTTTAGTTAATACTTTAAAAATAAGAAAATATGTTTTGATCTTTTATTGTCAAAATTTAATTTTTAATTCTATTTTTTTGATTTTGGAACAATGGAGAATTTCCTATCAACTAGATATTAAACTCAAAAAAAATTAAACCTTTCAACTTCTATGGTTACAATAAATCAATTAAGTACTTTTTTTGAAATAAAATAAATGGATACCAATCAATAATCTATACTTAGCTTTGTAAAAACTTGTTTCTATGACATTTCACGATTTAAACTTGAAGAAACCACTTTGGAATGCCTTAGATGATTTAGGTTATCAATACCCAACAACCATTCAATCCGCGGGTTTCAACGTAATGATGTCAGGAAAGGACACCATTGGAATTGCGCAAACGGGAACAGGTAAGACAATTGCTTATTTGCTACCATGTCTATGCATGTGGCAATTTTCGAAAGAACCTCATCCCCAGATTTTGATCATTGTTCCAACAAGGGAATTGGTAGCTCAAGTGGTCAGTGAAGTGGAAAAGTTAGTTACTTACATGAACGTAGTTGTAGGTGGTGTATACGGTGGAACGAATATGAATACACAAGCCACAATGGTGTTACAAGGATTGGATGTACTAGTTGGTACACCTGGTCGCATTTTGGATTTAGCGAGAAGTGGTTCTTTGCAATTGAAACATGTTAAAAAATTAGTTATTGACGAAGTGGATGAAACATTAAGTTTAGGTTTTAGACCGCAATTATTGCAAATTTTCGATTTTTTGCCTCCAAAAAGACAACACATGGTTTTTTCGGCAACACTTTCGGAGGAAGTATCATTTTTCTTGGATGAGTATATGATAGAGCCCGTTCGAGTTGAAGCTGCACGTGCTGGGTTGCCTATTGATAAAATAGATCAAACGTGTTATCGCGTACCGAATTTCCTATCTAAAGTTGTTCTATTACATCATATCATTCAACAGACAGATGCCAATTCAAAAATATTAGTGTTTGTTTCTTCTCGTGCTTTAGCCGATTTATTGTTTGAAGAAATTGGAGCGAGTATAACGGATGCTATAGGTATTATTCATTCAAACAAAACACAGAATTTCCGCTTTGACACAGTTCAAAATTTTCAAACAGGTGCAATTCGAATATTAATTGCAACCGATTTAATAGCTCGTGGAATTGATGTAACAGATGTTTCTCATGTGATTAATTTTGATCTCCCTGAAAGTCCTGAAAACTACATTCACCGTATTGGTCGAACTGGTAGGGCAGATAAAAATGGTATTGCAATTACCTTTGTGTCTGAAAAAGATGAACCTGCTATTCTAGCTGTTCAAGAACTCATGCAAAAGCAACTTGTATTCTCAAAAGTAAATGAAGATATTGTTTTTACAGACGAACTGTTGGAATTCGAGAAACCAAAAATTGTTATTCCCATGAAAGCAATGAAATTACCTCAACGAGAAAATAGAGGCGATTCTTTTCATGAGAAAAAAGCAAAAAATAAAAAGGTAAATGTTCGTTACAACCATAAAAAAGCCATGCAAGAAAAGTATGGGAAACCTAAGAAAAAGAGATAGTAACTCCTGATCTCAATAATCTTAATTGTATTTCAGTATAGAAATATTTGAGGACCACATTTAAGAGATATAAGAATATCAAAAGAAAAATTATTTACTAATCAATCTCGTATTTCAAGCGCATCGTGATATTTGCCGTTTTTCTCTTGGATGAAGTATTGAAACTCCCTCCCCATTCATAATCTTCTGATGAATTTTCAGCTGTTATTTGGAAAACACCCATGTCTGCGCTTTTTAAATCTCCCAATGTTCCTCCTCCATTTTCAGCAATCTTCTCTGCTCTGTCATGCGCATCTTTGGTAGCTTGCTCAATCATTTTCAATTTCAACTCGGCTAATTTGGTATAATAGTACTCGGGAGCAAACGAATTCAATTCTATACCTGCATCAATCAATTGAGAAACTTCACGCGACGTTTTTTCAACTAAATCGACATTTTTGGATTGTACTTTCAAACTTTGTGTCAAGTTGTATCCCGTAAAATAACTGCTGCTCACATTGCCGTTTTCATCGTACTCCGAAGCAAATTCTTTTTGAATGTCAGCAGCTTCAAAAACAACATCTTCATTAGAAATTCCCTGAGACTTCAAATAGGCTTTCACTCTTTTAACATCTGCATTCAAATCAGCGTAAGCTTGCTTCAAATCCATGTTCTTCTTAGAAAAATTCGCACGCCATACAATCAAATCGGAATCAAAGGATTGCTCTCCCAAACCGGTAACACTAATTTCAGGATCGGCTTTGCCTTTGGATAGATAAGAATTACCAAGAATATAGCCGGTAATAATTACAGCGATTGAAATTAAAATCGTAGCTGCGTGCGTTTTCAAAAAGTTCATACGTTAAATTTTCATCTAATGTAGAAATAACTTTTCAAATGTAAATTCAAAGAAATTAAAATGAAAAATGATTTATAGTACAAATGTTAAATTAACGCTCTACTCTTTTATTTTGAGATTGATTACTTTGCTTTCTTCTCTGTTGTGAAGTTGGTTTTGGCTTTTTAAAACGAGGCGCTTGTTCTTGCTTAACTGTTATTTTTCCGGTTGCTGGAAAAGCGTGATTAGAAACTACCGGAATACTCAACCCGATTAATTTTTGAATGTCTTTCACATACGCTTGTTCTTCTGTGTTGCAAAATGAAACCGCTTTTCCGGAAGCACCTGCCCTACCCGTTCGACCTATACGATGAACATACGTTTCAGGGATATTTGGTATATCGAAATTCACCACAAATTCCAATTGGTCAATGTCGATTCCACGCGCAGCAATGTCCGTAGCAACCAGAACTTGCAATGATTTTTCCTTAAAATTCTTCAACGCATTTTGACGCGCATTTTGAGATTTATTTCCGTGAATCGCTTCGGATTTTATCTGATTTCGATTCAAGATTTTAACCAATTTATCAGCGCCATGTTTCGTTCGCGTAAAAACCAATGCCGTTACAATTTTATTCGTATTCAGAATATCAATCAATAAATCTTTCTTGTTTTCCGTATCCACATAATAAAGTTCCTGTTGAATGGTCTCTGCCGTTGATGAAACAGGGCTTACCTCAACATGACTTGGATTCGTCAAGATTGAATTAGCCAAAGATGTAATTTCTTTCGGCATTGTTGCAGAGAAAAACAAAGTTTGACGTTTCTCCGGAATGATTTTAATGATTTTCTTTACATCGTGAATGAATCCCATGTCCAACATTCTGTCCGCTTCATCTAAAACAAAAATTTCAAGATTTCTCAAGTTGATGTGACGCTGTTGTACTAAATCAAGCAATCTACCTGGCGTTGCAATTAAAATATCAACTCCAGCTTTCAAGCGATTTACTTGCGAAGTTTGATTCACTCCACCAAAAATCACCGCTGATTGCAATTTTAAATTTTGTCCGTAATCTTTGAAACTTTCGTCAATTTGAATAGCCAATTCCCTTGTGGGAGTTACGATCAAAGCACGAATCACGCGTTTCTGTTCCGGATTTTTTGTTGATTGCAAACGTTGTAATATTGGAATAGCAAATGCCGCTGTTTTTCCCGTTCCAGTTTGAGCACATCCCATAATGTCTTTCCCTTGAAGGACGATTGGAATGGCTTGTTCTTGAATGGGTGTTGGATTGGTATAACCTTGTGTGTTAAGAGCGTTTAAGATCGGCTCTAAAAGATCTAGTTCTTTAAATGTCATAAATTAGATTCAACTCTAAGTTTGACATAATAAATGAAATGAAAGACCTAGAATTTGAACAAAGGTAAGCTATAAATTCGGATATCCGTGCTGATGAAGGCAATGTTGTGATGACTTAACAAATCCAATGAACAAAAAAGATATGGGAATTTTTAAGAATTAATGAGTATTTCTGCATATTAAAAAAAACATTATTCTCTTTTAAATGCCTTGCGTGTCGCTATGTTATTATTTTTGTAAAAACATTTTTTATGGCTAAAAGAAATTGGGAAACATTAAAAAAATACACGGATATTAAATTCGAGTTTTTTGAAGGAATTGGAAAAATAACCATCAATCGTCCGCATGTTTACAATGCTTTTCGACCTGAAACAAATTTCGAGATGTTGGACGCAATGAACATTTGTCGAGAAAATCCGGATATTAATGTTGTTGTTTTAACTGGTGAAGGTGACAAAGCGTTTTGTTCGGGTGGTGATCAAAATGTTAAAGGTGTTGGTGGCTACATTTCTGAAAATGGCGTTCCACGATTGAATGTTTTGGATTTGCATAAGGCAATTCGTTCCCTACCTAAGCCGGTAATTGCCATGGTAAATGGTTACGCAATTGGAGGAGGTCACGTGTTGCATGTTGTTTGCGATTTGACCATTGCATCTGATAACGCTCGTTTCGGTCAAACAGGTCCAAAAGTTGGAAGTTTTGACGGCGGATTTGGATCTTCTTATTTAGCAAGACACGTCGGACAGAAAAAAGCAAGAGAAATCTGGTTTTTATGTAATCAATATACAGCCGAAGAATCTGAAAAAATGGGCATGGTAAATAAGGTTGTTCCTTTGGATCAATTAGAAGATACCGTTGTTGAATGGAGTAAAACCATTATGAAACGTAGTCCATTGGCGATTCGAATGATAAAACGTGCGATGAATGCCGAATTAGATGGTCAACATGGTTTGATGGAACTTGCCGGTGACGCTACCCTACTTTATTATTTAACGGAAGAAGCGCAAGAAGGGAAACATGCTTTTCTTGAAAAACGCGATCCAAATTTCTTACAGTACCC
>CANGLG010000077.1 GCA_947454395.1 Flavobacteriales bacterium
AGAATCCAAATGTATCCGAAACCTTCCTTTATCATTAATTTTAGTATAATCTGCATACAATCCATTATTTTCTGCTTCAAAAGTTGTAAAAAAGGGAGCGGGATGGCACTTTGTACAGTACAATTTCTCTGAAAATATTTTCAAACCCTCTTGCTCTGATTTTGTTAGTGCATTTTTCTTACCATTAACAAATTGGTCGTATCGACTATTCATTGAAACAAGAGTACGCTCAAAAGCTGAAATACTTCTAGTCAGGACATAAGCATCAAAATCACGATTGAAAATCTTTTTAGCAGCTTCTTTATATTCTGGAATTGAACGTAATTGAGGAATTAACTCCTTCATGTTATGTCCCATTTCTGTTTTTTCCTGAATCGGAACAATTACCTGTAATTCAAGCGTTTGCAAATGCGCATCAAACATTGCCGTTTTAAGAAACCCCGAATTCAATAATGAAGGAGAATTCCGCTCTGTTATTTGTCCGTAAATACCTTTACTTTGAGATAATTGGTCAGTAAATGCTTTTTTAGGGTCATGACAACTTGCACAAGCAATAGTTCCATCTTTTGAAAGTCTTTTATCAAAGAAAAGTAACTTTCCAAGTGCTGCTTTTTCAGCTGTTGTTGGATTTTCAGAAGGATAGGGGACTTGAATTGTTGTGTTTGGATCTACTGTTGCTAACGAACGGCATTTCCATAAGACAGTTAAACTTACAAGAAAAATAAAAATTGTGATTTTTCTCATTGATTGGATATAAAATTAGGAATTAAGGTATGATAACCTTTCTAACTGCTAATTTATTTCCTTTACTATCTATTAAATTTATTATTACAAAACCTGAATTTAAATTCGACATAGTAATTGTTCCGTTTGTGTCATTTACAACTTCGTGACGCACAACTTTTCCGGTTTCATCGAATATAATGCAATCACTAATATTTGTCATTCCTGACCATTCTATTGACATTTTACCATTATCAGTTTTGACTTTCATTAAAGCCTGCTCCAATGATTGTATAGAAGCATCTGTTCCTTGATTAAACACTGTTTCAGTAATGACATTATCCATCACAAAAGCATTTAGACCTGTTTCTCCGTGGGTATATCCAACAGTAGGTAGATTAATATTTTTTAACCAGAAATCCAAATTACAATGTAGATATAGGTCTATTTGACCTACTGTTGTGTTTGTTTGAGTAACAGGCATATCTATAACTGACTGTTGATTTGAATTTCCTAAGTTATGAAGCTCAAAATTGGTTTCAGGAATTCCGTCGTTATTCCCATCAACTGAACCGCCAACAATCATATGCATGTATCCTGCCTGCCAACCCCAATACATAGAAGGTGATTGAAAACTCAAAGGATGATTTTCAGGATATAAAGAAATATCTTGAGCAGAAGCTCCAGATTCAGTATTTAAACGATCAGGCACACCAACTAAAAATGAGATTTGTTCAATATTCGTTATGTTATGAAAGCCTAGATTCAACAAGTGATTATCTGGTTTTACAATAAATACCGTATCTGTAAAATTCAAAACTTGGCCACCATCATGTTTTATAGATAGATATGAAAAATAATAATTGAAATGATCTATTTTTACAGCTTTCCCATCCCAACCGGTATAAGGAGTATTGATATCTAATGGGGTTCCTTGAACATAAGGATCCAAATGAATATATAACAATTTTTGAGAGAATGAACTTAACGGTAGGAATAGTAATAATAGAATTTTTTTCATATCAATCTTTTTTAAAAATGTAAAGCACTTCATCTTTCATGAGACGAAAACGTTCAATTTTAGCTGAATCATAATGTTTTTTTAAGTCAAATTCTTCCACTTTGAATCCGACCTTTTCCAACCATCGTGGATAATCTCTACCAAACAAACGAACGTGATCTTTTTGCCAATAGTGTTTTTCTCTATCTTCAGGAGTAACAATGGATGCATCTTCGTAAGTTGCCTCTCTATTCATGTCCTGAGGAACTTGCATTATCGCCCATCCTCCAGGTTTCATAACACGATAAATTTCCTTCATACATTGAAGCGGATCGTTTACGTGTTCCATAACGTGATTGCAAAATAAGACATCAAAACGATTGTCTTCCAACGGAATAGAATGTAAATCAAAGTGAATATCAGCGATCGGTGAAACCAAATCTCCTGTCAAATAATTTAAATTCACTTGTTTTTTAAATTTATGAATGAAGCATTGCTCAGGTGCAATATGCAAAACATCCAACTTTGGTGCCGTGAAAAAATTACTTTCATCTTTTAAATAAAGCCACATCAATCGATGTCTTTCCAAAGTTAAATCGTAGGGACAAAGGACATTCTCACGGTGGGCAACTTCGGAACCATAAGATAAAAATTTCGAAAAAGATTTCTCGCACACCGGACATTCTACTTTATTTCCACGATAAAGAAGTGGGGCAAACAATTTAAAAACATAACTCATCCGAATTAACAAGGGACGAGGAAGCTTATTCAATAAGAATTTGTAAAGTGATTTCACAAACCAAAGGTAAAACAATCGTTCAAGATATTGCGTATTTTTGAACTCAAATAAGTTGCCTGATTAAAATTAATTTCATTCTGTTCCTACTTAAAAAACTATGTTCTCTCAATTACCCGAACCAAAAGCAAAAAAAAATCCAGAATTACTATCAAAGCATAAACATGAACGTATTGATGAATATTACTGGATGAATCAGCGGGATTCAAAAGAAGTAATTGAACATTTAAATAAAGAAAATGCTTACTGCGACGAATACTTCCAACCATTAGAAAGTTTAGTTGATAAGCTTTTGACAGAGTTCGATCAGCGAATTAATCCCAATGATATTAGCGCTCCCTTCATTTTGAATGGTAAAACATACCAAATTAAAAATATAGAGGGGAAAGATTATCAGCAAATCCTACTCATAGAAAATGGAAATGAATCATTATTTTTTGATGAAAATGAACGTGCTAAAAATCAATCATTTTATGAACTTGCCGATTGGTCTCCATCTCCTGATAACAGTTTATTGGCTTTAACTGAAGATTTTATTGGCAGAAGAAAGTACATTGCATGTTTCAGAGACAATAAAACTGGACACTTTTTAGTTGACAGAATTGAAGATGTAAGTGGCGAAATAGTTTGGGCGAATGACAACAAATCTGTTTTCTACGTCAAAAAAGATCCACAAACATTGAGGGAGTTCCAGATTTTTAAACATGAATTAGGAACTGATTCGGAAAAAGACCTATTGATTTACGAAGAAAAAGATGAAAAATTCAGTGTAGGTATTGGAAAAACGATTACTAATGATTTCGTATTAATTCACTCCGCAAGCTCAACAACTTCAGAAATTCAATTGATATCAGCGGATAATCCGAGTGAAAATCCTAAAGTTTTTTTAAAAAGAAAACAAGGTCATTTGTACGATATTACTCATCACAAAACTGGTTTTTATATTGTAAGTAATGAGAACGCACCAAACAAAAAAGTCCTTTTTTCTAAAGAATTTCCAGAGAATGTAGAAAGTTGCGCGGTAATTATTCAACATAATTCAAATACACTTATTGAAGGAATTGATGCTTTTAAAAACTATCTGCTTGTCGAAGAGCGAATTAATGGATTAAGGAAAATAAAATTAAAAAACATTGAAACGAACGATGATCGTTATATTGAATTCGCTGAAGACACCTATTTCTTAGGCCTTGGACTAAATGATGATTATTACTCGGATGAAATATTTTATTCCTACAACTCGATGACAACGCCATCTACAGTTTACAAATTTAACATGGCGTCTGGAGAAAGATCACTTTGGTTTCGAAAAGAACTTTTAGATAAAAACTTCAAACCAGAAGATTATGTTTCTCAACGCATTTGGGCTAATGCAAATGATGGCTCAAAAATTCCTGTTTGTCTTGTTTACAAAAAAGGAATTGAACTAAAAAACGCACCCTGTTTATTGTATGGATATGGCTCTTATGGATATACCTTGCCCGATGTTTTCAGTGCAACGCGTTTAAGTTTGTTGAATCGTGGCTTTGTATATGCAGTGGCTCATATTCGTGGCAGTAAATACTTGGGGGAACATTGGTATGAAAACGGGAAATTTCAAAAGAAAATAAACACGTTTACCGATTTTATCGATGCCGCAGAATACTTGGGTTTAATGGGATATTGTAATCCTGAAAAAATATATGCACAAGGAGGAAGTGCCGGAGGATTGTTAATGGGCGCAGTAACCAACATGGCTCCATATTTATGGAAAGGAATCATTTCTCAAGTGCCTTTTGTAGATGTGGTAACAACCATGTTAGATGAATCTATTCCATTAACTACCGGAGAATATGAAGAATGGGGTAATCCAAATGAGGAAGAATTCTATTACTACATGCTAAAATATTCTCCTTATGACAATATCCGAAAAATGGAATATCCCGCAATTTATGTTACTACTGGATATCACGATTCACAAGTTCAGTATTGGGAGCCTATGAAATATGTAGCTAAAATCCGAGCCAACCGAACAAACAAAAATCCACTTATCTTTGAATGCAATATGGATGCCGGTCATGGAGGTGGCTCAGGGCGAACAAGTGAACGAAAAGAAATAGCAAAAGTTTATTCATTTATTCTAGGTCTTGAAAACATTTTTGAATAGCATATTATTCATTTTCTTTGTTACAAGCTGTTTTTCACAAGATGACAGTCTGTTCATTGACGATTTTTATGGGAAAAAGGTAATTTATTCAGATATCGGATTCAATACCGCTCCTTACAGTATTGAGTACAATTTTCCAAATGAAATTAATAGAATACAATACAAGAATAACTTTAAACCTTTTTTCGGTATTGGATTTGCATACAAATGGTTTTCGTTACGAGTTGGATTACCAATACTAGGATATTTTAGGGATACAGATTTATATGGTAGGACAAAACAATATAATATCGGATTCGATTTTGATATTAAGAAGGTTCATTTCGATTTTGAATTTAAAACCAATCAAGGATATTCGATTCAAGATGCCGTTCGCTGGGACACTACGTTAACTTCAGAACTTCCAAATTTTGTTTCGCCATCAATAGGTTGTTTAAATTTCACCCTTAATAGCTGGTATTTCAATAATAAACATTTCAAAATTAGTGCTTTAAATGGCAAACGAGCCCACTACAACAAACAAGTACACACTTGGTATATCAAAGGAACCTTCAACGTTTTTGGCACTGACAATAATGGGAAAAGTATAATTCCTACTGCATTACAAGACCCAAATAATTCAAAAACAGCAGCAACCAAATTTTCTGCTTTTGATTTTGGAGCAATACCAGGCTATGCTTATGTTAATCGTTTAAAAAATTGGCAGTTTTCTGGTTGGCTCGGGTTAGGAGGCGTAATTCAATCTAAGTTTTATACGGTCAGTCAAAATCCAAGAGGATTTTTGGGATTAGCACCACGTTATGATGTACGTTTAATGGGTGGTTACTCAACCCCAGATTATTTTTTGTTTTTAATTACAGATTTTGATAACAAATCAATTCGTTTTTCAGATTTAACATACAAACAATTTTATTATACAATCAAATTAACGGGAGGAATGCGCCTAAAAGATAATAAGTCGAAAAAGAAGAAATCAGAGAAATCTAAAGTTTGATTTCAACTTGCCTTGTCTGATTATTATTAGTAGTAATTTCAATGATGTATTTACCATGATTTATTCCTGTTAAATCAACATTATTATTTGCAATCTCCCGAACCAATTTCCCTGAAGCATCCTTTAGATTAATTTTATAATTGCCAAGCGTAAGCCCGTTAACTTGTAATGCATAACTTTTATCGCTCTGAGGAATAAATGAAATAAATCCTTCTTCTTGTTTCAAACGTTTTTTATCATATACATGCCTCAGTTTCTTTTTTATTTTTCCGGATGCCTCTAATGGAGTGACTTGAGTATTCGATTTTGATACGATCCACTTCTCACTTTTAGCATTATCCGGATCATTCAGTGGTTTCCAAACCCGAATGTAATCAACCAAAAATTCATTTGGAAATTTAGTTTTTTCATCTGGACCAGGTTCGAATGGACCATTGTCTCTGGCAACAGACAAATTCGCGATAACATTCATTGGAGTTGCAAAGTCACCATTGAAATGAGAAACAGCTACACCATTAACATAATAAGTTAATGAGTTTGGCATCCATACACCTGAAAAAACAACCCAATCATCAGTTAAATTTCCTTCCATTTTTACCCAACCTCCCCAATCTTTCTTTATTCCAAAAAGTCCACTAGGTGTTTTATCACAATTGTCAGGGCAATGAATATCAACATGTACTTTATCTGCATGCTCTCCCTTCATTTCCATAAAATCAATTTCATCCTTTTGATTTTGTCCGTACAACCAGAATGCAGGCCAAAGTCCTTTTCCTGAAGGCGCTTTGCAACGACATTCAAAATATCCGTATTCAAACTCTTGACGACTCCAGATACAAGAAGTTAAATAGTCTAATTGCATCGACCCATTTTTTACTTCAACTCCATTTTTTTTTGCTTGGTCGGCATTCAACATCCAATCCGGGAATTCCCTCCATTCGTTTGTTTTTTTTGCACCTAAATGAAGAATCCCATCCTTTTGTGATACCATTTCAGGTGCTGAGTATATGCGTTGATCCACCAGTAATCCACCCCAAGGATATCCATCATACCATTTGTCTGTATTTAAATTATCATTATTGAACTCATCTCCAAAATGGTAATCCCAACGTAAAATTGTATCTTTTTTCACTTGAAGTAAAATTGGTTTCAACTGCGCTTTTGCAATAAAAGCGAAACAAAGGAAAAATACAAGAAAACGCATGTCAGTATTTAATAAAAATGTTTTTAGCCTCCGTAAAAAATCGTAATGCTTCCCATCCGCCCTCTCTTCCAACTCCAGAGGCTTTTACCCCTCCAAATGGTGTTCTTAAATCACGAACAAGCCATGAATTAATCCAAACAATACCAGATTGAAGCTGATCTGCAACACGATGTGCTCTTTTTAAATCCGAAGTCCAAATAGTTCCAGATAAACCATATTGAGTTGAATTTGCCATCATCAAAGCCTCTGCTTCCGTTTCAAAAGGAGTAATTGTCACAACTGGTCCAAAAATTTCTTCTTGGTTGGTTCTGCAATCGTAACCAAGACCTTCTATTATGGTCGGCTCGATATAATATCCTTTGTCATATGGAGCATCGAGAAACACGCGTTTTCCACCGGTAAGTACTGTTCCTCCTTCTTGCTTTGCTAATTCAATGTATGAGAGAACTTTTTCCATGTGAGGTTCAGAAACAACTGCTCCTAATTTTGCCTCCGGGTCTTGAGGAAAAGAAACCTTGGATTTTGAAATTTTGGCAACAAAGGCTTCTTTGAACTTTGGGTAAAGTGACTTTTCTACAAATATACGTGAACCACAAAGGCAAATCTGACCTTGATTGGAAAATGAAGAACGGATTGTGGTGCTCAACATATCATCAAAATCACAATCTGCAAAAATAATATTTGGGTTTTTTCCTCCTAATTCAAGGGATAGTTTTTTAAACATTGGTCCGGCTGTTCGAGCGATGTATTCACCTGTTTTTGTTCCTCCGGTAAAAGAAATTGCTTTAATTTTTGGATGTTTCACTATGGCATCACCCACTTTAGGTCCAGTTCCGTGCAAGATGTTTAGCACACCTTTTGGCAAACCTGCTTCCTGCGAAACTTTTCCAAGCAAATAAGCAGTGTAAGGTGTTATTTCAGAAGGTTTGGCGATTACACAATTTCCAGCAGCTAATGCAGGAGCTATTTTCCAAGAAAACAAATACAAGGGCAAATTCCAAGGAGAAATACATCCTACAACGCCAATTGGTTTTCTGGTGGTGTAATTTACTCCAACTCCCTCCATGTAATGGGATTCAGATGCAAAATGCAAGATCGCCGTTGCAAAAAAATGGAAATTTGAAACAGCTCTTGGAATATCTACATGCGCTGCTAAAGAAACTGGTTTACCATTATCTCTGCTTTCAGCAGCAACAAATTCGTCCATTCTATTTTGAATTCCTTCGGAAAGTTTCACAAGAATGCTACTTCTTTCCTCCACCGACATATTTGACCAAATAGGGAAAGCTTTTTCAGCTGCTTCTACCGCTGCTTCAACATCATATGAATCTGAATCAGGAATCCAAGAATAAATTTCACCGGTTGCAGGCTCATAATTATCAATGTAAAGTCCATTGACTGGAGCTGTGTATGCACCATTGATAAAGTTTTGAAGTTTTTCCATTATCTTGTTGTTAAGATACAAATTTCGAAAAAAGAAACGGAAAACACGACTTATCTTCTAACTTTGACTCATGGAAATTTCGGAAGCACAGAAAATCGTTGACAAATGGATTAGAGAAATGGGAGTTCGATATTTTGACGAACTTACAAATACAGCCATTTTAATGGAGGAAGTTGGAGAAGTTGCCAGAATTATGGCGCGACGTTATGGCGAACAAAGTGAAAAAGAAAGTGACAAATCAAAAGACTTGGGTGATGAAATGGCGGACGTGTTATTTGTACTAATCTGTTTAGCCAATCAAACCGGAATCGACCTTGAAAATGCACTGATTAAAAATTTAGATAAAAAAACGAACCGTGACAAAGATCGTCACATCAATAATCCGAAATTGAAGTAAAATGGCTGAATCAAAGAAAAACAATAATCTTGAAAGCATTTTAAAATTATTAAAGGCAGGAAAATCATTGCTTTCAGTAGGTCACCCTGAAAAATACCTTGATTTAATACCAAATATTTTAACCGAAATTATTCCACATCCAGAAGAAGGTTCTCCTCGAGCCATCGTTTTTTGTACGAATGATGAAACCGCAAAAGCACTCCATGAGCAAACCGCAAAAGCCGCTAAACAAAATGATTTGACAATTGATTTAATCTTCGAAAAAGGAAATAAACTTAAGCAGCGAAATGACTTATTTGATGGAACAGAAATCATCATTGGCACACCAAAAAGAATTTGTGAATTGTACTTTCAAAATGGATTCAATATCGGCAAATTGAAATTGCTTATTATTAATCAAATGGACGAACAAATGCGCTTAGGTCATAAAGGATATATTTCCCGAGTTGCAGAAAGTTTACCAAAATGCCGTCAGTTGATTTTCACCCTTAATCCAGACGAAGACCGCACAAATGATTATTTGGACAAATTCGCTCCACAAACAATTTTATTTGATTTGGAACAGGATTGAATTTGAATTGTTCTAGAATCATGAGAGATGAAAATAATCTTAAAGATTTAAGACCTATAATTTTTACTGAATCAACGTGTATCAATGAAAATGAAAAATTTCAGAATGATTCGTTAAGACCCATCTTAAAATTTCAGCATCCTTTGTTTGCAGCATTATTAAAAAACAGGAAGGAATATGCAACTATTTTAATTAAGGATATTCCAACGGAAAAACGGAGGATGGCTTTGAAACTTTTGCTATCAAAACAAACTCATTTGAAGTACTTTTTAATTGGGCAAGTCATTGGCCTTCTGACGAATGAAGAATTTGAATTCTACCTGGAAAATAAGCAAGATCTTGACAAGAGAATCACATCTATGCTTTGCGAACGCATATTAAGCATTGATATTAGTTAAATCATATCAAAAGCACAGACAAAAAAAGGTGAATCAGTTTCTTTCAAAGCACCACGAACAACGATATCAACAGGAGAAACACCAAGCATTTTATCCAAGAAACCCCATTTTACCTTGCTTCGAAATTCCTTGTAAACACTATCTTTCTCATCAACCCACCAGAGAAGTGAATTAACATTAAAATGTGCAAGAGCAGAAGAAAATAATTCTTCTAGATGCTCACTTTTATTTGAAGGAATACAAACGATTTCTGGCACTATAAATTGATGCGATTTGGGACGAATTAATTTATTAATGAGAGGTACAAACGGAAGAATTTTGGTGACCACTCCACCCCGTTTACCAGGCAAACGATTGATCTCCCAATGTACCTTCGTAAATTTAGCCAAAGCCGTAATTTCTCCAAAATCATTTGTTAAGGCCAAAAAATTTGGTTTCGAACTTTGTGATTCAAAATAAAATTGATGCTTCTCATATTGCTTTCTAACCAATTCGGAAATTTGATTAAAATCGGAAATTACGGTTAATCCAACTGACTTTTTTGGATAAAACCTACTAAATGATTGAGTAGCAATAATACCTCGACCTTGAAAACCGAATTGCTCGCTCATCCATTTACTTCTCGTATTCTTTGGGTCTATATAAGCATA
>CANGLG010000078.1 GCA_947454395.1 Flavobacteriales bacterium
CATTTGATGTCCGATTACGGTTTTCAGTTCTTTGATGGATTGAGTGAGTTTGGCGTATTCTTTTTCCTTTTGTTGGAGGAGCTGCAAGGCCTGGATATTTTTACTGAATTGCTCCGGGAAATGGATTGCGTATTTCTGCCCCTCTTGGATGAGGTTGGAAAGTTCCTTTTTGCGAATGATGAAAATGTGTTTGTTTAATTTGAATATGCAGAATGAAAAATTAGATTCTTAATACAAACCAAAAAAGAGATAAAATATAGGCTTCTCTTTGTAAGACAAAGTACCCTGAATTTTCTTTGTTTTTTTAGATGAAAAATAATTATTTACTAATGCCATTGTTAAAAATGGAACAAAGAAATCTTTATTTAGTTTGTAAATTAAATAAATTGGACTTGATGAATTTTTAATAATCTAATTATATTAACTACAAATCCTTAACTCCCCTATACTTTCTTTCATTTACTTCTTTTTCTGTTTCAGTTTGTTTCCTGTTATTTTCAGTTTGTTTTTCAGAAATATAAGTAATCATATCCTGTTGGAACCTTTTTGACAAATAAAAAACCCTGAAAAATGATTCGATTTTACTAATTTCAATTTGTATTAAAATTTTAGGGTTATTCTTCCAACTTATAGTCTGTCGTTCTAAATCAGCATAATGAATACCATTTAATATATAAGCTACATCTTTAATTTTTTCCTTTTTTAAATTATATTTCCCATACTTTGATTCATAGACTTTTAATATTTGTTCGTAGATGTTTTTTTTAGAATTATAACTTTTTTTAATAGAGTCATAATGTTCCAAACAAATAAATTGAAGACTATTCATATCTTGATCACTAGATGGGTAATCATTAACTTCTAAATGATCAATATTCGACATTAATAGGAATTTTATGGGATTATTATTAATAAAAATTTCATATCCGATTACTTGTGTTTTTTCATCGCTGTTTGTAAATGGCTTAATCCAGAAATATTTGAAATTTTTGTTTGTGTTGGAAGCTTGTAGCTTAGACTGGTCATATTCATCCCATGATATACCACTAGTGATATTATAAAATAATGTGTCTGTTGAGATAATGTTAGACTTTATTTTCGTTTGTTTGGGAGTAGAAAAATCATTGTCTTCAACTGATTTTTTTAAATCATTATTATTACATGATACTAATATTCCAAAACAATAAAATAATATGATCTTCTTCATTTTTTTAATTAAATTGAATTTTGTTTAAATGTATAACTTTTGATAAAATGCAACAATATAAAAAGTTAGTTAAGATCATTTTTTAAACAACTATTTTATTAATTAATAAAATCATATTTTTAAATGTTAAATATCCCAATTGCATGGAATTATAACGTTAAACTAAATTTATTGATCTAATTTCAACAAAGTTAATTATTTGTAATGTCTATGAAAGTGATAAATAGCACGTACTTTCAATCGAGCGAAAACTTTGATAGAAGATCAAAGTTTGATTATTCTAATGAACCGATACTTTTAGCTTAGCTGCTTCTTGGAGGTGGGAAGGTGCTGTTATACGAATTTATTTTTCATCATTTTTAGCTACAGATTTATCTTCTGCAACCGCTATAACTTGATTTAGTATTAATTCTCTTTCATTTCTGTGTATGTACCAATCTTTGATGAGAAGTTCAATTAAGTTAATTAATAAGGCAGCTTCTTTGGATTCAACATCCACAATTAAATTAATATCTTTTTCCATGTGCGCACCAATATTACCAATTTTTCTAGTTGCGTCAATGGATTTCCAAGTTAATGGGTCTACTTTGTCTTTAATTGCTTCAATTTCTAAATACAAGTTTTTTTCTTTAACTCCATAAAAATCTCGAATCATTCCTTGTAGGCATCTTCTTGAAAGGGTTGCTGAAGCTTTTGGACTTAAATCTCTAATTATACAAGCCTCTTCATAATCCAATCTAATTGCCTCAGGTATATAATCCGGAAAAACTCTGGCAGCGGATTGTGGTATTAGATTCCATTGTTTAATAAATTTCCCTTGTTCCCATATACTCGGAATCCAATTAAGTTCAAAAAGAAAGGCAGTCAGTGCATGTTTATTACATTCTTGATTTGGGCAAACAATCCACTCAACATGTAGTTCTCTAAACCCATCATTATTTTCAATTTGAAGCCTTGAAACATTTGATTTGAAATTGCTATCATTTATTGTAGTGTCACGATTACAATAAGGACATGTCCATTTAAAAGCCATATAATTATTTATTATGTTTTTTTATTCTTCTTGCAGCAGAAGCAAAATCCCTAACTAAACTAGTTCCATCTTTTGCTAAGTTAGCAATGTCATTTTCTATTTGTTCAATTGACATACTTCCATTCGCCATTGAATGCATTAGCACATTTCTTTTGTCTTTCCAGTCCTCAATTCTTGGAATAAGGTTAGCAACTTCAAGATGTCCTTTTAAAATTTCATTTGTTGCCAGCCGTATTTTAATTTGACCTATTTTTGGTCCCATCATTTTTATTTCATTTCCGTTTGGTAAGTGTTCGCCGCCTGAACTTCTGAGTATTGATAACAATCTGTCTTCAAGTAATACATATGAGATCCAGGCAGATTCGAAATTGTAACCTAATTTCTCAGTCTCCTCTAATTGACTAATTAATGTCCTGTAGATATTTTCTTTCATAGATTGATTTTCTTAATTGCATGTAATACGTTTTACCGCTATGCTAAGGCGGGGTTTTTCAGCACTAAACTTTATTAGATGCACAAAGCTTGGTTTAACCACTGAACCGCCACTTGAGGGTAGGTGCTGTTAAAGGCTGTCCCTTCGTTTGCCATTATTTATTCTGTTAAATTGAAGAATGTCCTAAATGTCTCTGTCGCGTAATATTTCGCAAATCTTATCATTCTCACTACAGATAATATGAATGGAACTGTCGAAATAAGTGTCGTTTTCCAATCGAAGTAATAACCGCAAATGATTGATAGAAGTAAAAATGAAACTGAAAGTCCTCTAAATAAAGAATAGTTGCCATTGAAAATATCTACACGAGCTGTTTTCTCTTTTTGAAAAATAAAATTATAAGTTAACCTTCCATAATCCTTTATACCTTCACCGTATTTCTGTTTTACCTTGCCTGATATTTTTTGGTTTTGAGCATCTTCAAAAAGAAAATTACCAAATCTATTTTTTTTTGTGAGCCAATTTGTTGGCATTCCCCCATAAATGAACCATAAAATAATTTCAAAAATATTCCCTAATGCTTGAAGAATATGTCCTACACCAAAACATACTACAACAAAGATTGCTGTTTCTCCAACCTTGCTAAAATCAACTATTTGTTTTTGTTGAACATTCTCATATATAAGCTGTCCACCATATAACAAAATTACTGCAGGAACTAAAATTCCGACAAATTCATAGAAAGAGAATTCCTTTTTCATTAGTTAAAACTTTTATAGGTTCTTGCTCCATTATCTTCTATTCGAATCCACAAGTGTCCATCACTTCTCGTAGTCAGGACCTTACGAAGTTGGTCTGTTTTTTCATTTAGAATAATGCCGTTACCTTCTACCTCTCCTGCATAGGTTTGAGTTTGTCCTTCTTGAGTTTTATGAATGATATCTTTGTCAGAAAGAATGATCACTTCAGGTCGGCAAAACTTAAAAATATTTTCATTAAATCCATCTTCACGTCCGTGATGCGATGCGATAAATATTTGTGTTTGTTTTAATTTTTCTTGAACATTTTTGTTTTTCAAATGCTTTTCCCAAGCATCTGATGTCAAATCGCCTGGTATGCAAATACCAGTCCCTTTGTAAGTGACAAATACAATTTGGCTTAATTTATTAGTGTCAATTTTCTCATCTGGAAAATCTGATTGATTTAGATAGTATATATACTTTTTATACGGAGTGACAAGGGTGACAGAACCTGAATGTTCTTTTTTAAGTTTGATAACCTCTTCAATTGGTTTTGTTATTTCATCTTTTATCTTTTTTAATTCATCAGATGAAATGTTTTTGGGTAATCGAGTTGTCTCAATTAAAACTTTCGACCGTAAGTATGGTAATCCAGAAAAATGGTCTTGGTCGTAATTGGTTAATGTTAGATTTTTTAAAATCTTTTTTGGAGGATTTCCAGTAGTTTGTTCTGGTAACCAATTCCACTCTAATATTTTGTCTATTGGTTCAAAATTAGAAGTATTTCCACAGTCAACCATTAGTCCAAATTCTGGGTGGTCGTTTCTTGGATAAAAGAATACACATTGTCCTAATTCTACATTAAAAATCACTATGTCCATCATTGACTATTTCTTTTTATATAGGATTGCCTATAACTTATTTAAATACGCAACAAACCTTTTCCAATCCAAACATAATGCATAGTATCAGCTAAAGTTTATCGCACAAACACTAAATTACCAATAATAAGCATGTGAGTTTTTTGTAATAAATAACCAAAATGGTATAAATGAAAATACTAAAAATGGTGTATGGCTTATTGGGTATGGGATATGGATGATTTTGTGTGATTTTGAGATGTTGAAAAAATAGTATAAGTACTATAATATTTGGGGGGTTATACTATATTTCGATTTAGTACATGTACTATTTTTTTTGATGTTTTGGCAGGAAACTACCCACCAAAACGCTCTCTATGGAGGTGGAGACACCACTGCCAAAGATTGAAAAACATGGCCTGGCGGTTGGTGCCATCGGGCAAGGAAAGCATTTGAGAATGGATATAACGTGCATGACGATAAAACTCCTCTTTGGGCATGGAAGCGAGAATGGACTTGATAACTGCCGGATTGATGTGATACATGATAATTTAGGTTTTAAAATTATGCTCTGGGGATTAGCGCTTCGCGCACAGTTATAACTCAAAAGAAAAAAAAGGAAAAAAAAGAAAGCCCTACCGACAGGGCGAAAATGGAGCAAATGCAAGGTTTTTGACTTCTTTTTTTGAATTGCAAAAGGGAGTTTTTTTGCATTGAAAATTTAAAATAGAGAAAAAAATGTGGTTTTAAAGAGAAACCAAAAAAAGAGGCAAAAGCTGGACTTGACCTTGCAGAAGCGGAATAAAGCGCACTAGTTTTGCGAGGATTTTTTGGGATTGTTGCCGAAAGGGGATTGCCTGGTTTATAACGATAACGGTTTGGAGTTTTAATCAATTTCTGATTTCGGAGCACAAAACTGTCATCTTAAAAAAGTAAAAAAAGATTAAAGTTGGCATGTTATACCGCTTGACTCAAATCCCTAGTTAACTTTATTTTTATTATTTGTCGGTGTCAGATGAAATTGCCCATTTCCATTCAGCTTTGTAGTCAGGATCAAGATTTACGAATTGATTGATTAAAGAATCTTCGCAAGTCAACAAGTTTCTTTCCAGGTTTTTAACATCTAAACTTGTCATTTCAAATGAAAATGTCTGTTGAAAAGGCTTATTTCTGTTTGCTAAAAAAACTTCGATATTTCCTTTGTATTTTCCAATTTTCCATGGAAAGTGTTTTTTGAATAAGTCTTTAAAAGTATTATATTCATTCGTTGTCGCAATTTGTGTATGGTCGTTGCTATTTTGTGTTATGTTTAATAAAGTTTGATTAGTTGCAGAATAAAGCTTAGAATATTCCTCTTTGTATTTTTTATTCTGAAAACCAACTTTTTTTTCAACTAAGGTCTCAATGGGAACTTTAATTGCAATCGCCTTTTGATTCTTTTTATACGGAATTATTCCACTATCTGGAATATCTAATTCTAAAAATGTTTCTTCGAACCATTCCCAATGAAAAACGTGAGTCTCACTCTTTTCATGTATTAGGGTCAACTGAATGTTTTTTATAAATGCATCTTTATTTTCTGACGAAAAAGCCATGTTTAAATTAATTATTGGCCCATAAAAAGTAAAACCAATTTCAATGTCTTTATGATTTAAAATTTCGACTTTTGTTCTAGCAAGAAGTTTGTGAATCCAAAGGGCTAAAGGATAAATCCATGCTAATGCTCCGATAATGGCTAAAGTGTCAAATAAATTCATGATTAATATTTCAGTTAAAATTTGTTATTTCATTCTTGTCAAGTTATAATGTTTGCAAACGGTTTGCATCTATCCGAAGGTGACGATTATTACTCTACGCTAGTAGATAGGGAAATACTTACCTTTCTACCTAGCACAAATTATTTAGGACGTACAGCTTAAAATAACAACTGAACATCTAGCACTTTTAGCTTCGCTACTAATAATAAGGTGTGAAGGTACTGTTACGACTCGTACTTACTCATCCATTAATTTCATTCTTTCTTCTGACAATTTTTCAGTCATAATTTTAACCATTTGCATGGCTTGTTCATTTATATCACTAGTTGGGTCATAAACTAAACCACCAATTTTATATGACTCATCAAATAAACCAGGTAAATTATCATTATACCAGATAGGAATAATTGTATTATCACCAAATCTTTGCTTGAAATTGTCTGATTCAAATTTAGTCCATATTTTTTTCGGATAATTCTTGCCTAGTAGGACAATAACAAAAGCTGCTTCTGAATTATAAATTGGTGCTAAGTAATCTTCAACATTTTCAGCAATAATTCTATATTGTTCATTTTTATCATAAAAGACAGAAATTTCTTGCTCTAATAATAACTCATTTAATTTATCTGCTAAGTCTCGATTTTCCCCAGCAAATGAAAGGGCAAAATCATATTTATTTTTAAAACTTATACTTAAATAACCAACCTTTTCAGCAAATTTTGACCACAATACATTACGGATGTAAAACATAAATTTAGGGTCTTCAATGGTTAGTATTCTTGAATCTTTATCGAAGTGAATTACATCTTTTATTTCTTCATTATCTGTTATTATGCCTTCTAAAAATCCCTTATCAACAATTTGAGCAACACTTAATTTATGTTTAGGATATTTAACATAGACATCATCTATTTGTAAAGTCCATTCATCTGATTGCGAAAGCCAATACAAAAGATGTAAGTATGGTGCTCTGCCTTCTCGTCTTAATCTGTTTCCTATGGCAAATTTTCTTGCTTTGGGATAAAAAGTTCTTGAAAATTCAAGTAGTACTTTATCTTTTATAACCTCAATACTTGAAGTAAGTGTCTTAAAATGTTCACAAGTTTCTAATACTTCTGAATCGATACAAGTTTCTTTACAAAGCAATTGTGTAATATGAAAACTACCTTTTGATAATGCAACTATTTCAACTTTGGTATTAATTATAAGATTAAGAGTTTTCTCTCCTAATTCTATCAATTCCTCAATTTTAAAATCAGGATTTTGTTCAAATTTTATTGTATCAATTCTGTTATTTAAATCACTTGCTATCTGAATCAAAGAATCTCCAGCTTTATTTATTCCAATTAAAATCAATTTATCACTTTCCCTTTCTTCGTCAGCCAAAACTTTCATATAGTCCGCTATTGAAGATTTTAAATCAAATTCGAGCAAGTGAAAATCATCAATTATTACCGTACCTAAACTATCAAAATCAGGTAATAATCGAATGAATTCAATATCATCTTTTCTCCGAGCAGTTAATTGAGTTACTTTTTTGTTTAATCCCAACTCTTCGATTACTTTAATGACTGATGTTGTTTTTCCTATACCTGATGGTCCTTCAACGACCAAACATCTCCCTTTTGTCCTCAATGCAACCAGGATTTTACTATATTCATTTGGTTTAACAAATGTATGTGTTGGGATACCTGATGTTTTATAAACGTCTTCCAAATATGCTTTCAAAGTAAATAATTTTATAAGTTTTTTTCTTTGTAATGAACCGAATTACTTTATAAGCAAAAAGCCTTGATTAATCGAACCAAAACAATAGTATTAACGAAGTAATTGTTTGCATCACGACCTAAATTACTAAGAAAGATCAAGTTGTTTTTATGAAACAAATAGCTTAAGTATTGTAAATGGAAAATACTAAAAATGGTGTAAGGCTTATTGGGTGTAGAATTGAGGTGTGGAGGAGGGAATTCTGAATGGAATATCATTAGGTGTAAACACTTATGGATTTAGTGGTTTTGGAAGGGGGTGGAGGAGAGATTGGGAAAACGAAATGGGGTTTGAGAGGAATTTGAATTGGTTGTATCGTCCTAAAATAAGTTTACAGATAAATTAATTAATCCTGTAATAAGTTGGCATGAATATCTAAGTCCTGATATTCGTTTACAAAGTTATTGCTTTTGTTATAATAATTCTTCCATAATCTTTCTGTTTTAAGAGTTGTTTTTGAATAATATACATGAGCAGGAGTTAAATTTCCAATACTCATATGTGGTCTATCGTAGTTGTAAAGTTCAACTGCCTTCTTTAAAAGTTGTTGTGCATTACCAATATTATCAACAGAATAATCAATGAGATATTCATTTTTAATAATTCCATTTATTCTTTCTACAATTGCATTTTCAAGAGGATCTCCATTTTCAGTCATGCTTATCTCAATACCATTGTCCTGTAATAGCTTTACATAATCACTGCTGCAATATTGTACGCCACGATCGCTGTGATGAATGAGTGATTCAGGTTGATTGTTTTTCATCGTTTTTAGAGCCATTTTGAGTGCTTTTATACTTTCAATCGCCTCTAGAGTTGGAGCACCATGATATCCTACGATATATCGGGAATATGCATCTGTTATCAAATTAATATAAACGTCTTTATTGTTGATTTTCCAATAAGTTATATCACTTACCCAGAGCTGGTTTGGAGCTGTTGGCACAAAATCTCTAATCAGATTTGGGTACTTCCTAAGCCAATGAGAAGAGTTGGTTGTTACAATTCTTCGTTTGCGTCTCCTGATTAGTAATCCATGATAACTCAACAAATCAAAAAAAGCATCTCTACCCATTTTTATTTGATGTTCAAGTATAAATGGATAAAGCTTTTCATACAATTTCCTGCCACCCATCCAACGATGATTTTTTCGTATTTGAAGGACTTCTTGAACAATGAGATCTTCTTCTATCACATAATCGGTCATCGACCAAAAATGTTGATAATAGGCCTGTCTTGTTACACCAAACCATGCACATAGTCTGGCCAAGCCTACGTGCGTATAATCCATTTTCATTTTTTGAATGGTTTGGTATTGAACTTTTTTCTGATTTTCAATTTAAATTCATCCTCGGCTATATCAATCATAGTTGAAAAAGCGATTGCTTTCATCTCAGCATCTTTTAATTTTGATTCGAGTTCCTCGATTCTTTTCTTGAGTTGAGCATTTTCAAAAGTATCTGTTGAATAGCTTTCTTGGTTATCCTTTTTCATTCGAAATTTATTCGTTAGAGAAGGCGTTGAGGCTTCTTCATAACCATAAGTACGCATCCATTTTAAAATCGTTCCATGTTCGTGATCTCGACCAGTATATTTTTTCCAAATGGCATTTTTGGTTTGTCCAGAAGAAAGGTATTCTTCGATAATTGCAATTTTTTCTTCATCACTGAAAAAAATCAAATCCGTATTAAGTGGACGAAATCCTAAAATTGGTTTACTTTTTATCATATTTTAATACATGTTTTGTGTAAACCTATTTCAGGACAAGACAGGTCTTTCTTTTTTGGCATTACTTCCCTTCGGTCAGTGAGATCGCTTCGCTAAGTTGCCCTAAAAAAGAAACAAAAAAGGTCTAGCGCTGGAAAGATTTAACTACCCTCATCTTCCTCGTTGCTAAAATTTCTGAAACTCGCTTTCGTGCCTCTGCTCAAACACCCAGCCGCGGCCGACAGACCAGAAATTTAAACGCAATTTCGTCGTGTGGGTCCCAGTTGAATCTTTCAATGCGCGGGGATTTTGGGAGAGAAGTAAGATTTTGGGGTTAATTGAATTGCTCGGAGATTTTTGTTGGTAATACTTCTTCGCTGAAGCTACGAAGTATAAAAAAGGGAAAGCAGCCATGAGCAAGCGTTGGGAAAACGAAATGGAGCCATGAGGGTTGCGAAATGGCGTAATGAAGTGTGGGAGCATGGAAGTGAGAAAGGGAACTTGCCGAACGGTCCCGATGTTGCACTTTGTTTCAATCGGAATAAGTTCGATTCACGGAATTTCCTGCGTAAATCCCGATCTCTCTGAAATGCGCGAGCCGATCGCGAGTTAGCGCCGAAGGGGGATATGAAGAACGACCGGAGGAAGTGGGAATGACCTCTGCAGTATGCACAAGGTACTGGCGCATGTTTTTGATGGTGTAGAAATGGAAAGTCAAGCGAATGAGGGACGAATTGGCTTGGTGGGTTGCGGTGGCGCTTGAATGATGGAGCGATAGCGGAAGAAATGAAAGGGCTAAACGCAAAGGTAAAAGC
>CANGLG010000079.1 GCA_947454395.1 Flavobacteriales bacterium
AATAGAATTCGCATAATTTAATTTATTTTAGTTCGAATTAAATTAATTTTCGATAAACTCCGCAATTTTATCAATGCAATTCTGATATCCCATGACGGAGGGGTTCGTTTCGTGCTCTCCACCTTCTACTTTTACTGCTTCTTTTGTTCCGGGTTTGTTGTCGTAAACGAGTTGGCCATGACTTTTCATGGATAAAAATGAGTCTGCGGCGCCATGAATCCAAAGTAATGGAACATTGACTTTCTTAATTTCAGTGGCATTATCAATTTTTAAATCAACTAAAAAACTTCCTGGCATGGATAAAAGGGCTGCATCTTGAATCATGATTTCTGCTGAAGCAAATGGAGCTTCCAAAACTATTTTCGAAGGTTGCAATGGATAATCAGACGCATGACCGGCAACTTCACAGACCGGCGCAGAACCGAGTGAAAAACCTATCATAACTAATCGATCACTTGTAAGTCCTTTGCCTTTCAACCATTGCAGTGCTGCACGCGTTGACTCATACATATTCGTTTCAGTCGTCGTTCCCTCGGTTAAACCAAATCCGGGATAATCAAACATTAAAACGCCATATCGACCAAGTCCACCGGCATTGGCATACAGTTTTTGCCTTGGCCAATAAAAATCCATGTGGTCTTTGTTTCCATGGCAGTATAAAATCACTGTGTCTTGAGAGATGTTTGCAGTGTCTCCGACATAGATTCCTTTGATTTGAATTGTTTTTCCATTATCGGTTATTGGAAACTCCACAAAGTGAATCATGTTTTGCGGAACGGAATATTGCCCGGAAAGGTCCAGCGTGATTTCTCCTTTAAAATTATCCAATTGATAGGAATCTATTTTTGCAGGATTAAATAGAAAGCTGTCGA
This sequence comes from Flavobacteriales bacterium, assembly GCA_947454395.1. Lineage (GTDB taxonomy): Bacteria > Bacteroidota > Bacteroidia > Flavobacteriales_D > Crocinitomicaceae > UBA952. Next base: position 873 of record CANGLG010000079.1, read on the forward strand.
GTCGTTTTCTGCAAGAAATCAAGCTCAACACAAGTAAAAGTAAGGTTATGTATTTCATTTTTTAAAGCGATAAGTAACACCAAAATAAATCCCCATTGCCCCATGATTCCCTAGTAGACTAGGGTAATCAACCACGATATTTTCATTTGAATAAATGGGAGCCAATAGTTTAAATTCCAAATTGTAATTCCAATTATTTCTCTGCCAAAGATGTCCAATTTGAACACTTGGAATCCAGAATTGCTGATTTTTTCTTCCTTGCGATTCCGTCAAGTAGGGGTCAAACCAATTGGAAATTCCTCCATAAATCGAATTTACTTTTACAACGCTTCCCTTTTTGCCACTATATGTTGCATCTCTAATTTTCGATTTATAGTCAAAATAATAATTCGCATCCAATTGCGGCCAAAACCGATTATCACCAGTGTAAAAATCAACAAGGATATTCATTTCAGGCTGAATGCTGACACCCATGCGTTCGTTTTTCCAAATGTTTTGAGATACACCAATGTCTGTTTGACCAACTCCAAATAAAAGGGAGGTAGCGTGCAGGTTGCCAAAGATGGTTGTTTTATCTGTTAAACCATAGCCATAACCAACCGATGTAAACGGAATTGGAATCACGCCTATCCCCGGCACTTTTGCCAATGGGCCCCCAAAATTTCCTTGAACGGCATGTTGTCCTTTTTCAAGTGTTTTAACAAATCGCGTTGGCGCACAGGACCAAAGTGAAAGCACAGCTAAACCAAAATAAAAAGTTATTTTTTGCATATTCATTTCTCTGAGATGAAATTAATGAATTTCCAAACGGAATTGATTAAAAATTAGCATCTTTACGTGACTTTTATAAAATTTGATATGAAATTTAAAACAAGCATAGTATTATTAGGAGCAACGTTGCTTTTCAATTCGTGTGAAAATAAACCGGAATTGGTTTCAGGAATAAGCAAAGAAAACATGAATTTAAAAGCGAAACCGGGCGATAATTTTGAGGAATATGTGAACGGAACTTGGTTGAAGAAAAACAAAATTCCGGCTGATAAATCTTCCTATGGTGTGTTTGACATGTTGCTTGACAAGTCACAAAAAGACGTCAAAGAAATCATCGAGGAAGCAGCCAAACAAAATGCATCCGAAGGTTCAGATGAACAGAAAATCGGAGACTTTTTTGCTTCCTACATGGATATGAAAAAACGAAACGAATTGGGCATCAAACCATTGAAACCTTGGTTCGAGAAAATAGATAAAATTCAATCCTATTCCGATTTAGCGGCTTATTTTGGAGAGTCAAACAAAACGGGTGTGAATTCACCAATGGTTTTTTACGTGTCAGAAGACTTAAAAGATCCGACGAAATACATAGTTTCAAGCTGGCAATCTGGGTTGGGACTACCTGAACGTGAATACTATCTAAATACGGATAAAAATTCGTTAGATATTTTGAATAAGTATTCAGTGCATGTTCAGAAAATGTTTGAATTGGCAAAAATTCCAAATGCTTCAGAAAATGCAAAAACTGTTTTAAATCTTGAAAAACAAATTGCTTCTATTCACATGACAAAGGAGGAAACAAGAGACGCGTCGAAATTGTATAACAAATTTGAAGTTAGTAAATTGAAGTCCTTGATGCCTGATTTTGACTGGAATCGTTTTATCAGTGAAGCCGGTTATAAAAATTTAAAATCTGTTATTATTTCCCAAACTGAATTCACGAAAAACATGAATGGTGTTATAAAAAATACATCCATTGATACATGGAAAACGTATTTAAAATGGCATGTGATTGACGGAATGGCAAATCGTTTGAATGAAGCCATGGACAAGCAGAATTTTGAGTTCTATGGTAAAGTTTTACGTGGAACTGAGAAACAAGAAGAACTTTGGAAACGCGGCGTGAACAGTGTTAATGGAAGTTTAGGAGAAATTGTTGGAAAAGTGTATGTTAAAAAACATTTTACTCCAGAGGCAAAGCAACGAATGGAAGAATTAGTATCCAATCTTTTGAAAGCTTACGAAAACAGCATCAAAGACTTGGATTGGATGAGTGCAAAAACGAAGAAAGAAGCACTCAAAAAATTGAAGAAAATCACTGTTAAAATCGGTTATCCAAACAAGTGGCGTGATTATTCGAAATTGTCCGTTAAAAAAGACGATTACCTTGGGAACGTTCAGCGTTCAGTTGAGTTTGAATACGAAAGAATGTTGAATAAACTTGGAAAACCGGTAGATAGAACGGAGTGGGGGATGACACCACAAACAGTGAATGCCTATTACAATCCTTCATTGAATGAAATTGTATTTCCTGCTGCAATTTTACAAAAACCTTTCTTCAATATGGCGGCTGATGATGCTGTGAATTACGGTGCAATCGGTGGTGTAATTGGTCATGAAATCGGTCATGGTTTTGATGATCAGGGAGCGACATTCGATGGAGACGGAGTAATGAGAAATTGGTGGACTGAAAGTGACTTGAAAGCGTTTAAGCAAAGAACTGGTGCCCTCGTTGAACAATACAATGGGTTTAAAGTTTTTCCTGATTTGAATGTGAATGGTGAATTTACACTGGGTGAAAACATAGGTGATTTAGGTGGATTGAGTATTGCCATAAAAGCATACAAATTGAGCCTGAACGGAAAAGAAGCACCAAAAATGGATGGTTTTACAGGTTTTCAACGCGTGTTGATTGGCTGGGCGCAAGTTTGGTTGAATAAGGAACGTGAAGCATCCATTCGTGCACAGGTTGCATCTGATCCGCATTCACCTTCTAAATTCAGAATTAATGGAGTGGTGAGAAACGTACCTGAATTCTACGAAGCATTTGATGTTAAAAAGTCAGATTCTCTTTACCTAGCTCCTGAGAAAAGAGTGAAAATTTGGTAAGAAATTAGGGGAATATGTCCGGTTCAAGTTTTGGAATAATTTTTAAATTAACCTCATTCGGCGAGTCGCACGGTCTTTCTATTGGAGGCATCATTGAAGGCGTTCCACCTGGAATCGAACTTAACTTCGAATTAATTCAACTTGAATTAGACCGAAGAAAACCCGGTCAATCTGCTATCGTAACCCAAAGAAAAGAAAGTGATACCGTCGTTTTTCAATCCGGAATATTTGAGGGAAAAACTACAGGAACACCAATTGGTTTTTATGTTGAAAACGAAAATCAAAAGTCCAGTGATTACAATCATTTGCAAGATAACTTTCGTCCTTCCCATGCAGATTTTACTTATGAAAAGAAGTATGGAATTAGAGATTATCGAGGAGGAGGAAGAAGTAGTGCCAGAGAAACGGTTGCTCGCGTTGTAGCTGGTGCTATTGCTAAACAAATTTTATCAAAAATCGGAGTGCGGTTTTCAACGTATGTTGATCAGGTTGGAGCAGTAAGATTTCAAAGCGCTGATTTTTTTGATCAAAACCAAATTGATTCGAATTTGATTCGTTGCCCGAATCAAAGTAAAGCAGATGACATGGAAATTCTTATTCGTGAAATTCGTAGCGCAGGAGATACCATAGGCGGAGCTATTCGCTGTGTTTTGGAAGGAGTTCCAGTTGGTTTGGGCGAACCTGTTTTTGATAAATTACATTCTGAATTAGGAAAGGCAATGCTTTCTATCAATGCTGTGAAAGGTTTTGAACTAGGAAGTGGATTTGATTCCATCAATAGAAAAGGTTCGGAACTGAATGATATTTTTAATTCAGATGGTTCTACAAAAACAAACAACTCCGGTGGAATTCAGGGGGGTATTTCCAATGGAATGCCAATAACCTTTCGCGTTGCTTTTAAACCAGTCGCAACTATTATGCAATCGCAAGAAAGTATCAATCGAAAAGGGGAAAGAATCGAAATTGAAGGAAAAGGCCGTCACGATGCTTGTGTGGTACCGCGCGCCGTACCCATTGTAGAAGCCATGGCTGCTATGGTTATTCTCGATTTTTATCTTCGAAATAAGTCTATACATTTGTAAAAAAATAAAATATGATTCAACGAATTCAAACCGTTTATTTAATAGTCGCTATTATTCTAATTGCAATTCCTTTGTCAGGCCTTGAAATAGTTTCGTATACAGTTAAAAATGAGCCAATTTCAAGAAATGCTTTTTCGCTTAATTTCATTAACGAGAATCGTACGGAAACTAGTTATTTCTATCTGGTAAACATTCTTTTGAGTCTCTTTGGTTTTTACATTATTATGTCTTTCAAGAACTTAAAGAAACAAATTGCGTTAGCTAAGATTTTCATTGGATTCATATTATTTGCTTGTGCAATGCCAATTATTATCGCTTTGGCTGGCTCAGATATTAAACCGGGAACAGGGTTTTATTTGTCTTTAAATTCTATCCTATTTGTGATTTTAGCATTGCGTGGAATGAACAAGGACAAGAAATTACTGGATTCGTTGAATCGGTTGAGATGATTAGTAGATTGATAGTCGTTATCCGATTTATCAGTTTATTTTTGCTACTGCAACCGTTTCTCTTTTATCTATGCTCATTTCTCTTCTGTATTGATTTTAAGAATGAGATTTGTTCAGATTTTTATTGGCAATTTTCCTCCATATCAGTTTTTATAAGTGTCGTAATTTTAACGATTTCGTCTTTATCCAAAAATAGTTCGCTAAAAGTAAAATGGGGAATGATACTGATATCCCCACTTTTTGGAATAACCGCTTGTGTGGGGATTTTTATCTTCTATTTGTCATTATTTGGAATGGGGAAATGGATTGATGTGACATTATTGGCTCGTTCTAAAAAGAATTCCAAAAATGTGATAATTGAACAATTTTATGATAATGGTGCTTTGGGCTTTGATGGAAAAAGAATTGTCGAAGGAAATAATATTTGGTGTTGGCAAAAAAATACAGAAATAGATACTTCAAAAATCAATTGGAATTCATACAAAATCATTAACAAAGAAATAGGGTTTATTAAGTTCCCGTAAATCCAAATAAGCCGAATTAATCTCTACTTTTGTAATCTATAGATTAAATGAAATTTCTCTCTGTTGTTTATTTAGGTTTTTTTTTACAGTGGCTGATTTCCTGCTCAACTGATGCAATGCCAATGAAGCAAGTTGTTAACATTGAATCCATAAAATCAACAGCTGATTTCAAAAAAACAAAAGAAATTGCTAATGAGGCTTTGAAATTTTGCCAATCAAAAAAAATGAATCAAGAATTTTGCATTCTCATCGACATGAGTTTACATTCAGGGGTGAAACGGTTTTTTCTTTGGGATTTCAAAAAAGACACAGTTTCCCATAGTTTTTTAGTCGGACACGGTTGTTGTGATAATCCATGGAGTTATGATTATTCAAAGGAAAAAGCAAAATTTAGTAATAAAGACGGTAGTCACTGTTCTTCTCTTGGGAAATATAAAATCGGACAAAGAGCTTACAGTGATTGGGGTGTACATGTAAAATACGTATTGCATGGCCTAGATTCTTCGAACAGCAATGCTTTGTCTCGATATATCGTTTTTCATTCTTGGGAAGCAGTTGCCGATGATGAGGTTTATCCGGCCGGAACTCCTGAAGGATGGGGTTGTCCGACCATTTCTAATAATAATTTCAAAAAAATAGATCCAACTATACAGGCTGCAAATAAGCCAGTATTAATGTGGATATACAAATAAACTATAATCATGAATTACCTTTCAGTTGAAAATTTAACCAAATCATTTGGTGAACGCATTATATTTACTGACCTTACTTTTGGAATTGACCAAGGACAAAAAGTGGCAATTGTTGCAAAGAATGGTTCTGGTAAAACAACCATGCTCCGTTGTTTAATGGGATTGGAATCATTTGATGACGGACGTATCGTTTTCAGAAAAGATATTCGTGTGGCTTTTATGGAGCAAACGGAATTGATGCGCGAAGATCAAACGATTTTGGAGTCCATTTTTGATCATGATTTACCGGAATTAAATGTCATTAAACGTTATAACATTGCGGTTCAAAATAATGACGAAAAAACCTTGGAGAATTTATACCAAGAAATCACTGATTTAAATGCTTGGGACACCGAGGTGAAAGTGCAACAAATTCTTTCTGTATTGAAGTTGGAAGACACAAGTCAAATCATTGGATCTCTTTCGGGAGGACAGAAAAAGCGCGTGGCACTCGCCAAAGTATTGTTGTCGGATGCTGATTTTTTATTGTTGGATGAACCAACGAACCATTTGGATTTGGACATGATTGAATGGTTGGAAGGATATCTTGCATCTTCAAAATCAACGATTTTAATGGTAACGCACGATCGTTATTTTTTAGAGGTTGTGTGCGATTGTATTTTCGAGTTAGCTGATAAAACAATTTATAAATACAAAGGAAATTTCTCATATTATTTGGAGAAAAAAGCGGAACGAGAGGAACAAACGCAAGCTACTGTTGAAAAGGCTAAAAATACGTTCAGAAAAGAACTTGACTGGATTCGCAGACAACCAAAGGCGCGTGGTACAAAACAAAAAGCGCGTGTAGATGCTTTTCAAGACATAAAAAAAGTAGCGAGTCAACGCCTGGACGAAGACGAATTGGAATTGCCTGTAAAAATGGAGCGCCTTGGAACAAAAATCGTTGAGTTTCACAAAGTAGGAAAGGCTTTTGGAGACAAAGTTATTTTAAAAGAGTTTACATACAATGTGCAGCGTCAGGAACGACTTGGAATTGTTGGAAACAATGGTGCAGGAAAAACTACGTTTCTTAAAATGCTGTTGGACCAAGAGCCCGTTGATTCAGGAAAAATTGTCATTGGTGAAACGGTTGTTTTTGGTTATTACAGCCAAGATTTAATCAAAGTTCCGGACGATTTTAAAGTCATCGACGTTGTTAAGGAAGTTGCGGAATATATTCCTCTTGAAAAAGGAAGACAACTTTCTGCGGCGCAACTTTTGGAGCGTTTTCTTTTTCCGCGGGACATGCACTACAATTTCGTTCACAAGTTGAGTGGTGGTGAAAAACGAAGATTGAAGTTGTTGCGCGTGTTGATGAGTAATCCAAATTTTTTAATTCTCGATGAGCCGACAAACGATTTGGATATTTTCGCCATGGCCGTTTTGGAAGAATACTTGCGTAACTTTCAGGGTTGCTTGATTGTGGTGTCCCATGACCGCTATTTCATGGATAAAATGGTGGATCATCTTTTTGTTTTTGAAGGTTCAGGAAATATGAGAGACATCGTTGGGAACTATACTGATTTCAGAAAAGATCAAACCACTCAAAAAAGAGAAAGCAAAAATTTAGCTTCCGTTGAGGTCAAAGAAGTAAAAGTTGAAAGCGTAGCAAAAGAACCTGAAAAGAGAAAACTATCCTTCAAAGAAAAGCAGGAATACGAGCAGATTGAGAAAGACCTTGAAAAACTGGAAGCGGAAAAAGATACAATAACGGAAGAACTTTCACAAGGAACGAAATCCAATCAGGAAATCTATGAATTAGGAATTAAGCTTGGTAAAATCGTAGAGGAAATTGAACAAAAAACAGAACGCTGGATCGAATTGGCGGAATGGATTTAATCTACCAATCCAATTTGTAAACCAAAAGTGCTATTAAAAACGGTGTTTTTCACATTTTCAGCCGGACGAGAATCGTAAAACAGCATAAAGTCGGCACGGAATGAAATGTTTCTTTTTAAGCGATAGCCCAACGAGTATTGCCCCATAAATCTTGTATCATGAAAATCGCCAATACTTGGTTGATAGTAATTAACACCCGTAAAAGTAATGTTATTAAAATTCAGATACCACGACCAATAATTACTCCATCTTACTTGTTTATTAACCTGTAAGGTAAGAAGCTCTTCATATTCATAGAAAAAAGATGATCCTATAAATGAACGATTTGAATTTACATCAAAAATCTTCCACCGAATTCCAGCTCCGCCAAGCGCTCTAAGCTTTTGTCGTAGTAATTGATTGTATTGAACTTGCGCGTATGATTCTAATTTCCATGGACTTTTTTTATGTTTTTTATCAAGTAAATTCAAACGATAAGCATGGCGAAAATGAATCATTCCTGCGTTAGAAAATGTGTTGTTTGCTCCCCTCGAATAGTTCCAATCACCATAAAGCAAAAAATAATGAACCGGAGTTTTGTATTGAATAAGTGGTTTTAGTCCTGCCGAGAGTAGTAAATCTTGATTTCTAACAGCACTGAAATTGGCTGCAATTGAACCACTAATTCCTGAAGAGTCATCATAAATCCTTTTGTTTTCGATGTTGACGATTTGTGCTTTAATGACAAAGCTCATAAACAAAGACAATATGATGAGCATTATTTTCATTTCTGAGCGAAACGATAAAGGAAATAAGCGACAATACTAAACAGCATATTTGGAATCCATACAGCGATAATGGCTGGAAAACCTACATTAAGCGAAGCAACAGTCATCATTTTCATTGCGAATATATATACGAATACGAAGCCTAGACCAATTGCGATGTTCATTCCAATTCCTCCACGTTTTTTCTGAGAAGAGACAGATACTCCGATTATCGTTAGAATATAGGCGGCAAATGGGTAGGAGGTGCGTTGATGCAATTCGATTTCGTAAAAAGGCACATTGGCTGAACCTTTCTGTTTCTCTCGTTTTATTAACGCACGTAATTCATTGAAAGTCATTGATTCAGCTACATTTTCGCGTTGTGCCATCTCCTCAATTTTAAATTGAAAAACGGTGTCTTTTTTTGCTCCTTGGTGAATTCTTCCCTTGGGAAAAGCGAGCGTTTTTTCGTAATAGTCTGTAAGTTGCCATTTATTCGTGCTGGGATAGTTTTTTGCTAATCGGGCTTTCAAAAAAGTCAAAGGTTGATTGCTGTCGTTCCAGGTTTGAACAGTTAAATCATGAACTTGATCTTCTGAATTGGAATAATTGGAAAAATACACCAATTGATTTCCCGGATATTCAGCATGGTAATCTTCCACCAACATGACATCACGGTAGTATTTTTCTTCAAAATCCAGACGGACTTTATTCGCTCTTGGAACAATAAAATGATTTAAAACAAGGGAAATAACCATCAGAATTGTTGCTCCAATAATGTACGGTCTTAAAAAGCGTGTGATTGGTCTTCCACTAAACCACATCGGAACAATCTCTGTGTCTTGTGCCAATTTTGCTGTAAACCAAATGACCGAAATAAAAATGATCATGGAAGAAAACATGTTTCCGTAGAACAGCAAGAAGTTGAGGTAATATTCAGTGAAAATTGCTGAAATTGGTGCTTTGTTAGAAATGAACTCACTCAATTTTTCCGAAATATCGAATACCAT
>CANGLG010000080.1 GCA_947454395.1 Flavobacteriales bacterium
AAATTTCACTAAATTAAAATAAGCATTAAGAGAAATACTATTTTAATTCAATCTTATTTTTCAAACATAGGTTTAAAATATTGAAAAACTCCGGAAAACTCTTTGAGATTGCCTCAGCTCCAGTGATTTCAACAAAATTTTCAGAGTTCAGACCAAGGATTGCCGCTGCCATCACAATGCGATGATCTTTATTTCCATCAATTTTTCCCGAAATCACTTTTGAAGTTGGGTTAATAATCATTTCGTCTGATGTAGAATTCAATTCAATTTTTACCCCCAGTTTTCCTAGTTCATTTTTTAACACATTGGCTCTATCGCTTTCTTTGTGCTTTAATCGTGAGATTCCTTTAATTTTTGAAACCCCATTCGCTTTTGCTGCCAAAACTGCCAATGGTGGAAATAAGTCCGGACAGTCTGTTGCATCAAATTCAAAGGAACGATTCTCTTTTTTTCTGACTTTGATAGTTGAACCAATTGAAATTTCAGCACCAAATAATTTTAACGCTTCAAGAATTGCTTTGTCGGCCTGTTTTGAAGTTATGTTCAAGTTATCAATGGAAATTTCTCCATATAATGCTGCGGCAACCAAAAGAAAAGATGCACTGCTCCAATCGTCTTCTACAGAAATATCAGTGCATTTCAATTCATAAGGTCCGTTAAAGCAAATTTGATTTTCGTTTGTAAGTTCAATTTCAACTCCGAATTCACGCAAAACATCAAGCGTTAATTCGACGTATGGCCGACTTTTTAGATTTTTTATTTCTAGTTTTTCATTTCGGAGCAGGGGAGAAGCGACAAATCCGTATATCATTCCGGTAATGAATTGCGAGCTGAGTGAACCATCCAATTCCGTTGATTTTGGAACAATTGGTCCAGAAATATGAAAAGGCAATTTGCCATTTTGAGATTCAAAACCGACATTTAGCTTTTCGAAAACATCATGGAAGAAATTCATCGGACGATTTAAAATACTTCCATGTCCAGTAATTTCAATGGGATAATTTGAATTGGCAAGAATAGGTGTGAACATGCGTGTTGCCAAACCTGATTCACCGCAAGAAAAAACGGATGTTTCCGGAATCCCGAAAGAACCTATACCATCGGATATTTCCGTTATATCATTATGTGAGGTTACTGTTTTACCTAAACTTTTTATTAATGTCAAGGCGGCGATTTCATCATCACTATTTCCAAGGTTTTTAATTGTAGTTTTTTCCTTTGAAATCAAAGCTAATGCCAACGCACGTTGCGAATAACTTTTAGATGCAGGAATTTTTACCTGTCCTTCAAAATGATTATTTCTTGTTATCCGTGCTGTTTTCATTACTCATTTAAAATTACGAATATATTTTTTCTCAGTAGCTTTTTCATTAATTTAGAGTAAATTTCGAAGTGTGAAAAAGTCTTTAATAGTTTCATTTTTATTATTTTTTGGAATTGTTTTTTCTCAGGAAAATATTACACTGAACTCGGCGATTTTAAGTCAAAATTTGAGTTTTATTGAATCTTCCGAATCTAATTCAGGTGATTTTTTTGCCGGGTTATTGCCAGATTCAAAAACCTTGTTCGTTGCAAAAAGTGAATTTGGGGATTATCCTTTATCTGAGCAAATTGAAACTCAGAGTAGGGAAGGAGCTTTTCGACCAAATGGATTTCCTACTGACAACTATATTTATTATTCCTTTTTTGATATATCATCAATCATACAAAGCAAGGTGAGTATTCATCCAAAATCAAATATTCCTCAAAAGCGAAGAAAACAGATCACCAATTTAAAGTTAAGTGGTTATCTGAATGGCGACCCTCTGATTAAAAAATCAATGTATACCTATCAAACGCAATTGGCTTTGGCAAGCGCGAGCAATTATTATATCGATCGAAATCCAAACTACGTATCTCAAATTGAATTTAGGTATTCCAATCAGCCGTCTTATATTTTCGTTCAAAATGAAGAGGTGATTTGTTTTAGTCAGGGTGCTGAAAAAGTGAGTAAGATTAATCTTTCCGGAGATGTTATTTCATCAAATGAGATTTTGACTACAAAACCTTTGATTTCAAGTAGTAAAGGAAGAAATGTTTTACAGGATAATTCAACTGGTAATTTTTATTTATTCGTTGAAACAAATTTCTCATACAACATCTACCAATTGGATGTGCAAACTGGGAAAACAAAATACCTATTCAAAACCGAAGGTGTTTGGGAGAATCCAAATTGGAAAATAAACGATGGAATTTTGAGTTATTCCAAAATTGAAAAAGGGTTGACAAAGGAGTTTAATAGGAATTTGTAAAAAAATCACTCCAATTCTTCAGCAAAGGTTAATACATATCCGTCAGGATCAAGCATTGAAAATTCCGTTTCTCCGTAAAATGTTTTTTCAAGGCCTTTAATTACATGCTCACTTTTTTCGAATTTCTCAAACAATTGCAGGATGCCTTTTATTTTGAAGTAAAAAAGCAATCCATGCGCTTTATTTTTTTGAACTTGAGGTAATTCATCTCCAAGACTATTCCAGGCATGAAACATTATTGTAGTTTCATTGCATTTTAACATTGCCCAATGGTATGGTTTTTCATTTGGAACTGTCATGATAAGCGAGAACCCTAATTGCTTATAGAATTCAATGGATTTCTCTATCTCGGAAACAAAAATATTTGGTGAAAGAGATTCGATTTGTATCATACTCCAAATTGTCTCAAATGGTGGTCAATGTGTTTGTAAATCATATTATTCCATTCAGTTGCGTTCAATTTACCTAGCGATAGAGAAGGAGTAGTGGCAAGTTTTTCGGCACCCATTTCTTGTATTTTAATAATGTATCCCTTTAACTTTTGTTTTTCTATTTCAATATCAAATTCCTGATTTATTCTCACAAACGTTGGGCCAGTAGGTAAATTAGGTTTGTAAGGAATATCATTCACCATGGATTTTTTAAAAAATGATTTCAAAAGCCACCTCATAAAAAAGCTGGGTTTATCCGTATTCTCACCCAGTATTTGTTGATAAGCAACGCAGCAATGTGAAAGCATTTGTCCAGCATTCATTTTTCCCCAAAGTGCAGGAGTTTCATTCGTTAGTGAATCTATGCGTTCGGCTAGTTTCTTTGTAGTATCGACGGAATAAATTGAAGGTAAAGCCATTTAAAAATAATAGATATTAAAAAAGCCACCCGAAGATGGCTTTAAAAGTCGAAAAATATATTTTAAGATAGAACTTCTTTTACTTTGTCTGCTGCTTCTTGAAGCAATACTGCTGAATGAACGTTCAATCCAGATTCGTCGATTAATCTTTTCGCTTCAACAGCATTTGTTCCTTGAAGACGAACAATGATTGGAACCGGAATTTCGCCGATGTTTTTGTATGCATCAACAATACCTTGTGCAACGCGGTCGCAACGAACAATTCCTCCGAAAATGTTAATTAAAATAGCTTTTACGTTCGGATCTTTTAAGATGATATGAAATGCTTTCTCAACGCGCTCTGCATTTGCAGTTCCACCAACATCCAAGAAGTTTGCTGGATTACCACCTGAAAGTTTGATGATGTCCATTGTTGCCATTGCTAATCCAGCACCATTTACCATACATCCTACATTACCATCTAATTTTACGAAATTCAAACCAGCTTCGTCAGCTTCCACTTCAGTTGGGTCTTCTTCTGTTTTGTCACGCATTGCTGCATAATCAGGATGACGGAAAAGACCATTGCCATCCAAAGTTACTTTTGCATCTACTGCAATGATTTTATCATCCGATGTTTTAAATAATGGATTGATTTCAAACATGGAAGCATCAATTCCTTCGTAAGCTTTGTACAATGAAGCAACAAATTTTGTCATTTGTTTGAAAGCTTCACCGGATAAACCAAGGTTGAAAGCAATTTTTCTTGTTTGAAAACCTTGTAGACCTACTCGAGGATCGATTACTTCTTTGAATATTTTTTCAGGAGTATGTTCGGCAACATGCTCAATGTCCATTCCACCCTCAGTTGAGTAAATGATTACATTTCTTCCTTTCTCACGATCTAAAAGAACTGACATGTAAAATTCTTTTACTTCCGTTGGTCCAGGGTAATAAACATCTTGAGCAATTAGCACTTTGTTTACTTTTTTTCCTTTGCCGTTTGTTTGAAGTGTTACAAGATGTCCACCTAAGATTCCTTTTACTTTGTCTTCAACTTCGTCAATTCCTTTTGCAAGAACAACTCCGTTTGAACCTGTTTCTTCAACTTTTCCTTTACCACGACCACCTGCGTGAATTTGTGCCTTAACTACATACCAGCTTGTACCAGTTTGTTCTGTTAATTTCTTCGCTGCTTCAACAGCATCTTCAACACGGTCAACAACAACACCTTCTTGTATTGCTACACCATAGCTTTTTAAAATAGACTTTCCTTGATATTCGTGTAAATTCATAGTTGAAATTTTGAGTTGTAAAAGTAACTTTTTTCTGTTAAAACCAATACTGCGAAATGCTAATTTATTTTACTCCATTCGATTCTTCCAAGAAGAACTAATTTCTTTGGATGCAAATTCTGTTGTTTTTACATTTTTTATGTTGTCCCAAATATCATCAATGGCATGAATCAATGCATCTTCCTCCTCTTTCATGGCTGAATTTACAATGTACGGATCTTGGAAATAATGTTTAATAAAATTTGTATCAAAATCCCCACTGCGAAATGCAGGATGTTTTAAAACGAATTTACCAAAATCCAAGGTGGTTTTCACTCCTGAAATTTGATAATTGTCAATCGCATCGATTGCTTTGTCCATTGCCTCTTCTCGCGTTTCTGCCCAAACCACCAGTTTTGCAATCATTGGATCATAATAAATAGGAATGTCCATTCCTTCAAGGAAAGCATCATCTACACGGACATTTTTCCCACTCGGAATTCTATATCTCGCTAAAGTACCGATGTCGGGCGTAAATCCATTCAAAGTGTCTTCAGCGTATACGCGAATTTCTACTGCATGGCCATTAATTTTAAGTTCATCCTGAAGTTTTGGTAGTTTTTCACCTCGAGCTACACGAACTTGCCATTCAACTAGGTCAAGACCAGTTATTTCTTCGGTTACGGGATGTTCTACTTGCAAACGCGTGTTCATTTCCAAGAAATAAAAATTCAAGGAAGCATCTAGTAAAAACTCAACTGTTCCGGCTCCTTCATAATTACAAGCTTTGCAAACAGCCACCGCGGCTTCTCCCATTTGTTTTCTCAATTCCGGCGTTAATACGGCACTTGGTGCTTCTTCTATCACTTTTTGATGTCTTCTTTGAACAGAACATTCACGTTCGAATAAGTAAACCACGTTTCCGAATTGATCTGCAAATACTTGGATTTCAATATGTCTCGGCTTATCAACGAACTTTTCGATGAAAACAGCATCATCTCCGAAAGAAGATCTTGCTTCATTTTGAGCCATTTGCATTTGTTCTTCAAATTCATCCGAATTTTGAACTAAGCGCATTCCTTTTCCACCACCACCTGCAGAGGCTTTTATTAAAATTGGATAACCAACCTCTTGCGCAATTATTTTGGCTTCATTAACATCTGAAATTGCTTCGTCGACTCCTGGAACCAATGGAACATTGAATTTTTTTACTGCTTGTTTTGCACTCAACTTGTCACCCATTACTTCCATGGATTCTGGAGAAGGTCCAATTAATTTGATTCCTGCTGCTTTTAATTTCTTTGCAAATCCAGCATTTTCAGATAAAAAACCATAACCTGGATGAATTCCATCCACATTTAATTTTTTACAGTAATCTATTATTAAATCTTGTTTTAAATAACTTTCGGATGAAGGACTAGCTCCTAAATAAACGGCTTCATCAGCTTCTAGTACATGAGGTGCATTGCTGTCTGCATCTGAGTAAACAGCAACAGTTGAAATGTTCATTTTTTTCAATGTACGAATTACCCTCCGAGCAATTTCTCCTCTGTTAGCTATTAATACTTTTTTCATTTGATATTTTTATTCATTAAAGTATTCAAAAATACAATTCCTTTCATTTGCGAGCTAGTCTGTTTTTTGTTTTTTTTCCGGCACTGTTACAGCGTTACCATTATTTATGCCTTCCATCGGAATTTTAGTTCTGTTTTTTTTCTTTTTATATTTTTTCTTATCTTCTTTCCGGAAAAGGTCAAGTCCATATTGAATCAGTTCAAAATCATTCCAATTATTAAATTCCTCCATGTAAGAAATACCAGCACCTTGAGTAAAAGCACCTGCTTTTTCATTTATAGAGTTCGTGTTGGACTTATTGAAAATATTCATTCTGAAAGTTCCTTTTTTGTTGATTATATATTCAATATTAACATCTCCAATTAGTGCATTACTTTTTGATGCCCCATTTGTGGCTGTTGAACTGCTGCCATCACCACTGGCATTTTTACTTTCAACTCCAATGCTACTAGAAATGATTACACGTTCATTCAAAATTCCCTTTTTAAATCCAACTTCAAACGATTTTTCACCAAATGTTTTCTCTTCGCCATAGTTAACATTCAATTTGTAGTTTTCAGTCATGTTGCTTAAAGCAGCATTTATTTGAGATTCCAATAAGTCCAGAGCCGCCGATCCTCCCGCTGAAATGGAGCCCTTTAAAGGTTGAAATTTACTTGCAATAAGTAGTGAAAAAAACTGACGATTAAGTTCATCATTTTCTGAGGTAACCCTTCGAATTAATGCTTTTCCCGTTTCTGGTGCACGAGGAGCTTGAATATCAAATGAAATTGATGGATTCAACAATGTTTCGTTTAATTTGAGGTAGCAATTAACCTCTTGATTTGCGAGAGAGTTATCCATTAACTCAGGGCTCAACTCAAGAATGGAAACTTTTTTCAAGTTAACGAAAGTATTAATATTTATGTCTGCATTATATGGACTTCCGGACCACTTAATTGTGGAACCCTTTTCTATTTCAAAAGGTTTAGTTAATCCAACCATTGTAAAATTATATTTACTTCCTTCAAGAATTGTATATGTCCCTTCAAGGAAAATATTATTAAGTTGGTCTAGTTTTAAGTTGATTTCACCTTTTCCGTTTGCAATAATTTCATCATGAGTCAATTCATTGAAAATCAAATTCATTTTTGCATTTTGATTGACTTTAAATTTCATATCTAAATCAACACCGGAAAGATCTATTTTTTCCTCTTTTACTTTGTTTCTAGAAGCTTTGTCGATTATTGTTATAAAATCCTCATTTTCTTTGAGTTCAGAAACGCCGTACATTGGAAAATAAATTTGCGTATTTTCTTTTGTCTCAACTTCTACAGTTACAGCAATGCTTTTATCTGTTCCTTCTATGTTGGCATAACCTCTGGCATAAGCAGTTCCATAATAAACATCACCTTCTTTGTATTTCGTTTTTAACACCATAAATCGTTCGAGGGGAACAGGCATTCCTGATTTTAAAGGCCGCTTAAATAAATCATCCTCAAAATTGAATTGTAAATCAAAATTCCAATCAGAAAAGTTATTGTGATTAATACTTCCAATCAGTGCTGCCGTATTTCCTTCTTCATCTTTTACAGGTAACGTATTAATCAAAAATGCATCTTTATCAATGTCGATATCGCCGTTTATTGAATATTTTACTCCAAGTAATTCAACCAAAGCAGATCCTTGATTAAGTTTTAGTTTTCCATCAAGCTCAGGTTGAGAAGGAGAACCTTTAAGTCTAATTTTTCCGTTGATTTTTCCTTTGATATCTCTTACTAAAGAAGGATCTAAAAAAGCATTTGCAAATTGAATGTCTGTATTCTCAAAATTTAAGAACATATCTAGAAGATCGTTTTTCAAATCATAATTGCCCGTAAAGTCAAAAGTTCGTTGATTTTTATATTCTAGTTCTCCATTAAGAATTACACTTTCACGTTTCGCATTCCAGTCAGACATAACTTGTATGTTGCCGATTTCCTCTTTGTCAACGAAGAAATTTTCAATTCGAGCATCACCCATGTAATTGAAATTGGTATATGGATTGGAAATTTCACTCCAGCCTGAAAATTTCCCGCTCAATTCTGTTTCTAGTCCTAGTAATTGAGAAAGTTCTTCAAGATCAAGTTGTTGCACGTCTAATTTTAATTTATCATTGTCATTTCTTGATAGACAACCGTTAATTTGAATTGATTGTTTGTCTCTTGAAAGGTGAAAATTAGATACATGAAGATCGTTTGAGCTAAGCTCTACATCGGATTCATTTTGGATTTTCCATTGCAATCCATTCAAAGAGAAGAACGAAGGCTTCAATTGAAAATTAAATAAATCTTGATCTAAAACAATGGTTTTCCACTCAATCGAGGAATAATTTTTTGTATTTGGATCCCAAGTTAGTTTTGAATTCAAAATCCCGTTCATTCCATCAACAGAAAATAAAACATTGGAAAATTTTAACGAATCACTGTATTTTAATTCAGTCAGGCTGTAGTTACCAATAATTCCAAAAGGGGAGATGGTTTGATTACACTTTAAATCATTTATTTTAATATCTTGATATTCAATATAATCAGATGTTAAATCAGCTCTCAAATTTGACTGTTCAGAATTATAATTCCCAGAAAGTTTAGTATCAATCTTAATCTTTAAATCCGGAACAAAAATGTTAAGTAATTCAGTTAAATCGCCCGTTTTTATTTCAAATTCGAAGTTGCTTTTTCCTTTAATACGATTCTTTTCAGATGTAATTAAAGAGGGGAAAACTACTGCTAATTCAGCAAGAAAGTCGTTAATAACTGTTTCATAGTTAATTTTCCCATTAATACTTGCATTGAGCAAAGTGCTGACAATTTTAATGTCATCCCCTTCTGTTTTCCTGTCAAGAGTTAGTTTCAAAGAAGGGACTTTCAGATTTTTCGATTCTTCTGAATAAGAAATTGAGTCTGCATTTATATCCCCTTTGATTCTATCCAAAGATGAACCTTCAAGATTACAGCTTAACCCGGTTGAAAATTTAATATTGCCGCCATTCGTAAAGCCTAGTGCAGAAAGCATGGCATCTTGAATATCAAGCTTTACGTCGAATTTTTGGATTTCTCCAATTGAAACTTTTCCATTGTAGGTCAGTTTTATATTGGGATCGTCTAATTTTAAACTGGCATCAATAATATCGTTTTTAAATGAACCATTTTTAATTGAAATTCCTGTGTAGGCATATTGAGAAAAATCAAAACGATTTAGATTAGCATCTATATTTTCTAGTAGAATTCCCCCATCATTGGGAATCAATCCATTTAAGTTTACCTTGCCATTTACGACTCCAAAATTTGAATTATCAATTAATTTAGCTATGTTGAAATTGGTAATATTTAGAAGTGAAGAATCTATTTTAACGGGGGAAAATGAAATCCCGTCACTAGTGTTTTGAATTTTTAAATAATTATCTAAACTAATACTTCCAATTTCTGTATTTATGTTTTGGATTATTAATTTAAAGTCATTTAATTTTCCTGTTGTTTTTAAATTTGATATTTCAGCAAAAACGAAATTTGAAAGCGGTTTGTCAAAACTCAGATTTTTTGTTCCTTTAGGTAAGTTAAACTTCTCTAAATCATTTAAATTAATGTATGCATATCTCAGATTTTCATTTAGTTGTGCATTTCCTTCTTTTCTAAAATCTGGTAAAATGAAATCTCCTTGTATTATGTTCCTTTTGCCAAATCTTAAGTCTAAATTTGATA
>CANGLG010000081.1 GCA_947454395.1 Flavobacteriales bacterium
ATGTTGAAAAAGGACAGGCTACAGACGTAATTCAATTCAGAGAAAAACCAAATTTAGAAACTGCAAAAGGTTTTTTAGAGGCAGGTAATTTCTATTGGAACGCCGGTATTTTCGTTTGGCGCGCCGATGTTATTTTAGAAGCACTAAAAATGTTTCAACCCGCTTTATTCAATCTTTTCGGAAGTGATTTATCTCACTACGATACTCAAAAAGAAACTGAATTTGTTTATCATGCTTTTGACAAATGTGAAGACATTTCCATTGACTTTGCAGTTATGGAACATGCTAAATATATTTCGGTCGTACTTTCTGATTTTGATTGGAGTGATTTAGGAACTTGGGGAAGCTTGACTGAACACTTGAAAAAAGACGAAAACACAAATTCAATTATTGGAAATAATGTTTTTGCTTTTAATTCTGAAAATTGTTTGGTCAATGTTCCGAAAAATAAACTTGTTTTGATTGATGGTCTGAAAGATTACATTTTGGTTGAATCAGAAGATATGCTAATGGTCTTGAAATCCTCGAATGAGCAAGAACTAAAAAACTATTTAAAAGTCATCGAAACGGAACGTCCTGATTTCTTCAAAAAATAATGGTTAAAATTCGCGACATAGAATTAGGAGAATTTCCGCTATTGTTAGCTCCAATGGAAGATGTGAGTGATCCCCCATTTCGTGCTTTATGTAAAAAACACGGCGCCGATTTGATGTATACGGAATTTATTTCCTCAGAAGGACTTATTCGCGATGCTGCTAAAAGCGTTCAGAAACTGGATATTTTTGAATATGAACGCCCAATTGGAATTCAAATTTTTGGCTCGGACATCGAAAGTATGAAACAGGCGGCATTAATCATTGATAAAACAAATCCGGATTTACTAGATATCAATTATGGTTGTCCCGTGAAGAAAGTAGCTTGTAAAGGTGCCGGAGCCGGTATACTGCAAGACATTCCCAAAATGGTTCGTATGACTGCCGAGATAGTAAAAGTAACCGGTTTACCAGTAACTGTTAAAACAAGGCTGGGATGGGATGATGATACAAAAAACATTGTTGAAGTTGCTGAAAGACTGCAAGATATTGGCATTGAGGCGCTTTCAATACATGGAAGAACCAGAAAACAAATGTACAAAGGGGAAGCTGATTGGTCGCTGATCGGTGAAGTGAAAAATAATTCCAGAATGCGCATTCCAATTTTTGGAAATGGAGACATCGATTCACCTGAAAAAGCAATGGAATATAAAAACAGATATGGCGTTGATGGAATAATGATTGGACGCGCAAGCATAGGTTACCCTTGGATTTTCAACGAGATTAAACATTTCATGCAAACAGGTACTCATCTTACTGCTCCAGGAATTCAGGAAAGAGTTGAAGCAGCCAAAGATCACCTTTTAATGAGTATCAGATGGAAAGGACAAACGGTAGGAATAAACGAAATGAAAAGGCATTACACCAATTACTTCAAAGGCATAGGTCATTTCAAAGAATATAGAAGCAAATTGGTTACAACTTCAGAAATGGAGGAGATTTTGGAAACATTGAATTATATCTCAGAACACGCGGATGAGTTTGAGTTCGTTTAAATCAGTTTATTTCTTCGAATAATTCGGTTTACAGGAATCTGCATACTACCAAAAACCTCATTTCTATTGAGAGAATCAATACTAAAAGAATACCTTGTTCCACGATTCGTCCATACAACATTGTTTTTATTACTCTTAATTAACCGCGGCGATGTCTCTCCGGAATAAAACTTCATAAAATTTCCGGTATTTGAGAAATGTAATAAAGGTGAAAATAATAATCGGAATTGCTCTCCATCTTTGGTCAAAATTCCTTTTTGAAATAGTTTATTAATAAAAATTGGCGCGTAGCTAGTCGTTGAAAAAACAACAGAATAACCAGGAACATCTACCTCTCTTGTTTTTTCTACTTCAGTCACATTAAAATCATCATCGAGTTCGGTTGTGATATATTTTTCTTTCACTTTCTGTGTACCTCCTTCTACAAAACATAGATCTCCATCCCAAGACTTAATGAAGTCATTCAACGGAAATCCGATTCTTTTACAATATCTAATTAAGCTAATCAACATGGAATCTTCTGGATGATTTTTTATTTCACGAATATCCAAATGTAATTCAACAGATTTGTTGGCATTTAAAACTGAACTAATTGCAATTCCATCATTTTTCTTTTTCAAATAAAATGGTGTTTTTTTTCGGAGATAACTTTTTAGATTGAAACTTAGTGAATCGCTATCATGCGCAAACATAGCCGTTTCAATGCCGAATTGCCGAAGCTTTATCCAATTGGAGTAAATTACTAAATGTTCTTTATTAAATTGTTTTTGACTCAGAAAAGTTTTCCATTCTTTGCTTTGTCTATAAATGCGTGCATTTAAAACATGAATCAAATTCTTTTTGAAATTTGAACCTTGATAGAGAAAAAGATAGTTTTTACCATAATGCAAATACATTTTTTCAGTTGGATAGTACCATACTTTTGTTTCCAATAAAATTGTATCTCGAACATTTAAGAAATTCTTTATCCGTTCGATACCCTGAGACATTTTGGCGCTATCACTGACTTGAATGATTGCTCCCCAATCACCTGCTTCATTTCCAAAAAGATAAACGGGTTTTTGAAGATTTAGACCATACATTTTTGATTGACCCAAAATAAACTCGTAAGAAGTAAAATCCCTATAAGGAATTTTATTGTAATACATCATTCCACTTGTTTCACGTGCAAGTTCGAGAACATTTAATCTTCCAAGAAAATCAGCATTCGGCAATCGATCAATAATCCTCGCAGGAATTTCCTTTTTGAAAAGATAGGGACGCAGGTATAAAAAGGCTCCTAATGAAATCGACAGAAGAATTATCGTTAATACTTTTTTGGCCAAAACCTATTATTTTGAAACTACGTAGATTGTATTAATTAGGTCTAGTAAATGTTTTGCCGAAGATTCCTGTCCTGAATAAACATATTTCAAATCGAAAGTCGTGTGATTGGAATCAGTTTTACTTGAAGTCAATTCCATTTTACCAGATTTACCTTTCAATGACTGAATCATTTCGTTTTGTTTATCATTGAGAATATCGGTTGGGAATCGGCTTATAGTTTGAGCGATATCAACCGAGCCATACATAAAACCACTCTTTTTAGCTTTTTTTGCAGTTGCTTTAGTCAATGCTTCTTTTCCATACCCATTGGAGTGATACACTGCCAAATCTTCATCATTTGTTATGATAAAAAGTCCATTTTTATTAATCAAGTAAACCGGTGCCGCATCTAAAATCGCATTGTCCATTCGCCAGTAATCACCCATGTTTTTTACTTTTGAAGTCAAACGACTTAAATGCTTCATTACTTTTTCAGGAATGTCGTTTCTATCAATGGAGAATCCGAATGTAAATACAGGCATATCCTCTTCAGCAACGGCTTCTCTTTCTCCATATTCAAAAGTTTCTTCATTGTAATAGAACTCGATTTTCTTTGTTTTTATTTTCTTAATTCCGTTAAATGATCCAAACATACTTCCTTTATATGTACCAAATAAAGCATCTTTGTTAATGTACTCATTCAATAATTCGATTGTAAGGACATTCATAGAAATCTGAGCATTTTTTTCATCGCTAAGAATTGGCATAATAACTTCATACGCTTTCTCATATGCTTTTCTCAAATCAACATTGTAAGTAAAATAACCCGTGCTACTCTGAGGAATATATTTCAATACATTTTTATCGAATTTAGAATCATTCATTTGCTCATAAATTGAACCTAACTTTTCACCATATCGGGCATCAATGTTAAATTCCACTGAATTATCTTTCAAATACATATCACCAAGTATTACGTTTCCGGTATACAATTCTTTTATGTCTTGATACAGACTTGGTAATACTGTTTGAAAGTACCATAAACCATTTGATTTCTCTAAATTTCTTGAATTATCCATATAAAAAACGCCTTCGGAATTATGCTGAATTTGCTCTGCAAAACGAGTATCACTTAGAACCAAATTTTCATTTTTAACAAATAATTCATGTAAAATACTATCCAATTGGTCACGTTGAATAACCAGTTGTACACTGTCTCGCAATTCATAATAATTTTTCTCATTCGGATCATCCGAAGCCTGTGGAAATTCAGTTTCATCTGTATTTTCATCATCAAATTCTTCATCCATAATCTCACCTTCATCGCCACCATCTTCTTCATACAAATCAAACGCACTTTCGTTTCCTCGAGCATACCAGATTGAATCTGTCATTTCATCGATGAACTCCATCGTTGGCTCCACACGAATTAGTAATGCAGAATTTTCTTTGATTATCAAATTATTAAAGAAAGAACCATAAACTTGTGCACCATGATAATCTTCGTGAATCAATTCAAAATCATCAAATACTGAAAATAAATCTTGTTGAGATTTTACCCCGAAAGAAAAACCCGAAATTTCATTTTTCAATCCTTTTCCATAAAACACATTTAGCTTTTGGTCGAAATCTAAACCTGAATCTTTTAATGTTTTTCCTGTTGTTGAACCATCAAATAATTCTTGATGAACTTCCTCCATGAAATCATAGGTAATTAGTTCATCCATCGAAATTTTTTGCAATAGGTTAATGTTGTTAATACTAAAAACCGTCACAGCATCTTTTGGAATAAGATGTTCTGATTTTTGCGAAAATAAAAGGCTGATATTTAGAATAAAAGCGCTGTAAATAAAATACTTCAATTTCATGGATGTTGCGAATGTGAAGCGAAATTACGAATAATCTTGCTAGTTTTTACCGGAAGTCAAATAGATTGTATTCTCCAAGACATCTTGGTTTTCTTTCAGTTTGTAAGTATCCGTTTTTACCATCACTGCAGTTTTACTTTTAGATAACTGTGCAGCTTGATTTTCGTATTTTTCGACTACTTTATCAAAGCGTGTAATGGAAGTATATGTTCCTTTTTTCAATTGCTCTATATCACTTTCATTTAATTCACTAATCTTTTTACCCGTAATTTCAGGTATAGAACGAACAAGCTTATTTCCATCCCAAGTTAACCAATTGTGTTCAAGTTCAGGAATGGATTTTTCTTTGGTCATAGACATTACAGATTGTTTCAATCCCTCCTGTAATAAAGTTACATTAGTGAAATCACAAGAAAATTTGATGATAAAATCGGTATAGTTCGCTTCCGCTTTCACATTTGAAATTCCATTTTGAGCATCCAATGTCTTTACAAACTGATCGATTTTCAATTTGATTTCGTCAATGCTAGGTACTTTTTTACCATCTATACTATCCAAGGCAAGAATTGAATTAACCTTCACTTTACTTGAACTCAGGTTCACTGTATATTTAAAGGTTCCAGATCCGTCGCTTTTAACAGTTAAATCATCAATTATTTCAATGCAAGAGGACAATCCAAAAAGTAAAAAAGCAATCAAAAGCGCGAAATATCTCATTTTTGTCGTTGTTTGTGTGTTTTTAAAAACCTGATGTAAAATTAGAAATTCGCTTTGACAAAAACGATACCAATATTTTGATTTAAAAAAGAGATTGTTGCGAGTTTTTTGGTTCGAATAGTTTTTGTGCTGATTCTTGATTTGAATTAGAACCAGACAATACTCTTTTATCAACCATATGCACATTCATTTTCTGGGTGAAATTTTCTTCTAAATAATCCTGAGGTTTCCCCTCACCAACTAACCAATCTTTTTCCATTTCACTTTTCAGAAGCACAGGCATTCGATTGTGATCAAAATTAAAATCATTCATAAATCCCCTTGATTCACAAGTGATTATTGTAAAAGTTGTAAGAAGCTTACCGGAGTCTATTTCCTTCCAAGTATCAAAAAGTGCAGCCATAGAAAATAGTGCTTTGTTTTCGGGATATATGAAAAATGATTGTTTGTCACCATTAATAGTTTTCCATTCAAAAAATCCGGTTGAAGGCACAATGCATCTTTTACTTGCTACCAATGATTTAAATGCTGGTTTTTGACTGAGTGATTCTATTCTTGCATTGATGGTTTTTGATGCAATATTATTCGCATTGATTTCTTTGAACCAATTAGGAACGAGTCCCCAACGCATTAATTGAATTGTGTCATCTTTGGTTACAACTCTCCATTCAGGAAATTGATAACCATTTGAAAAGAAAATTTTCTGTTCAGGTAATTCATTGATCTTCTTGTTGTAACGTTTTGACAAATCAATATTCAATGATGTAGATGAATTACTGTAACACACATACAAATTTAACAAAAAAGGCTGTCCTTCGACAGCCTCATATATTGACATTTCCAACTATCCGAATCAAGTCGGGAAGAAGAAAATGGAAAAGAGTCCACAAAGGCGGACTCTTGTAAATCCTACATCATTCCAGGCATTCCTCCGCCCATTCCTGCCATTGCAGCAGCTGCGTTAGAATCCTCCGGTTGATCAGCTATGACGCATTCTGTTGTCAACAACATAGAAGCAATGGAAGCTGCGTTTTCAACTGCAATGCGCGTAACTTTAGTTGGGTCAATAACACCCGCTTTGTAAAGTTTTTCAAAAGTTTCAGTACGCGCATTATATCCAAAGTCGTCTTTCCCTTCACGAACTTTCTGAACAATTACTGCACCTTCACCACCAGCATTTGCAATAATTTGACGCAAAGGTTCCTCAGCGGCACGTTTAACAATCGCAATTCCGGTAACCTCGTCTTCATTTTCACCTTTTAATTTATCAAGTGTTTCGATAGCACGAATTAAAGCTACACCACCACCAGGTACAATTCCCTCTTCAACTGCGGCTCTAGTCGCAGCCAAAGCGTCATCAACTCGATCTTTTTTCTCCTTCATTTCAACTTCGGTTGGTGCGCCTACATAAAGAACAGCAACACCACCAGCCAATTTCGCCAATCTTTCTTGCAATTTTTCTTTGTCGTAATCAGAAGTTGTTGTTTCGATTTGAGCTTTGATTTGACCAACACGAGCTGTAATGTCTGCTTTTTTACCTTTTCCATTGATAATCGTTGTATTGTCTTTGTCGATTTCAATTTTCGCCGCAGAACCCAACATATCGATTGTGATATTTTCAAGCGTCATTCCACGCTCTTCTGAAACCACTTGACCTCCAGTTAATATCGCGATGTCCTCAAGCATTGCTTTTCTTCTGTCTCCAAAACCCGGAGCCTTTACTGCTGCGACTTTCAAAGAACCTCTGATTCTGTTTACAACTAAAGTCCCCAAAGCTTCTCCATCAACATCTTCAGCAATGATTAACAATCCTTTTCCAGATTGAACAACTGGTTCAAGAATTGGAAGAAGTTCCTTCATGCTTGAAATCTTTTTCTCACAAATTAAAATCAATGGATTCTCCATTTCTGTGACCATTTTTTCAGCATTTGTAACGAAATAAGGTGATAAATAACCTCTATCAAACTGCATTCCTTCAACTGTTTTAACTTCAGTCTCAGTTCCTTTTGCTTCTTCAACAGTGATTACACCGTCATTACCAACAACCTTCATTGCTTCAGCAATCAATGCACCGATAGTTTCATCATTATTTGCTGAAATTGTTGCAATTTGTTTTATTTTAGAATTATCAGAACCAACTTCTTTAGAAAGTTTTTTCAAATTTCTAACTACCTCAGCTACAGCTTTGTCGATACCACGTTTCAAATCCATTGGATTTGCGCCCGCTGCAACATTTTTCAATCCTGCACTAATAATTGCTTGCGCCAAAACAGTTGCAGTTGTTGTTCCGTCTCCCGCAATATCAGCGGTTTTAGAAGCAACTTCTTTTACCATTTGAGCTCCCATGTTTTCAATTGGGTCTTTCAGTTCAATTTCTTTTGCAACTGTAACACCGTCTTTTGTCACATGAGGAGCACCGAATTTTTTACCGATTACAACATTTCGACCTTTTGGACCCAATGTAACCTTTACTGCATCAGCTAACGCATCAACTCCTTTTTTTAATTTTTCTCTTGCTTCTACATCAAAAAAGATATCTTTTGCCATTTTTTGTAAGTTTAAATGTTAATTAAAAAATTCCGTAAATATCAGATTCACGCATGATCAAGAAATTTTTCCCGTCAATTTTGATTTCTGTACCTGAATATTGTCCATAAAGAACAGAATCACCTATTTTCACAGTCATGGGTTCATCTTTCTTTCCTTCTCCGGCTGCAATTACAGTTCCTTTCAAAGGTTTTTCTTTTGCCGTATCTGGAATAATAATTCCACTTGCTGTTTTTTGTTCTGCTGGTGCAGGTTCAATTAGAACTCTGTCTGCCAAAGGTTTGAATTTTACTGACATATTTTTAATTTAATTATTTTATTTTTCACGAACTAGCCCAAATTCATGCCACGTGCTTTTTAGGACATTTTTTCATTCAAATTAGTGCAACCATAAATAAAAATGTCAGCATGAATGACATACTGACATTTTTAAAAATTATTTAAATCTTATTAACGACCTCCGTTATTCGGATTTTGATTTGGGTTTTGATTTGAAGCCGGCTGCTCAGTTTTCTTAGGTTGAGGCGCAGGTTTAGATGGCTTTGGTTGACGTAGCGTAATAAGTAAACTCAAAACAACAATTAATCCAGCTAGAGACCATGTAAGTTTGTCAATGAACTCATTTGTTTTCTGAACACCACCTAATTGAGAAGCAGAACCAAAATCTGAGCTCAGACCTCCACCTTTTGGATTTTGAATATAAACTACAAGTATTAACAAAATACAAGCTAAAACGATTAAAATAGACAGTATAAGATCCATAATCAAGAATTAATTTTTTTCTTTAAATTTTTAATTTGGGTTGCAAAGAAACTCTTTTTTTCGGGAAAAATCAAAATTAATTGCTCATAAACATAAATTGCCTTTGAATAATTTCCCTGGAGAGCAAATATTTTGGCCAAAGTTTCACTCACAGGCATTTTGTTTTCATCCAAACTTTCCTTTGCTTTTTTAACTGGAGAATAAAATTCTTTTTTGGGTTTTTCAAATGTGTAATACGCTGTATTATTGGGATCTTCCTGTTCTTCAACCACATCATCATCAGAAGAAGAAACAACTTTTAGCCAAGCTGTAAATGATTTCGGAGATGAAATTTCTTTAACTGAATTATCTTCAACTGTTTCTTCAATTTGATAAAATAATTTTTTTTCAACCGGCTCCTCAATAATAGTTACTTCTTCCTTTTCATCTTCTTCAGAATCGACTTTTTCTTCTCGATTCAATTCTGTCATAGGTTCCAATTCTCTCTCTACAAATGATGTTGATAATGCCGAGGAAACTATAAGTTTATCGAGCTCATCATCAAATGAATTAGATTTTGATTCAATATTCGGCGCTAAAATTTCAATTTGTTCTATTTCTTCTTCCTTATTTTTTTCTTGGATTAACGTTTCTTCAAGAATTTCTACTTGTTTCTCCTCTACAATTTCAGATTGCTTTAGTTCTTCCGACTCTTGACCCTGCGGTATCGGTTTTGAATGAATTAAATTATACAGAATATCTCTAGCATTGATTTTAAATGCTAACTTCTCCAGTTCTGATTCCAAACGAATATCACCGGAATTTGCGAGTGATTTTAAATACAAAATTGAGAAACTCGATGCATAAGGAAATAATTCCACTAGCTTTTTCATTTTGCCACTGTCTTCAGTGAAAC
>CANGLG010000082.1 GCA_947454395.1 Flavobacteriales bacterium
AAGCGTGAATGATTTGTTTTTCTTCAATTATTAAACCTACATGAATGATTTTCCCTTTAGAATTTGAGAAAAAAGCAACGTCTCCAGGGATAGTGTCATGAAATTCAACTTCGTTACCTAATTCTTTTTGCTGGTATGCATCCCTCGGTAAGTTTACACCGTAAAGTCTAAATAGTATTTGAATAAATCCAGAACAATCAATTCCGAAAATACTTTTCCCTCCCCACAAATAAGGTACATTCAATAATTCTATAGCATTTTGAACAATTGATTTTGAACTATTTAGTTCGGTTACTTTATGAGAAAAATCAAATGAACCAATTTTGAAATATTCTTCGTCGCTGATGAAACTTCCTCTGGAGGTGAATTGAATTCCCCATGGTGTTTTTATTTCCTTTATTAGTTCATTTTGATAGCTATATGTTTTTACCCAAATTTTAAATTCTTTTTCTGTGACAGGGAGTAAGTGTTTTACATCTACAAATCCAGAATAGCCATCGTTAATTGTTGTAATTTTTGTCCATGGTTCTCCAAATTCGATTACTTCAACGGGTTCACCGAAAAGTAATTGTGAAATAATTTCGGAGCCATCATTTGCTTCTGCTCTAATTGGAGCAACTGAAACTAGGCAAAATGCAAGTTTTTGGTCTGGAGTTATTAATTTTAAATTGTTCATATGTAACGCGAAATTAGCCAATAATACGGGATAATTCTTTTAATTTTGAGCACTTGAATAGAAATTTTGACAGAACGAAAATTAATTCTGGTTACAAATGATGATAGTGTGAATGCCTCTGGTATTCATGCGCTTGTTGATGTTGCAACACAATTTGGAGATGTGGTTGTTGTTGCTCCAGATAAGCCACAATCAGGAATGGGGCACGCCATTACGATTAATCATCCATTACGATTGAATGAAGTGAATTTATTTGGTCAAACGAAAGCCTATTCTTGTTCAGGTACACCGGTTGATTGTGTGAAACTTGCCATTTATGAGGTGCTTCACAGGAAACCTGATTTGATTTTATCAGGAATAAATCACGGTGAAAATTCCTCAACAAATGTACTTTATTCTGGAACTATGTCCGCTGCCATTGAGGGAGCAATGGAAGGGATTTCATCTATTGGATTCTCTCTTGCGGACTATGATGCCAATGCTGATTTTGAACCTACGAAGTATTTCTCTGCTAAAATAATTGAAAAGGCGCTTAATTCTAATTTTCCGAAAGGAATATGTTTGAATGTAAATGTACCCAAACTAAAAATCCCTGAAATCAAGGGAATTAAAATTTGTAAGCAAGCACATGCATTTTGGGAAGATCGATTCGAAAAAAGACTTGATCAATTTGGTAGGCCATATTATTGGCTTTCAGGAGAATTCTCGGACGAAGATAAGCGAGAAGATACGGATTTACATATGTTGAAAAATGGATATGTGAGTATCGTGCCTACATTGTATGATTTAACGGCATACGAGAAAATGAATGAATTTGAAAATTGGAAATTATGAAATCTTATTGGAACAGAGAAAATACGTTTGGTTTGTTGATTGGAATTATTTCACCATTGATTTTTTTACCTATTGTTTTATATATTCTGTCAATTTCAAAAGGTAGTACATTTCTGTTTATTTGGGATCTTATGTCTGATAACCCAGAATTCAGAAGTAAGTATATTTCATTGTCTTTAATTTCTAATTTACTGTGGTTTTATTATTTTCTAAATAGAGAAAAATACGACTATACAAAAGGTATTATTCTAGGTGTACTTTGTTACGCACCCTATATGATTTACGTCAATCTTATAATGTGAATACAGAAAAAAAAGTTTTCATTGTAGCAGGAGAAGCCTCAGGGGACTTACATGCCTCGAATTTAATCAAGGAAATGTTGCTTTTAAACCCGAATTATATATTTTTTGGTTGGGGAGGTGACAGAATGATTAAGGAAGGTGTGGCAATACAAAAACACTTATCTGAACTTGCTTTTATGGGGTTTGTAGAAGTCTTATTGAATCTAAGAACGATATTAAATAATTTTAAAATTTGCAAGGAACAAATTTTGAATTTTAATCCTGATTTTATTGTTCTTGTTGATTATCCTGGATTTAATTTAAGAATTGCCAAATGGGCAAAAAAAAATGGAATTAAAGTTATCTATTACATTTCACCTCAAATTTGGGCTTGGAAGCAATCACGAGTATATCAAATAAAAGAGAATGTTAGTAAAATGTATTGTATTCTCCCTTTTGAAAAAGATTTTTATCAGCGTTTTGATGTTTCAGTAGAATATTTGGGCCATCCGCTTTTAGATGAGGTAAATGCATTTAATGATGGCGAAAATCATTCAATTCAATCTGAAAAACCAATTCTTGCTGTTTTACCTGGAAGTAGGAAACAGGAAATTGAGAGAAAACTTCCAATCATGCTTGAAGCAGCTAGTAAATTTGATTCATATGAAATTATTGTAGCGTGTGCGCCAAGTTTAGAGTCAGACTTTTATAAAAAATTCGAGCGCGAAAATGTAAAGTTTATAAAAAATCAAACTTATGAATTGCTAAATTCTGCTACCATGGCGATTGTTACTTCCGGCACTGCTACTCTCGAAACTGCTTTATTCAGAGTTCCACAAGTTGTTTGTTACAAGAGCTCTTCTATTTCTTATTGGATTGCTCGTTCACTTGTTAAAATAAAATATATTTCGCTTGTTAATTTAATTTTGAATAAAGAAGCAGTTCGAGAATTAATACAATTTGATTGCACAGCAGATAGTATTATAGCGGAGCTGGAATTAATTAAAATAGGAGGAGGGAATCGCCAAAATGTGCTCAATAGTTATAATGAACTTATTCACCTGTTAGGTGACAATGGCGCAAGTAAAAGAATTGCTGAAAAAATCTGGTCTGAATTTGGATAGAAATTAGGTAATGTTACGCTTATTAATAATTATAGTTTTATTTTGTTCTAGCTTTACATCAGAAGCTCAATTAATTCGTGTCGGATTATTTGCAAGTCAAAAAATTTCGCAGGTTCGGTTTAGTCCAAAAGTAGGTTCTTGTTTTATATTCTCAGATACTAGTTTTATTGCTAAAATTTCATCGCCCGATCTGATTGAATTTTCACCGGAACAAACTGGTAAAATAGAAATCAGTATAAATGGAAAAGTATTACATGTTGGAAATAACATTTCAGTAGTTCAAGAAAAAAATGAAAATCACCTAGATATTAAAGTATTAAAACCCACATTAAAAACAAGATCCTATGAAGGTGATTTTTTTGTTTTAAATACAAAAGGTTACTTGCAAGTTATTAATGATATAGACTTGGAGCAATATCTAGAAGGGGTTATTGAATCAGAAGCTGGAACAGGTCAGCGAATAGAATATTACAAAGTTCAAGCAATAATAAGTCGAACGTATGCAATGAAATATAAGAAAAAGCATGAGTCCTCTGGTTTTAATCTTTGTGATGCGACACACTGTCAAGCTTATTTGCACAAAAGAAATCAATCTCCTGTAATTGATACAGCTGTTAGTAAAACAAGAGGTGTAATTATGTTAGATAAAAATGGAGCCTTGTATTCTACTTTTTTTCATGCCAATTGTGGTGGACAAACATGTGAGCCAGATGCAGTATGGAATCAAAAAATCGAAGGTTTTTCAAGCTTTAAAGATACGTTTTGTATACATACGAACCAATCAAAATGGGTTAAGAAAATCCCAATTAAAGATTGGAATACATTTCTTCAGGACAAATACAATTTTCCAGTTTGGGATAGTATAAGTGTGGAACAAATGTTTAATTTTCAACAAAATGAGAGAAAAACATTTTTTATTAATCCTTTCTTCGGAATTCCGTTGAGAGATATCAGAGAAGCATTTAAACTAAAGTCTACCTTTTTTAGTTGTTCAAAAGAAGGTGATTTTATTGTCTTATCGGGTAGGGGATTTGGACACGGTGTTGGACTTTGTCAGGAAGGTGCAATGAATATGACAAAATACGGGTATGATTATAATCAAATACTAGCTTTTTATTTTCCCGGAATGATATTGTATGAGCAACCTATTGCTTCTTTTTCTTTTCGTAAGTAATCACAAAGATATCTTCATCATCTCGTTTAAAGAATTTTTGCGATCTGGCGTAAGCTTCGAGAGAATTAATATTTTTTAATTTTTTTAATGTGTTTTTTGTTGAAGCCAAATCCTCAGACAGCTTGTCTCTTTGAATTTCTAATTTAGAGAGCTTTCTTTTTTGATTTACAATTGTAATTATATCTAAATCATCCAGAAATAAGAAATATACTAGAAAAACGATTCCTGTAATTGTGTATTTATTTTTAATAAAACTTGGGATATTTTTCATTACCACAATAATAGTGAATAAAAAAAAGGGAACTCAGAGCTCCCTTTTTTAGTTTTTAAGATTGTAATGTTTATTGTTTTCCACATTTATTCATGGCTTTTTCATAATAAGAATAGAAATCTTTCTGCGTACCATACCACGGTTCAACTTTGTTTAGTAATTTACAGGCTTCTGTCGTGTTTTTATCTCTTAATGTTAGCATTTGAGCACTTAAAATAACTCCCACTTTTAACACTTTTAAATCTGTCTCAGTAAACTTCTCCAAGTTTTCAAGTTTCAAAATGTTATTCATTTCCTCTTTCCATATTAGGGATGCTGTTTTAGTATCCTTTGAATTATAACGGATAGCTGCTTCCAACATTTTAGCTGCAATTGGGTTTTTTGTAATTGACAAATATTGTTCAATTCCATCAACCATTTGAGAGTTTAATTCATTTTTTCGCTCAAGGTTATCTCCGGAATAAAAAACGGGGTAATTACTTTCTTCATCCAAATTGAAAAGTATCCCAACATTTACTACTTCATTTTGAAATTTATTCAACCAAATCTTATGAATTGATGTATTGAATACACCGTTTTGGTCCATTTCAATAGCAGCAGCTGTGGCAGATATTGCTTCATCAAATGGCTCCGGAATAGCAGGATCTTTAAGTGCTTTTCTGTACATGCCATAATATCCTTTTGCTAGAAATATATTTGGTGTTGGATCACCGGCATATTTTGGTTTTACAACATAATCAGAGGCTTTTTTTACAAGTTTAACAAAGTTACTATCTGCATGAATTTGCGTAAGTTCATCTAGATTATTGGTGACTGTAATTAGATTTTCTTTTTCTACAGAAAGTTCGTCCTCCTCTTCTTCAGTCTCTTCTTCTGCGCCATTCTTAACTTTTTTTGTTCTTGAAAATGCAACAATAAGAGATACAGAATATGTTCCGACCTTGGTAAATTGAACAGTTACCTGATCTGATTTTTCATCACCTTTGATAAATTTCCAGTCTTTATCTTTTGTCCCGGAAATTGTCCACAGGGTGCTTATTTTTTTAGTTCCTGCACTTACGAAATTTGCATTTAAGTCAACAGAATTTCCATTTTTAGACTCTTCATCTAAAATTAAGATTTGCTTTGATTCCGTAAAAGATAATTTTGGTTGAGCGGACAAGAAAGTCGACACAAGTAAAAACGCGAATAAAAATAGTGTTTTGAAATTTTTCATTGGCTTCATTTTATTTTTAGGCACTCTTTTCAATTATTGTGCCGAATTTATAAATTATTGATGACTTTGAATAAGAAGTTTCAAAATATCTTGTGCTGCTTTGGAAATTTTTGTGCCCGGACCATATATTCCAAATACACCAGCTTCCTCCAAAAAAGCATAATCTTTTTGAGGAATTACACCTCCAGCAACAACCATTATGTCCTCTCTATTAAGTTTTTTTAGTTCAAAAATAACAGCAGGTACTAAGGTTTTATGTCCGGCAGCCAAAGATGAAACACCTAAAATGTGCACATCATTCTCTACAGCTTGTTTTGCAGCTTCTTCTGGTGTCTGAAATAAAGGTCCAATATCAACGTCAAAACCAATATCTGCAAAAGCAGTTGAAATAACTTTTGCTCCTCGGTCATGACCATCTTGCCCCATTTTAGCTATCATTATTCTTGGACGACGCCCTTCTAATTTTGTGAATTCTTCTACTAATTGGATGGCTGTATTAAAATCTTCATCTTTCATTGCTTCTTTCGAATAGACTTGGCTAATTGCTCTAATAGTTGCTGTATATCTTCCGTATACTTTTTCAAGTGCGTCCGAAATTTCACCAAGAGTACACCTCGCAATTGCACATTCAACCGCTATTTCAAGAAGGTTTCCATTATTATCCTTTGCACTTTGTTCTAATTTTGATAATAAATTTTGAACCTTGATTTGATTTCTTTGAGCTTTAATTTCGTTTAGACGATTTATTTGCTGAGAACGAACTTTTGTATTGTCAATTTCCAAAATGTCTAATTCAGAATTATCTTCAACTTGAAAGCGATTTACACCAACAATGACATCTTTCCCTGAATCGATACGCGCTTGTTTCTTAGCTGCAGCTTCTTCTATGCGCATTTTTGGTATTCCGGTTTCAATAGCTTTGGCCATTCCGCCAAGTTCTTCAACTTCTTGAATAAGTTTCCATGCTTCATCTACCAATTGAGAAGTTAATTTTTCAATGTAATAGCTGCCTGCAAAAGGATCAATGAATGAGGTTATTCCGGTTTCTTGTTGAATGTAAATTTGTGTATTACGTGCAATTCGTGCTGAAAAATCAGTTGGTAATGCAATAGCTTCATCAAGCGCATTTGTATGCAAAGATTGCGTCCCACCTAAAGCTGCCGCCATTGCTTCTATGCATGTTCTTGCAACGTTGTTAAATGGGTCTTGTTCGGTTAAAGACCAACCAGATGTTTGACAATGCGTTCTTAATGCAGTGGATTTACTATTTTTCGGATCAAATTCAGAAACTAATTTTGCCCACAAAAGCCTGCCGGCTCTCATCTTTGCTACTTCCATGTGATGGTTCATTCCTATTGCCCAGAAAAAACTAAGTCTAGGTGCAAAATCATCAATTTTCAAACCTGCCTTTAACCCAGTTCGTATGTACTCAACTCCATCCGCTAAGGTATATGCAAGTTCAATTGCTGCTGTAGCTCCCGCTTCTTGCATGTGATAACCAGAAATTGATATCGAATTGAATTTTGGCATTTTTTGCGAAGTATATTCAAAAATATCAGCAATGATTCGCATGGAAGGAGATGGCGGATAAATGTAAGTATTGCGAACCATAAATTCTTTCAGAATGTCATTTTGAATCGTTCCGGAAAGTTTTGAAAGTTCAACTCCTTGTTCTTGTGCAGCAGCAATGTAGAATGCCATAATTGGAAGAACAGCTCCGTTCATTGTCATTGAAACAGACATTTCGTCCAATGGAATTTCATTGAACAAAACTTTCATGTCTTCAATTGAGTCAATTGCGACACCGGCTTTTCCAACGTCACCAATTACCCTTGGATGGTCTGAATCGTATCCTCTGTGTGTTGCTAAATCAAATGCGACCGAAAGACCTTTTTGTCCGGCAGCAAGATTTCTTCGGTAAAATGCATTGGATTCTTCAGCTGTTGAAAATCCTGCATATTGTCTTATTGTCCATGGTTTTGAAACATACATCGATGCATAAGGGCCTCCAAGATATGGTTCAATTCCTGAAAGGTAATTTGTATGTTTCAACCCCACTAAATCATCTTTTGAATAATCGGATAGAATATCAATATTTTCGGCGGTTTGAAAAGTGGAAATGTCTTTCGCTTTTTCCTTCGTTCCTTCAAAATTTAAATCTGGCATTAATTTTCTTTCCATACTTACAAATGTTTTTCAAGGATTAAATAAGGAACGTCAATATATGATTTGTTCGACCATTGATTCGAATTTGTTTCAATGTTTAAGAAGCTATTTATCCCAATTAATTTGATTTCATTTTCCTGAAAAAGAGCAACTCGTTTATTTCGACTTTTTTCAATTTCCTCAGTGATGTGATTTATTTTATCTGCGCTTTTTAGAGCTTTGAAAGACTCAAGTGATTTAAAGAAATCCCAAGATTTTTCAATAATTTCTTCCGATAGTAATTCCACTATATTGCTTCCTTTCAAAGGATCCTTGACAAAGTCGAAATAACTTTCTTCTTTCAATATATTTGAGATGTTTAAGGCCATTCGCCTCGAGAAATCAGTAGAACCAGCGTCTGAAATTTCATCGAATGGGCGAATGGTTAATTCAGACACACCAGAGGTTAAAGCCGCCATTCCTTCAGTTGATTGACGGAGTAAGTTTGTATTTGGGTCTTTAAGGGATTTATTTAAAAAGCTTGATTCTGCTGTAAAAATAATCTTAGTTTCATCCACATTATAAACAGAACAAAGGTGATTGAATAACCATTTGACAGCTCTAATTTTTGCGATTTCAATAAAATAATTACTGCCAATTCCCAAATGAACATTGAACGTGTTTCGGTTTTTGTCTTGAATCAAAAGTTCATGAAAAGTGGAGAGTAGAATGCCAGCTTCTTGCCAAGTATTAGCTCCGATTTGTTGTAACTCACTTCCATTTAATAGAAATCCAAAATTATACTCAATCAACTCTTCTTGAAAAGTTAATGGATCAATTAAAATTTCAATATTAGGATTGTGATTTTTAAATTTTAAATAAGAGTTTATTCCCTCTTTAGATGAGAATTTAATTCTTGTTGAAATGTAATCAAATTCAATATTATCCGTCAATAAATTCCAATCTAAATTGTCGTTTTCTATGTTTAGAAATAAACTATCAGCGCCACTCATTAATGCTTTCAGACAAAGACTGTTTGTTGTTTTTTCATTTTCTACATCGGTATAAAAACAATTTTTCCAGTCGTTAGATTTCCGATTGTCATCTACTTCGAATGAATGTGATGGTTTTTCGGTAATATCAATTGAAATCCCTTCTATTTCGTTTTTATAAATTATTTTATCAGAATTTTCTTTTAGTTCTTTAATGATTTTTTCCTTCCAAATTGATCGTTCAGGAAAGTCGAAATGAAATTCAATTGGTTTCATGTGAATTTATTTGTTCCAAAGATACAATTCTTGTATGCAATCGGAGTAATAATTGAATAAAAATAAATTTACTGATAATGAGTTCGATTGCCATTATTTATTAAATTTTTCAAAAAAAATAATTATTTTGCAGCGAATTTATGCGAAAGTTATTTTATATCTTTTTATTAGCTTTTCTAAGTGCATGCGGATTAAATTCTTCACAAGAAAAATCTTTGAATATTGCGGTAGCCAAATATTTGATGGCAGTTAATTCTGATTTGAAATTGTCTCGTGCAGCAGCAACTCATCCAGAGGTTCTTAAATACTATAAATCTAGAGGACATATTGCTTTTAAAGAAATTTTTGAGAAAGAAACTGGAATTTGGCAGGATGCTGTAATTGGCAAAATGGAACAGGAAGGAAGAACAATTCATGTTGAGTTAAAACTCCTCAATTCAGAAGAGATGGAAAATAATAAATTGCATAAACGTTTTTCCATTTTTGCCATTAGCTCTGACAATGGAAATTCATGGTTTTTTGTTGAAGAAAAAGATTATAATTCAAAATCGTGTGGAACATTTAAACGATTAATAAAATGAAGAAATTTACAACAATTCTTTTTCTTTGTTTTTCCTTCAATTTGATTTTTGCTCAAGGATGGCAACCAATGGGAAGTCGTTCAATGTCAATGGCCAATGCTAGTG
>CANGLG010000083.1 GCA_947454395.1 Flavobacteriales bacterium
ACAGATAATAATAGGTCTTTGTATTAGTGCATCAAACCAATTCAAATTATCAGTAGAATGTTTTTTACTTAAATTGGTTTTACTTTTATATCGTTTTCTTAATTGTTCAACTTCTTTGGCATTCTTTGAGTATTTTCTTAATCCTAATAGTATAGAATCTGGTTTTAAAACTGACCCATGAGGATGCCAATATTTGATACCATTCACATCTCTACATCGATTACTATTATTGGGTCTATTATTTTTAGAATCAGATTTCAAATTAAGCAACTGCAATGGTTTACCATTACTAAGCAATATTTCAGGAATCAGATCATAGTTTAATGAGATTACATTTTCTACTAAATCTGAATTAAAAAGAAATGTAGGATATTTCATTTTTTTGACTGCTAAGGTCTGTTCCTCTTTAATCTTTTGACATAATTTCTTTAAAATATCAACTTCAGTTTTCTTAGCACTCTTTACGTTTTGGAGTGCTGTTTTAGCAACAATCCTTCTTTCGAATTCTAGAATAAAATTTGAATTCAAACCTCTTCTATTAGAATCGAACAAATAATTCAATAATGAATTCCAATCATTAAGTATATTTTTCTGATTATTGTATGCATGTCTATTCACACCAGAACCTATAATTAATGTAATCTTAGAACCATCATCAACAAATTTTAATAATTTTTTAATTTCTTTCATTTTATTAAATTTCAAAAAGTCCTAACTGCACGAACATAATGTTTGGAATAGACATTATAAAATTCGCTTCCAGGCAAACCTAATTTAAAATTAAAATAATTAACTATAGATGATCCATAGCCCGTACTACTCCAATATGAATCAGAATTTATTGCCCCAAAGCCCCAAATATAAATATTTTTATATATTAATTCGAGTTCATTTAACGATGGTAAATACCAATCACTATATCCACATAATATCAACTCATCACATGCTAAATTTCCACTAGTTAGTGTTAAATCACCTAAATCAAAGATTGAAACCACCAAACCATGTCCATCTTTTTCTTGAACTATAAAGCCTCCATTTTTAAAACTAGATATACCGCCTCTTGGCTTAACTTTATAACCAGTCATTTGTTCAATTTGTGAAAGCGTTCGTTTATCCTGCCAAGAAAATGTAGCAGCTTGTTGGTTTGTAGTTAAAAAGTTAATGGTTTTTCCATCATTGTTGTAGTTTCGACTACTGCTAAAATCATGTATGCTACCTTTGCCATTGCCATTTGATTCATCCATTCCAGATTCTACGGTAAATAAACGGGTATAAAATTCCCAATTACTTGTAAATGTGTTTAATGCATTTATACTGCTTTGCTTTCTTAAATAAAAAGTTTTAGCAACTCCATTGTAATTAATCAAAACAGGAAAAACAGCTTTATTTAAACTTTGATAACTTGTTACTTCTTCAGAAGAAAGACTAATTGCTGCCAATGTCTTAATACAATAGTTTGCACAAAAATCGATATTTTTATTAGTAGTTGCTGTAACAACTAAAGGTATTTCCCAGTTTTGACTTTCCGCATCCAAACTAATAGGTTGTCCACTTATTATTTCATAATCAAACGATACTTGCATAGGCTCATGTAATAACCCAACCATTTCAGCAATAGCTTGTACTTCCCCTTCTTCATTTAATATTTGCTGTTTAATATTTAAAGCAAACATGCCGCCTTTAATTTCTATAGCAATACCTTTTGCTTCAACAAAACTGGTAAGTTTATCAACCGAAACAATTGTTTTTAAAGTAACACCCCAGCTACCATCAGGTAGTTGAGATTCATTTAGCACTTCATAGGATTTAATGTTTCCGCTGGAAACCGATGCCATTTGGTCAGCCACCACCTGGTCATTGAACATTTCTGTTTTTGAAGAAATAAAAGCACCAAAGGCCTGTTCAGTAGAACTTCGCAATGCCGCTTGTTTTGCATCCTCCAAGGTTTTACCACTACCACTTGAGGTAATGCTAACATCTTTACTATCTGTTTGCGAAAACGCATTTGTTGTAGCCAACAATATTAAAAATATTAATGAAATTGTTTTTAAATTTTTTACCATGATCTTAATTTAAAATTTTGAGTAATACACATAGGTTGTTTTGTTTTGATTTATTTCTTTGACGAAAAGTAATTCTAAGCCCTGAATAAATCCCATGGCATGTTCTTTAACTATTTCGGTGCTGGTAATTTCTGTTCTTTTATCGTTTTCGTCAGTCCTGATTATCTGGTCTGATGTGATGGTTGACCCATTTACAAGTGTGTTAACCAATTGCTTTGCTTTCATAAAAGCTGCTTTATCTCGCATTTCAGGAGTAGTATATTTTGCGTTTTCTAAAGTTATGGTGCTAACAATATATTTATAACTTGGTGCAGAAATGATGCGTGCACCGTCAATACTTTTTTTCTTAATAATCTCGGTAATAAATTCTTCTAGCGTTGTGCACAAAAAAAGATAGGTGTTTTGACTGCCTTTTTCTATTCTGTCAATCATTTCAAACTTCACACATGGTTCGGCAAAACCTTGTTCTGCAATAAGCTGAGCTTTTGATTGTGCTTTTGAAACTAAGCTAAGTACGGAGTCTTTGGGGATATTCATCAATGTAACAGCAACTGCGTAGTAATTTCCTGCTTCTCCTTCTAGTTTCTTTACTCCCTCGAATGGGGATGATGTAAAAACTCGCTTTACATAATTAATTGCTGCATTTTTTTCATCACTGAAAGACTGTGCTCTAATGTTGTTATTGAAAATAAAAGAACAAACAAATATTAAAAAAGATACTATTTTCTTCATTCTTACTGTTTTTTCAATTCTCTTAAGTAAACAAAAACCATCCTCAGGCTTGCTGTATTGTCAAAGTTCGTCAATAACTCAAGGCCTTGAGCGAAACCAACCGAATTTTGTTTTATCTGTTCAACTGTTTCTACAATAGTTTTTACATTATTTGTAGAGTCTCTGGTTTCTTTTGTTGTGATTACCATATCCATTGAAATTGTTGCTCCATTTAAAAAAGTACTAGCCTGAGACTGAGCTTTTACTTGAGCAACGCGATTCATAATGGACTCATTTGTGTATTTTGCTTTTTCTAAACTCACAACGGATATCAAATAATTATGCTCATAATCATCAACTATTTTAACCCCTTCAAAAGGAGTTGCAGTATACATACGTTTAACAAAGTTGCTAAAAGCGGTCTTGTCTTCGTTGAAGGATTGGGAGTAAGAAACAATCGGAAGTATAACAATTAAGAATAAAAATACTTTTTTCATTGATTAAATAGATATTCCAATGCATTGGAAACTTCATAAAGATGAATTAATCTTTTCCAGTTGTTAGCAGCAGGATTTATTGAAGTTAAATTTCTTGGACTTTGAAAAAATGATACTTTTTCATAACGCAAATTCAAAATAAACGCCTCATTAGTAGGTGCCACAATATCTTTTGAATTCCAACATTTCATATATTCATTGTTATTTACAATTGGTCTCAAATCTTGTATATTATGAAAATCCGCTTCAACTTGTTTTAGCCAACTATCCATTATAAGAAGCTTTTTAATATCCGGTATCTCAAGACATTTTAATCGTTTAACCTTTTCTAATCTGCCAATGTGATAAACAGCTCCATTTCTAAAATTTATTAATTCAATTCTTTCATAATATTCCAAACGAGGAAAACTTCTAAAGGAATCTAAATATGCCAACTTGTGTTTACGTAGTATGCTCGAATTATTCCACTCTTCTAAACCAAAATAATACGATTTTTTATTTTGTGCTTTTACACCCACCATAATTCCTGTTTGACCTATGCCCGAAACAGCAGTCCATGAGTTGTTATTATTAACTAATTTGCTTGCTTTCATCTCTTTAACGTTATCATTCTGACTTAACTTTTAATTGCATTCATATTTAAACTATTCTAATTTTCCTGGTTTTACAGAAAACGAAGTTATTTTACCAAGTTCATCAGTTGTATAATTTTTTTTAATAAAAAAATGGCCATATTTCCGTTCAACAAGATTGAAATTAAATGATAATAAAGCCAATAACTCTTCATGCCATCCATTTATATTATTTAATCCTCCTTGATTAGGATGACCCGCTTTATTGTATCCAAACATAAAAACAGTAGAAGAATCCGCAAAGCTATTTTGAAGTCTTTCATCATCTAAATAATATAATCTCAAGCTTTTAATGTTTTTTTTTGTTAATTCGTACGTACTACCTTTATTAGCAATCGCCGTACCCCATAGAGGTCCGACAAAATCATTCTGACCATTATCATTTCCTAACAATCTAAT
Organism: Flavobacteriales bacterium; assembly: GCA_947454395.1. Classification (GTDB taxonomy): domain Bacteria; phylum Bacteroidota; class Bacteroidia; order Flavobacteriales_D; family Crocinitomicaceae; genus UBA952. The sequence goes on from CANGLG010000083.1 coordinate 4,306, forward strand.
AAACCAATTTGATTTGAAATTTCTTTGCAGATCGAAAATAATTTTATTTGATACATAGTAACCCCTATCATCTTTTATCAATTTACCTTCATAAATCGAAAAATCTTTAATCCCGTCATTAATAAAAAAGTCACCTTGCGCAAAATCTATGTACCATTCTAAATCTTGCAGTAATGCTAGTGAACGTTCACTCCGAAAATAAACAACATTTAACTGTGACCCCAACATGAGTGGATAAACATTTAGATTTAATGATTTATAATTAAAAACTTCATCATTGGTTAAAGCAACATCTTTTAAACTCGAATTTAAAAATTTACATAATAAATCAAAATTATTATTTAACGTTAAACCAACTGTTAATACAACTTCCCAATTATTGGAGTTTCCATCTAATGATTTTGGCTCATTAGACGAAATATCATAATCAATCATTTTATCGACAAATTGTTTCCCAACTTTGCATATATTTCTGATTGTTTCAACTTCATTTGCTTCATTCAATTTCTGCATTTTGATATTTGCTGCAAATAACCCTCCTTTAAATTCAACAGAAACTCCCTTACTTTCACAGAAGCTTGTTAATTTAGTAACAGAAACTGTTGCTCTTACGGTTGAAGCATAACTACTATCGGGTAATTGCACTTCCGAAATTGGTTCGAACTTCTGTATATTACCATTAGTTATTGAGACTATTTCATCTTTAACTAAGCTATCATTCAAGACTTCTGTTTTAGATGATATGAAGGTGCCAAAAGCTTGTTCTATGGCACTACGTAATGCTACCTGCCTCGCTTCTAAATGTGTTTTCCCTTGGCCACTTACAACTAGCGTTACAGTTTTGTCTTCTTGGGCATTTGCTGATATTGTAAATAATAATGCTAGCAGAAATAGTGTTTTTTTCATTATTGTATTTTTATAAATTTTTAAATGGATAGTGTATTATAATTTCCTCATTTTCAATTTTAGAATATCCTTTTTTTTCAACTAAATACTTTTCTATAGTATCAACCGTTGGAGTATTGTCCCCATCAGTAAAATCAAATTTTTTAAATAGTTCTTGATGTGCGCGTGCCCAATCTTTTGGAGTAGTTGCACTTATTACTCCACCATTATTAAAAATGATAAAATGCTTTTTGTATACCCTTTTACCTTTTGGCTTTTTAACAGCCAATATTTGTTTTTTTGCCATAATTATCTCCAATAAATATTATTATAATTTATAGTTTGTGGTTGATGTTTCGCTATCTCCAAGGCGATTTGCTTATTAGCATCAATTTGTTTCTGCTCAGTATCATATCGCTTTTGCATTTCTATCAAATCAAAATCATATTTCTTTTTTTGATCTTCTTGCAGTTTATTTTTAACTTCAGCAGAAAGCTTATTTAACTCAACTTTACAACTTTCTGAAGGAACTATTGTAATTAAAATAGCCGCTGCTTTATTTGCCCCATTGGCATTAGGAGCTGCAGCCCATTCCGTTTTTGCCTGTTTTAACTTTTCAGTACAATCGCTTTCGACTTTCTCTTTAAAAATAAGAACTGCTTCCTCTCTACTTTTAAAATAACAATCTTTACATATTTCTGGTACTAACATTAAATTATAAATAGCCTGATCAAATTGATATTGTTCAGTAAGTGTATTGGCTTGCTTCAAAATAAAATCACATTGTGTAGAATAGTAATTTACTATTTTGTTTTTGCCTTCATCAAGCATTGAAATGATTTCTTTATTTTTTGGATTAATTGATTTAATTGCATCAATAAACGCTTTGTTTTCGTTAGTACCAACACCTTTTAAACTTAATGTTGTATTTGAGAAAATAGTATTCGAAACTGCATCACCAATAAATATCGTAAGGTCAATATTCTGAGCAATCATTTGTGGAGGACCAGCAATGATATCTTTTGTTCCCACATTCACATTAGCCGTAATAATAAACCTAGGGTTAACCTGACTCCCCCCCATTCCATTATTACTTGTAATTTGATTTAGTTTGGTTATAAGCATATTTTTTGCTTCCATTGGTAATGCAATGTTATCAGGCAAATATGCATTTAAAACAATTCTTCCAAAGTCATCCAGCTTAATTTGAGCGTCGCATGTAACTACGCCAAAAACAAAAATCAATAATGTAAGTATCTTTTTCATATAATATTATTTTTCACCTAATACAAGAATTGCTTCTCCCAGTCCGCGAGTCATTAGTTTAACTTCAAAATTAAATGGGGCTACTTTAAAATATTTTTGTAAGCCCTTTGCAAATTGACGTGCATCAATCGCATTGTTATTTGCATCATATAATGGTATTCGTACTTGATCGCAACGAATTATATTTTCAGTTGCATCGCTCATATTAAAACGACCTTTTACCGTATTTTTTTGGAGCCATTCATTTACATAATCTGTGATTTCCTTGCCATCAATTTCGGTTTCCATGTTTTTATCCCAACTGTTCCATTTTTTTACAGTCAAAAGTATTTCCCTTCCGTTGTTAAACATGTCATCAAAATGAGATTGTAGTTGCGCGGCAAAAGGATCAATGTTTGCTAAAATTGCATTTTGAAGTAATACTGGAACAATGTCTGTGTTATTTGGAGTCCCATTTCCTGTTGAGGATGCAATACGTTTACTTGTATAAGCATCAAAAGCCTCAAGAATAAAGGAAACTGATTTTCCTTGTTCAGTTTTGTTTACTTTCCACCAAATTTGAATGATGATATCTGCTTTTGCTTTATTCTTTAATTTATCTAATGGGCTTTCGGAAATGGCAGAAGCACTAGTATTGCTTGTCGTCATATTATCTTCTGCATTTCTTGCTTCAATTGCCTTTAACTCTTGCTCGGCATCCTTCAATGGAAAACCTCTATCAATCATTAATGAACCAATCTTGCTAATCACCTGTCCAATTTCAGTATCTTCCTGAAATGCTTGTTTATAGTTGGGTACTTTTTGCTTTGTACCCTGATTATCAAACTCAGTCATAAAATAACGTTGTTCACACCAGTTATCGCTTGGTAAAATCATTAGAGTAGGTTTTTTGGCCTGCCCTAAAAGCGATGTTGTTGAAAATACAAATCCAATTAGGATTAGAATTAAATTTTTAAATTTCATGTTAAAACCCATTATTAAGTGATTTGATTATTTTTTGTTCTTCAAGGTATTTCCTTAATTCGTCTTTAGAAATCTTAATCTCATACACCTTCCAATTATTTACCCCAAGACTAGATGCTTGAGTTGTAGCAATCTCGGAACTCCTTGTAAAACTTGTCCATTTGCCATTTTTCTTAAAAAATGCCTTTGAGATTTTTTTAAAATTCAATTGGTCGTCTGATGTCTTCAATATTGGTGGTTGTGTTGTACAACCAGCACCTCCTGCTATGCCAGAAATCAATACTGCATTAATTGCATCCTTGCGAGCTTGATTAAAACTGTACTTAGCCCCTTTTTTAACATCCCAAATCTTGATAACGATATATCCACTTGTTTGAAGCGAAGCACATTCAGTTTGAAACGAAGATTGAGAAAGTGCATTGAAATTTGCAAGTAATGATAAAACCATTATCAGAAAAGCAAATCGAGTGTTTGATTTCATATATTAAAAATTTTAAATTTAAAGGCCTAAATCAATTTATTCTTATAGTAGAATATAAATTGAACTCAAATCTATAAAATGTTCTAATAATCCCCAAAAAAGCTTCAATTTGTATATAAACCTAACTTACCCAACTTTCCTACACGAAATACCTACCACCGGCTGGTCAGCTAATATTACTTTCCAAAAATCTAGTGGAAATTCTACTTCACCTTCTTTTGATAATTCCATTACATGCCAATTGATTTCAGAGAATCCTGATGACTCTAAAATACGTGTATAGGTAGCTCTTTCTAAATGATAGTTTGTAACAGAAACAAAACTATTATCAGGCTGATAAAAGCGATAAATAATTTCAGCACCTTCGTTATAACTTTCGTTTTCACGAGTAAATCGATAAGGCATTAACGATTCAACTGTCCCTCTGTAATCAGGATTACTATTGATGGTAATAAATTTCCCACCTGGCTTTAAATGTTTGAATATTGCATCACACATTGCTTTTAACGATTGCTCATCATGCGCATAATTCAATAAATAACTAGCACATATAAAATCAAATTGTCTATCGAGCGAAAGTTCAGCTGCATCGCTACAAATGTATGTCAACGATAATGGCTTTGCTTTTTCTGCTTCTTCTGCTAATGCAATCATACCTGCAGATAAATCAACACCAACAACACTGGATGCACCTCTCAATTTAAACTGACGAGTGTAAAAACCATCTCCGCAAGCTAAATCTAAAACATCTTTTCCATTTAAGTCGCCTATCAAATTAAAGTAAGTGTATGCTTCAATATGTTTTCTCCACGGCATCAATTTAGAAGCCTGATATTCTTGTGCAATTGCATCGTAATCTGTTGCCATGTTAAAACTATTTTTACTAATTAGTTTTAGTTTTATTCATCAATACACGATATGCAAGTGCAGCCAATGCAAAGCCTACAAACCACGAATAATTGTAAACATGTATTAACCATTCCGGAAATAAATCATTATTTACAACATGTATTGCAGCAAGAAACCCAGGAACATTAGGCAATACACCAATAACAAATGCTATAATGGCCTTGCTATTAAATCCATTGTTAAACTGATAAATACCATCATGACGATATAAGTCATCCACTAACAATTCTTTTTTACGAATAATAAAATAATCGACAATCATAATTCCACCAATTGGACCTAGCAAACTTGAATAAGCAATCAACCAGGTAAAAATATATCCTGAAGGATCTGCAATTAATTTCCACGGAAAAATTAAAAGTCCAATAATCCCCGTTATGTAACCACCTTTTTTAAAATCAATTTTTGATGGCGATAAATTTGAAAAATCGTTTGCGGGACTAACAATATTTGCAGCAATGTTTGTAGCTAACGTGGATAATGCTATTGCAATCATAGCAACACTAATCATCCATTTGTTTTCAAAGTTGGAAGCTAAATCAATAGGGTTCCAAATAACTTTTCCGAATATAATTGCGGTAGCAGATGTTACTATTACTCCGATAAATGCAAACAACGTCATTGATGGTGCAAGTCCTATTGCCTGCCCAATTATATGCGCCCTTTGATTCTTTGCATAGCGTGTAAAATCAGGAATATTCAATGATAGTGTAGCCCAAAATCCTACCATACCTGTGAGTGCAGGAAAAAAGAATGCAAAAAATTCTGAGCTTGAATTAAACTTAGAAGGTTGTGATAAAATGGGACCTAATCCGTGTACATCTTTAATTGCC
>CANGLG010000084.1 GCA_947454395.1 Flavobacteriales bacterium
CGATGATAGGTCTTTCTTTTTTAATAATGAATGATAGTGAGGCAATAACTGGTTGAGAAGCGAAATAAAACGCTCCAATTCTTTATCTAATTCCCTTTTATTTTCTTTAAAGTTTTCCAAAATGGATGAATTACTGAATAAAAGTAAAATAAAAATTGAGCAGATAATTGCCAAAAGAAATTTTTAACAAATCTTACCTTGAAAAAAGATTGTTGAATATTCCAATTTTAGATAGAAAAGAAAAAAATTATTTAAGTTTTTTTAATCGAACGAAATCATCATTTAATTCGATTCTTCGCCAACGAAAAAGTTTACCAATGGCTTGTTTGAAGGTTTTTTTACTCATTCCGAGTTGTTCACGAATTTCTTCTGGGCTTGATTTATCGGATAAATGAAGAATTGGATTTTCATTCAGTATAGAAAGAATTTTCTCTGTGGCTTGGTCGTATTTTTCAAAAGTAACAGGGTCAAGGCTAATGTCCAATTTACCGTCTTTCCTTACGAGACGAACATATCCTTTTGTGCGTTCACCACGTTCAATGGATTTACTGATGTCACTTTTGAAAATTAACCCGGAAAAGCGATTATTAACGATGACATTTCTTCCAAGTTCGGTTGACTCACATATAAGTAAATCAACTTCTTGTCCTGTAAGATCTTCCTCGCAAGGTTCTATTACTTTTTTGATCTTCATAGTTCCATAAAGCCTGTCCGTTTCTTTGTCGTAACGCAACGTAAAAAGATATTTTTCACCTTCTTCAAGCTTGTGTATTTGTTCACCATAGGGAACCATTAAATCTTTATCTAAACCCCAGTCTACAAATGTTCCAAAAGGATTATTATGAACTACTTCCAGGTAATTGAAATCACCAAGAAAAATATGTGGAGTTTCGGTTGTAGAAACGATTCTGTTTTCAGAGTCTTTAAAGACAAAAACATCGACCTCTGTACCTTCTACATGTTCTGGAAGTAAATACTTTTTTGGCAGTAAAACTTCATTTCCTTGCTGATCATAGAGGTATGCTCCTGGAGGTGTTAAACGATCAATTAAAAGGTGATTAATTCTTCCCAGCTGCATCAGTCAAAACGTTTACTTTTTTTGGTTTTATATTTTCCGGTTGTAACAGAAAGTCCGGAAGGATTTCGTCTGTCATGACGACGACGTTTTTTTACTTTTGGCATTAGAAGATCCTCTTGTTCAAGTGCTAATCTTGCCGCTTCACTTTCGGGAGTTCTCGCCACATGCTTACTTTCATCAGTTCCATTTTCATTCGAAGGATCAATCCAAGAATTATTCAATTTTTGCTTTTCAATTTTACCTGTTTTTTCATCAACGGCATAAAATTCTTTTTTCTCATTTTTATCCTCGCCGTTAACTGCAATAACATCCTCATTCAATACCCATATTTCATCGTTGTAGTTATATGAATCATAGGACATATCAGGAACGTAATAAGAAGCAATACCAGCAAGAGATTGAGATTCAGGAGAAAGATGGTCAAATACAATTCTTCGTCTTTTGTCTTCAAATTTCAAAGCCATGACGGATTTGTCAGAGAACTCAAAAACAACTCTTTTACTGATATTTTTTTTCCCTTTGAATACTGGACTTCCCAATTTGACATTGTTTCCATTGAAGGTCAAAACATCAATAATTTTAAAGTTACTTCCAGTTGTACCACCATCCCAACCTAAAAGTAAATACTCAGTTTTATTGTTTCGCTCAAATGGTACAATTTTATAATACAAGCATCCGTACCAATTTTTAGCATCAATAATTCCTTCAGGTTTTGGGCTGTAAGGGTCGAGATTGTCAATTAATTCAGTGACTTTAGCAACATCCTTATCTTCATCCCAACGCATGACATAGGAGCAATATGAATAGGATAAATCCGAAAATTCAAGGTTCCAATTGATGATTCTAAAACTCTCATCAGGACTGTCTAAAATAGCAACGGTTTTCAAATATTTGAATTTGTATTTGAAGACACCTTCTAATTTTAGGAAATTTTCCATGTCTTTTTTAAAGACACGATTCAATCTAGTTATGTCGTCATCTGATTTGGCGTTTCTTAAATTGATTAGAGAATTGTTTAACGCCATTTCTTTTTCTTCCAAATCACCTTGAGCCCAAAGTTTGAATCCAGTGAAAATAAGAGTTAGAAAAAAAAATACAGTGAACTTCATGTTGGTTTTAACGCAAAAACAATTAATTGGTTACTCTTATAAATTTTTAAGCCCTGCAATTGTTTCAAGAGGATCAGGGGACCCGAATACAAAACTCCCTGCAACAAGGGCTCTTGCTCCTGCATTGCTTAAAAGTTTTCCCGTTTCAAAATTTACACCCCCATCGACTTCGATTATTGCATTTGAGCCACTTTTAGTTATTAAATCTGACAGTTTAGCGACCTTTTCTACACTCGAAGGTATAAATTTCTGACCCCCAAACCCAGGATTTACAGACATGATTAAAACGAGGTCCAAATCTTTAATAACTTCCTCCAAAAAGGAAACAGGCGTGTGTGGATTTAACGCTACACCTGCCTTCATTCCTAATTCTTTGATTGCACCAATTGTTCTATGAAGATGAGGACAAGCTTCAAAGTGAACTGTTAAAATGTCTGCTCCCGATTTCTTGAAATCCTGAATGTATTTATCGGGATTAGCAATCATCAAATGAACATCCAATACTTTATCTGTATGCTTACGAATCGCATCTAAAATCGGGAATCCAAACGAAATATTTGGAACAAAAACACCGTCCATAACATCTATATGTAACCAATCAGCTTGAGATGAATGGAGCATTTTGGTGTCACGCTCAATATTTCCAAAATCACACGAAAGAACAGAAGGAGAGACTATCATTTTTGTTTTTTTTACAAAGGTAGATATTTATTTACCTCCTTTTAAAATTTTAACCAGCTCCTCTTCACGTCGATACAAATCTAAATGAAAAATCAAGCGGTCTTTTTCTGCTACTACTGTTTCATAAACAACGAAAATCGGAATTGATTGCAAAAGTGGAATAGGCCTGTTTTTTACTTCAGTTAACAAAGTATCAAGTGTATCTGGAGAAAAAGGATTTCCTTTCTTTCGAATGCTATCATAGGAAAGAATTTCTTTCGCTAAGTCAACTGGTTTTTCACAGCGCATACAGCCATGGGAATAACTCCTGAATACGGTATTGAACAGATTTTTCTTTGGAGTATCATGAACGTAAACACTGAAAGAATTGTTAAATTCAAATTTGATAATTCCAAGGCTATTAAACGTTCCAGGTTGTTGTATAACAGTAAAAGGAAAAGTTGAGTATCTCCCCCAATTTATGCTTGAAGGGTTCACTTCAATATCTTTACCTCGGTAGATTTTGTAGTGATTTTTAGTTAAATAGTTAGGATTCGCCTTAACAGCAGGAAGTATTTCCTTATTTGCTATGGAAGTTGGTACTTTCCAGTAAGGATAGCATATGATTTTAGAAATTCTAGATTCAAGTTGAGGTGTTTGATTCTCTTGTTTACCAACAATAATTCGATGTATGTTTCTTAATGTGTCTTTAGCGAAGAAATACAATTGAAATTCAGGAATATTGATGCGAACGAATTTTTCGGGCTGTTCTTTTTTTGACCTTAAACGGTCTAAGGCTATTGAGGCTCTAAGCAGCTTATCGTAGGTACATTCGTTTAATGCATAAATTGTATTTTTTCCGAGTTTTCCATCGGGATCAAGACCATTTTCTAATTGAAATTCTTTTAATGAATTAATAAAATCAATACTGTCTGCGTTTTCTTTTAAACGACCTTTTTTTATTAACGCTGTTTTTGCTTCTTCAAATGCACTTTTAGGATTGTCTTTGATTGTTTTTAATTTCAAATTTATGGTATCAATCAAATGACTGCGACCAAACTGATGAATATTGGAAGCAAGAAAACGATAATTTGTATCGGCAGGACCTTGCTTCAGTAATAACTTTGAGAAAGAAATTGTATCAAGTTGTTTCAATAAATTAGTTGTCTTTGTATCGAGAATTGCTTCCTTCATTTTTTTATTTTCAAAATCAAAAAAGCCATTATTCAAATCGGAGATCATTTTCCCAAAATTCAACATGAGAAAAACTTCTTTTTCGAGGGGGTGCAACTTTCTATGAGGATGAATAATTCTAGTTTTTGGAATTCCGTAACAAATGCTATGATTTAATTCTGATTGCAAGTCATAAGCAAGGTCATTCAATATGGAATCTGTAGAAAAAAAACGGTTGTAATCATGTTGGACATACACTTTTCTGAGCCAATTAATCTCATTTTCAGACAATTTTAGTGATTGCAAATAAGGAATGTCAAGCACCTTAACCAACTTTTGTTTTTCCGATAATTTACCGTTCTTTAAGAACGATTGTTCAACTTTTTTTTGAGTGCCAGAGCATCCATAAAACGCTAGAATTACAAGAATTATAATTGTATACTTCATTTTGAAACTTTAAACAAAAAATCTCGTCTAAAGTCTCTAAAGTAATCATTTTTCTTAAAGCATATGAGTTTAGTTATCATTATAGTGATTGTAACTGTGGCAATATCATGGCAAGCCAATCAGAATTTGATGCTCAAAGATCGAATGCTTTTTGTTCCTTATCTTATTAAACATGATAGGGAGTATCATCGTATAATTTCGCACATGTTCATTCATGCGGATATTATGCATTTGGCTTTCAATATGCTTTCCCTTTATTCACTGGGTTCAATGTTTGAAAGACAGTTAGAATATAACTTTGGATTTCAATTAGGAATACTTCATTTTGCAATTCTTTATTTAGTTGGAGGAATATTTGCTTCGTTTTTTAGTTATGTTAAAAATCAAGATAATCCTTCCTATCGAAGCCTTGGAGCATCTGGTGCTGTTTCGGCTGTTATTTTTGCTTCAATTTTATGGAATCCTGATTTAAAATTGATGTTGATATTTATCCCAGTGCCAATTCCAGCATTTTTATTTGGACCTATTTATTTGGCAATTGAGTTTTTTGCAATGCGAAGGGGAAATACCGGAATTGCCCATGAAGCTCATATTAGCGGTGCCTTATTTGGTATATTGTATGTTATAATTCTAGATTTTGATAGAGCAAAACAGTTTTTAGATTTGATTTTTTAGATATGGCGGTATTATATGTAAATAACAATGGAACAGTTCTTTCAAACGATGCTCCAACCATTCACCCAGGTAATAGAGGACATTTATATGGCGATGGTGTATTCGAAAGCATAAGAATCATGAGTGGGCGCCCACTAAATTTAGAGAATCATATCAAACGTATGTTAGATGGAGCACGAATTATAAAAATGAGGACTCCAGCTTATTATTCGACCAAGTTTTTTGAAGATAAAATTGTTGAGTTGATTCAAAAATCTGAAATTACAGAGGGTGGACGATGCCGTTTATCTTTGGATCGTGTTTCGGGTGGAGCCTATTTGCCTGAATCGAATGAATCAACCTATTACATTGAGGTTTACCCGTACGATGTTAACCATTTTGAATTGAATGCTAAAGGTTTAGAAGTAGACATTTATCAAGATATTAAATTGCAGAAGAATTTTCTTTCAAATTACAAAACAAAGGCAGGATTAATCTATGTAATGGCAGCACTTTCTGCAAAAGAAAAAGGTTTAGATGATTTGTTTTTAAGTAATGATCGTGGAAATATTTTAGAGACATCCAGTTGTAATATTTTTGTGGTCAGTAATGGAGTACTTTACACACCGGGATTGGATGAAGGATGTCTTGCCGGAACCATGCGAATGCAAATTATCAATCTGGCAATAAGCCATGGAATCAAAGTTTATGAATGCGCTATTCTTCCTCAAAACTTGTTGGCAGCCGATGAGATTTTCATCACCAACGCCATCCGCGGAATAAACTGGATCGGTGGTTATCGCACCAAGCGCTTCTTCAATAACATGTCAAGAAAATTGATTGTTCTGTTGAATGAGCATTGGGAGAAGGAGTTGGGGATTTAGTAAAAAACAAAAAGGCTGCCTTTACAGACAGCCTCATCAAATTTTAAAAGGGGAACTTACAAAGTACCTCTTTTTTCTTGCTCTCTTTCTATTGATTCGAAGAGCGCCTTGAAGTTTCCTGCACCGAAGCCTTTGGCTCCCATTCGCTGAATGATTTCAAAGAATAGGGTAGGGCGATCCTCAACTGGTTTTGTGAATATTTGAAGTAAATACCCTTCTTCGTCAGCATCAACTAAAATGGCAAGCGACATCAATTCATTGATATCCTCTTTCATCATGCTCATGTGTTCTCCAAGTCTACCTGGAATTTCTTCGTAATACGTTTTTGGAGGAGCAGAAAGAAACTCAACGCCGCGTGCTCTGAGTTGTTTTACCGTTTCAATGATATTGTCTGTGGCAACTGCAATGTGCTGAGCTCCCGGACCTTCGTAAAAGTCCAAATACTCTTCAATTTGAGAACGTTTCTTTCCTTCAGCCGGTTCGTTGATAGGGAATTTGATTCTTCCGTTTCCATTTGACATTACTTTCGACATCAAAGCAGAATATTCAGTGTGAATTTGTTTGTCGTCAAATGATAAGAAGTTAACAAATCCCATGACATCTTCGTACCATTTTACCCAAGTGTCCATTTCTCCCCAACCTACATTTCCAACCATGTGGTCAATGAATTTTAGACCAGTTGGAGCAGGGTTGTAATCGGATTCCCATTTTTGGAAACCAGGTAAAAATGCACCTGTATAATTTTTACGTTCAACGAACATGTGTACCGTTTCACCATAAGTATAGATTCCTGCACGAACTACTTCACCATGCTCGTCTTTTTCAACAGTAGGTTCCATAAAAGATTTAGCACCACGTTTTGTAGTTTCTTCCCACGATTTTTTTGCATCATCTACCCACAGAGCAATAACTTTAACTCCATCTCCGTGTTTTTTAACATGCTCACCGATTGGTGAATCACTCTTAAGTGCAGTTGTTAATACCAACCTGATTTTATCTTGCTTCAAAACATACGAAACACGATCTTTCAAACCTGTTTCTAATCCGGCGTATGCAAATGATTGAAAACCAAAAGCTGTTTTGTAGTAATGAGCCGACTGTTTTGCGTTACCTACGTAAAACTCAACGTAATCTGTACCCAAAAGAGGCAAGAAATCTTGCGCATTCTCAAATATTTTTTCTAGGCCATATTCAACATTGGTTACTTCTTTTTTTGTTTCTTCTGACATTTTAATGATATTAGTTGATTAATGAATCCAAGATTTAGAGTAATCGGTTTGTTCTATACCTAAAGCTTGCTTGGTTAATTTTAGTGGTTTAAACGTGTCCACCATCACCGCTAATTCCTCTGTATCTTTTTTACCAATACTTCGCTCATAAGCACCTGGATGCGGTCCGTGCGGAATACCTGCAGGATGCAATGTGATTTGGCCTTTATCAATATTGTTTCGGCTCATGAAGTCACCGTCTACATAATATAAAACTTCATCTGAATCGATATTGCTGTGGTTGTACGGAGCCGGAATTGAGTCCGGATGGTAGTCGTATAATCTGGGAACAAAAGAGCAAATTACAAACGCACTTGTCTCAAATGTTTGATGAACAGGAGGTGGTTGATGCACACGACCTGTAATAGGTTCAAAATCATGAATGGAGAAAGCATACGGATAATTGAAACCATCCCAACCTACAACGTTAAATGGATGATGTGCATATACATATTCGTACAATTCATCCTGTTTTTTGATTTTAATTAAAAAGTCACCTTCTTCATCGTGTGTCTCCAGTTCATGAGGAGGACGAATGTCTCTTTCGCAAAAAGGCGAATGTTCTAACAATTGTCCAAACCAATTACGGTACCTTTTTGGAGTATATATTGGATGAAACGATTGAACTATAAATAAACGATTATCTTCAGTGTCGAATTCCATTTGATAAATCATTCCACGAGGAACTACTAAATAATCACCATAAGAGAAATCGATATTTCCTAATTGTGTTTTTAACTTTCCAGTTCCTTTATGAATGAAAATAACTTCATCTGCATCTGCATTCTTGTAGAAATAATCCTTCATTGATTTTTTTGGTGCAGCAAGTTCTATGTAACAGTCACTATTTACAAGGACAGGAGTTCTACTTTCTAAATAATCATCTTTTGGAGTTATATGAAATCCTTGAAGTGAACGCATTCGCATATTTTTTTCAAGTGCTATTTCTGGTGCAATATTTTTTTGACCACGAATTTCTTTCACTACTGTTGGTGGCTGAATGTGATAGAGTAAACTAGACATTCCATCAAATCCAATCGTTCCGAATAATTGTTCATGATATAGTGAACCATCAGCCTGACGAAAAACAGTGTGTCTTTTGTGGGGGATATTTCCCAATTTATGATAAAAAGGCATAATAATTTCGATTTTAATGAATTAATTAACATTTACTTCCAGTGATAATTCATTCTGGGTTCCGTTTCATTATTTGTTTAATGAGTAAATTTAATTCAATCCATTTCATTTTAACAAATGTATGATAATCATAGCTTTTAATAAATGATTTTGATCATCTTTTACATTTTTTAGTACGATTTTTTAATTTTTTATTTCGAATATAGTTCAGAAAGTTAAATTTGTCGAAGAACTTTATTTTATGTCTCGAATAATTGTAATAGGTGCAGGTGGTCAAATTGGAACAGAGCTGGTAACTGCATTGCGAAAAATTCATGGAAATGAAAATGTAGTAGCTTCAGATCTTAGGGAAGGTTGTCCTCCATTATTAAATGATGGTCCTTATGTTCAATTAGACATATTAAACAGAGAGGCAGTTCGAAACTACATTATCGAAAATAAAATAGCTCAAGTTTATCTCTTAGCGGCATTGCTCTCTGCAACTGCTGAAAAAAATCCAGACTTCGCATGGAGATTAAACATGGAAGGATTGTTTACTATTTTAGATTTAGCAAAAGAAAAACACCTTGAAAAAATATTTTGGCCAAGTTCTATCGCTGTTTTTGGCCCTACGACTCCTTTAGATAATACACCGCAGCATACTATTATGGAGCCAACCACAGTATATGGAATTTCTAAGCAAGCAGGTGAACGCTGGTGTGAGTATTACTATAATAAGTTCAATGTTGATGTTCGAAGTATTCGTTATCCTGGGTTGATCTCTTACAAAAGTCTTCCGGGTGGAGGAACCACAGATTATGCGGTTGATATTTTTTACAAAGCGAAAGCAGGAGAAGTATTCACAAGCTTTCTCTCTGAAGATACTGCTTTACCAATGATGTTCATGGAGGATGCAATTCGAGCTACTATAGAATTAATGAATGCACCAACTGAAAAAATTAAAGAACGCTCTGCATACAATCTTGGAGGAATAAGCTTTACCCCAGAGCAAATCGCTGAAGCCATTCAAAAACGAATCCCTGAATTTAAAATAAATTATTTGCCTGATTTTAGGCAAGCAATCGCAGACAGTTGGCCAAATTCCATAGATGATACGGCTGCTCAACGTGATTGGGGATGGAAACACAACTTTGATTTGGATGCAATTGTCAATGTCATGTTAGACAATGTAAAAATCTAGA
>CANGLG010000085.1 GCA_947454395.1 Flavobacteriales bacterium
AAAAAATTTGGTTTCGAACTTTGTGCTTCAAAATAAAATTGATGCTTTTCATATTGCTTTCTTACCAATTCGGAAATTTGATTAAAATCGGAAATTACAGTTAATCCAACTGACTTTTTTGGATAAAACCTGCTAAATGCTTGGGTAGCAATAATACCTCGACCCTGAAAACCAAATTGCTCGCTCATCCATTTACTTCTCGTATTCTTTGGGTCTATATAAGCATAAAGACATTTTTTTTCTTTGGATTCCAAGTCTTTAAAAACTTCTTCAATTTTTACTTTTAAACCCGAATTTCTAGCATTTGATTTTTTTTCTCCAGCTC
Organism: Flavobacteriales bacterium; assembly: GCA_947454395.1. GTDB lineage: Bacteria > Bacteroidota > Bacteroidia > Flavobacteriales_D > Crocinitomicaceae > UBA952. The sequence continues at coordinate 326 of CANGLG010000085.1, forward strand.
CCTGAAATCTTTTATCGAAAGCAAAATACCTTAAATAAAGTCCATGTTCCCGATTACAAAATGTAATGTTTGCAATGAGTGTCTCATTTCTTTTCAATGAAAATGACATTGGATTATCAGCAAGTTGCGTTCTTTCTTCAATGTCCAAATGTCTGTATTTCGCTCCATTTGTGCCAAGTGTTATTTGCTTAAGCAAAGAAATTAACGCAGGGTCAAACGAACGATTAAATTGAAATTCCATGAGCTTCGGATTCGATGATGGAGAAAATTGAAAATTAATTGAACTTTTTTTTAAAACAAATGTAATAAAAGTAAAATCGACAACGTTTTGAAAAAATAATGTCAAGAAATTAGAAAATTTTGTAATTGTGGTTAATATTGATTTAACATAGCTTTTAAAACATTTTTTATATATTTGGCGCGTTAACTAAAATTAAAAAAGAATAATTAAATCTAAAATTATGAGCAAAAATCAAAAAACAGCTGGTGGTTTTTCATCTTTAATGGCATCAATTGCCATAGCTATTGCACTTGCAATCGGGGTATTAATTTACATGTATGTATTTGGCGCAAAAGAAAACTTTGTTGGCGGTAATCCAGAAAACGAAGCTGTCGAAGAAGGACTTGCACACACTTTTGGTTTGATTCACAAAGGAGGTTTCATTGTGCCAATTCTAGTTGCAGTCAATATTATTATTATTACTTTCTCAATTGAGCGTTTGATTACTCTTTCAATTGCAAGAGGTAAAGGAAGTACAGATTCTTTTGTAGCTAAAATAAAAGGTCTTTTAAATTCAAAAGAAATCGAAACTGCAATAACAGAATGTGACAAACAAAAAGGTTCACTTGCAAATGTTGTTCGTGCAGGATTGGTAAAATATGACAATGTTGTAAATGATGCTTCAATGGACAAAGAACAAAAAGTTGAGTCTTTGAAAAAAGAATTGGAAGAAGCTACTGCTTTGGAATTACCTATGTTATCTAAAAACTTAGTTGTATTATCTACTTGTGCTTCTATCGCAACGTTAATCGGTTTGATTGGAACAGTATTAGGTATGATTCGTTCATTTGCTGCAATGTCGCAAGGTTCGCCAGATACAGCTGCACTTTCTGCTGGTATTTCTGAAGCCTTGATTAACACAGCACTTGGTATTACAGGTTCAACAATTGCAATCATCATGTTTAACTTTTTCTCTACGAAAATTGACACGATGACATATAGCATTGATGAAGCGAGCTTTACAATTGTACAAGATTTTTCTTCTTCTAACAAGTAAGACGAGTTATTTACTCTAAAAACTAAAAGAAATGCCAAAAATAAAAATGCCAAAAAGTTCGCCGTCCATAGACATGACGCCTATGGTGGACTTGGCTTTCTTGCTCGTTACTTTCTTCATGTTGGCAGCTTCATTTCGATCTTCAGAACCAGTTCAAGTCGAAATACCAACGAGTGTTAGTGATAAAATTATTCCTTCCAATGTTATTATGGTAACTGTAGATAAAGGTGGGCGTGTTTTTTTCAATATGACAAATTCAGAAGCAAGAAAAGAATTACTAACCAATATGTCAGGGAAATACAAAGTAGGTTTCAATGGCAAGCAAATGGAAGAATTCGGCTTTATGGAGAGTTTTGGATGTAGTATGAAAGAACTTCCTGGCTACATAGATTTATCATCTGAAGAAAGAGGAAGAGCAAGAACAATGGGAATTCCATATGACTCAACAAACAACGAGTTAAAAGATTGGATTTACTATGGAAATGTTGCAGCACTGAATACAGGAAAAACACTTTTTGAAGAAGCAAAGTTAAAAGGTGATAGTCCGAATGCGAATGATTTCAAACCTAAATTCATCTTACGTGTTGACGGAAAAACACTCTATGTTCATGCTCAAAATGTGATTGATGTTTTCAGAGACTTGAATTTGAATAACTTGAATTTCGTTACATCGATGGAGATGCCTCCTAAAAATTAAAGAAAATGGCAGAAATAGCAGAAAGCGGTGGCGGTGGCCACGGCAAAGGTAAAAAACGAGCGAAAAAAGGTTCAACAAGAGTCGATATGACTCCGATGGTGGATTTAGCTTTCTTATTGCTAACTTTCTTCGTATTAACTTCTACATTCAGCAAGCCGAAAGTAATGAGTTTGGTGTATCCCGCAAAGGTTGAAGATCAAACTGACGTAGATAGTCCAGAAATTAATAATGCAATTACTTTTTTACTATCAGAGGACAAAGTGTTTTATTACGCTGGACAGTATTATCCTAAAAGTTCACCTGGACCAAAAGGTCCCACAGAATTGAAAGAAGTTAATTTCGGACCTGGAGAAGATGGTATTAGACAACTTCTTGCTGAAGGAAATAAGTCAGTTTTGATGGGAAAAAAAGAACTTCAGAAGAAATTAGACAATAAACAGATACAAGATAGCGTTTATGTAAATATGCTGACTGATTTAAAGAAAAAGAAGGAAGCATTAAAAGTGTTAATTAAAACAGATGATAAAGCAACTTGTAAAAACTTTATCGATTTAATTGACGAACTAAAAATCGCTGAAATTGGGGTTGTTGCACCTGTTGAAATTATGGCCAGCGAACTTGATTTGTTAAAAGAGAAACTTAAAAACAAATAGATATGTTAGTTCCTATAATTATCATTGCTTTGGTTGCCGGTGTTTCGTTGTATGATTACTTTACAGCAAGAAGATGGCAACAAGTGACTTCTAATGTCAGAAACGAGATGGTTTTTGAACATCGAAATCGCGCGTACGGTGCATATGTTCTTCGTAAAGACTACGACAAAAGACTTATGTTAATCCTCTTTGGTTTTGTCATTTTGCTAGGGATGCTTTTTGGGTCATACGTAATTGTTAAGAATTTACCAAAAGACAAACCAGCTGAAGCTCCTAAATCAGATACAACTTTCACTGTTCCCGCACCACCAATTGATAAAGATGTACCACCTCCGCCACCAACACCTCCGCCACCAGCAGCAGAGAAAATGATGAAATTTGTTGCTCCTGTAGTTGTTGACCATGATGTTCCGGATGAAGTAATAATACCAGACGATAATATTAAGGTTGGACCGAAAGAAATAGAAGGAGATGAGGATACCTTTGACCCACCTGTAATTGGAGAAAAAGAAAAACCAAAAGTAATTGAAGATAAACCTGAAGAGGTGGTTACTTTTGCTGAAGAAGATGCGGTGTATCCAGGTGGTTATCCTTCAATGATGAAATACATTCAAGACCATTTGAATTATCCTCCATCAGCGATTGAGTTAAATATCCAAGGAAAAGTAACTTTAAAATTCGTTGTTGAGAAAAATGGTCAGGTAAGTAACGTTTCAGTTATACGTGGTATTCCTGGATGTGCTGAATGTGACAAAGAAGCTGTTAAAGTTGTAAGTAGTATGCCTAAATGGGAAGCGGCTAAAAATGCAGGAAAACAAGTTCGTCAATGGAACACTTTGCCTATTACATTTGCTCTAGAATAATAATTCTTTCAAAATAAGTTAATAGTCCCCGATTGAATATTTCTTTCGGGGATTTTTTTAAATAATACTTTAAAGATAACAAAGCATGAAAACAGTTAATTTGGGAATATCTTTCGTTTCAATTATCACTTGTTTAATTTTCGCTTATTTTCTTTTATTTACAGATTTAAAAGAAGATACCCTATACGGGAATAAAAGAATAATTTTAAGCATTATTTTTATTATTTATGCGTTATTAAGAATTTATAGAGCATACAAACAATTTAAAACTAAAGACAATGAAACTGAAATTGAATAATAAAAATTTATTTTTTGGGTTATTGCTTCTTGCCTCCTGCGGGGGAAGTCAAAATAAAGCTACAGACACGTGTAAGAGTGGAATTGCAAAACTAATGGTAGAAGAGTCATTTAAACCTTTATTCGAGACTTCCGCTTTAACGTTTGAAAGCCTTGCTCCTAATGCAGATATACAACCAAAATACATGGCAGAAGGAGACATTATACAAAAGTTTTTTGAAGGCGAAATTAAAACCATTTGTATATCGAGGGACTTAACTGATAAAGAAAAAAAAATCCTGAAATCAAATCAAATCGAAGTTCGTAGTGACAAAATTGCAATTGATGGTGTTGCTTTGATTGTAAATCCAGAAAATAAAGACACAACAATCACTGTAGAAGTCCTAAAACAAATCCTAAAAGGACAGATAACCAAATGGAAATCTACAAATCAGGATATTAATGTAGTTTTTGATAATCAAAACTCAGCCAACTTCAATTACATGTTAGCGGTTACAAAAGCTGATAAGTTATCCGAAAAAGTATTTGCTGTGAACTCAAATGAAGAGGTAATAAATTACGTGAAGAAAAACAAAAATGCGATGGGTGTTATTGGTTTGAATTGGATATCAGACCAAGATGATTTTGACGTTATGAATTTTCTTGATGGAATTAAAGTTATGCACGTCGCAAAAAATGAAAAATCAGATTATTTTCAACCATATCCAGGTGTAATATATACATATGAATATCCTTTAACACGCGAAATGTGGCTAATTAACTGGGCTCCAAGGTCTGGAATAAACTCTGGATTTGTTAATTTCATGATAGGAGAAAAAGGACAATTACTCATACAAAAATCAGAATTAGTACCTGCTCGTTCGCCTATAAGATTGATTCAAATTACAACAGAATAAAATAAAAATCAAACTTCGCATTGTCAAAACGGTTTGGAATTATAATTTTGGCAAGGGAATTGCTTAAGACTAAAAAAATTAAAAACATGAAACTAACAGCTTTATTTATTATTGCAAGCTTTGTCTCTTTTGGACAGACACTAAAAGATGCTATTCGTAAAACAGACAACGAACGTTTTTCAGATGCTTACAACGATTTTAACTCTTTGATTAAAAAAGAACCTAACGTTGGAGACAATTATTTCTATTTCGGTCATTATTACATGACAAAGGGGGAAATTGATTCTGCAAAGATTATTTGGTCGAAAGGCTTTCAAATGGATAATGTAAGTCCATTATCTATTGTTGGTCATGGAAGTGTGCTATATCTTAATGACGATGCTGCAGGTTCTAAAGTAGAATTTGACAAAGCTCTTTTGTCTACAAAAAAAGATAAAATAAAAAATGCTGAGGTAAGCAGAGGAATTGCTAAAATTTACATCAAATCTGAGAAGAAAAATTTGGATGAAGCTATACGCATATTGGATGAAGCTATCCTAAAAGAACCAAATAACGAGGAAAACTACTTGCTTCATGGAGATGCATTATACGAAAAAACACCTAACAATGCTTCTGCTGCGATTAAAAGCTATAATAAAGTTTTGGAAATCAATCCGAAATCTCCTAGAGGAATTGTGCGCGTTGCAATAATTTATCAACGAGCTCAAAGTCCTGATGAAGCTCAAAAGAAATACAACGATGCAAAAGCAGTTGATTCTACCTACGGACCGGCATATCGCGAAAACGCTGAGTTAAATATGAAATTTAATCAACCAAGAAAAGCGATTGAAAATTGGAAAAAATACCTTAGCTTAAACAATACCATTGAGGCTAGATACCGTTATACTTCCGCTATGTTTTTAGGTAGACAATATTGTGAAGTAATCGAAGAAATTAATAATCTGAACGCAAACGGTTTTACAAATTTCTACACTGACAGGATGCTTGGGTATGCATACATAGAATGTACAAATGATCCAGAGGGTTACAAAAAAGGACTATCGGCAATTGATCGTTTCTTTACAACGGCTCCGGCGGATAAAATTTCTTGGTTAGATGTTAAAAACAAAGGAATTCTATTGAGTAAAACAGGTGCTGATTCACTTGCAATCATCGAATTTGAAAAAGCTTCTAAAATGAATGATAAAGTTGCAAAAGAACTTTCTGGAGATATAGCAAAACTGTACTTTAAAGGCAAAAAATATGATAAGGCTATCGAATATTACACTTTTAAAAGTCAATCGGATACTTTATCTCCGGCTGAAGAATTTGACTTAGGTAAAGCATATTATTTTGGGCCTAAAAACTATGTATTAGCCGATACAGCTTTCTCTCACGTGAACAATCTTTCCCCTACTTATGCTCCTGGATTTTGGTGGAGAGCACGAACAAATTTGAAATTAGATCCAAATAACGTAAAATGGTTAGCTCTTCCTTATTATGAAAAAGTGCTTGAATTAGTTAAACCGGAAGAACGAGGTTCTAAATCAAACAAAAATATGGTGATGGAATCTGCGAAATACTCTGGTGACTATTATGTTAATTCTGCTTCTAAAGATCCAGTTAAAGCAAAACAATACTGGCAAATAGTTCTGGATTTAGATCCAAACGATCAAGGAGCAAAGGCTTATTTCAAATTAAAATAAGAACAAATAAAAGTTTCTAACTCATTTAAAGTTCCCGTCTGAAGTACTTTCAAGACGGGAATTTTATTTTTAACAAGTGACTTTTCCGTACTCATTCCCCAAGCAATAACTTGACAATCTTCTTTCAGTCTATTTTTTGTAATAAATGACTTTACATTGCTCGGACTTGAAAAAATATAAAGATCACAAGGTGGAATAACAAGTGGTATATTTATCGTTTTATAAACCTCTACTTTAATTATTTGAGTTGAGTTTAATAGATTAGCAATTGAATGAAAACTCTTATCTGAATGCGGGAAAAAAACTTTTCTGTTTCCAAGCCAATTTTTAAAATCCAAAGCAACATCCTTTGTATTTCCGGAATTTTCACCAATAAACACAGGTTGAATTCCCAGCTCTATTAGTTTTTTAGCCGTTTCAACTCCAATACATGCAACTTGAACGCGATTGTCAATGGAAAATTGATTTAAGTAGAAATAGGCAGACCGAATGCTACTAAAAAAAATCACATCATAATCCGTAGGAGGAATAAAGGTAACTTCTTCAAAAGCTATAAGTGATTTAGCAATAAGTTCAATTTGATTATTAAACAAGAGATTTGGTAGATTTTCACAATCTTTTAGCTCTCGTGAAATAAAAACATTTCGAATCAAATTATAATGATTTTAGATGACTCACTATTTTTTCTACTAACCCACCTTGATTTGCATCAAAAACAAAATAAGTTGACTTTTCAGAAGCTGTTTTTGAATAAGTAACATGTACCTTGTCACCATCGCAAAATACGCCCAAAGGCAACTGGCAACCACCCTCCATAAGTTTAAGGACTCTTCGCTCAATTTCAATTTTATCTTTCGTTTGTGAATGATTCAAATTTTCTAAAATTGAAACTAATTGATGATCTTCTGCTCTAATTTGTAAACCCAAAACACCTTGCGCTGGAGCGGGAACAAATTGCGTAGGATTAAGTGTAACACAAGTGAAATCTGACAAATCCAATTTCAAACGATTCACTCCTGCTTTTGCCAATAGTATCGCATCATACTGTCCGTCACGTAATTTCTGAATTCGTGTTGGAACATTTCCTCTTAAATCTTTTATTTTCAAATCGGAACGATGACAAAGTATTTGAGATTTTCTTCTAGCCGATGAAGTTCCAATAAAAGCGGAATGCTTCAACTGCCACATTAACGAATCATCTTCTGAACCAGAACGAATCAAGAGTAATTCTGAGGGATCTTCACGATCGGAAACAGCGGCAATAATTAACCCAGCCGGTGAAGTGGTTTCTAAATCTTTATGTGAATGGACAGCCAAATCAACTTCATTTTTCAATAAGGCCTGTTCGATTTCTTTTGTGAAGAATCCTTTCCCTTCCAATTTATCAAAACTCAAATCCTGAATTTTATCACCTTGCGTATGAATTATATTGATTTCAACTTTATTTCCTAGTTTTTCAAGAGATTCTTTAACAAAATTTGCTTGCCAGAGCGCTAAATCACTGCCCCTTGTACCTATGCGGATAATTCTACTATTATGCATTATTCAAAATGATTTTTTTGGCAAGCTTCATTGGTCCACTAATGTATTTTTTCTCCATGTAACCAATTACCTTTTCAAGTACTTCTCGCGATTGAGGATCCATATTTTCAATATCTTCTCGAAAAACGTCATTAAAAGCGGAGGCCTTGATTGATTTAATTTGTTGAGGAACTTCACTCATTGCTCTCTCAACATTTCTTTCGCGCAATAAAGATAAAAACTCGTTAAATCCTTCTTTCAAAATTTCTTCAACGTGTTGAATTTCTCTGGTTCTTTCTTTAAGATTTTGATTTGAAATACGCTGTAAATACTCAATTGAAATATAATCTACGGAGTGCGTATTCAAAATTTCAGGGTCCAAATCTTGGGGAATTGCTAAATCAATAACGATTTTTTTATCCGTCTCTCCAATTAGAATTTGATCATATATTTCTTCAGTAATTACATGATTATCAGAACCTGTACATGTTATTATTACGTCAAAACCAAGTTGATAGTTTTTCAAATCAACCAAAGAAAGAGGAATTCCTCTAATTTCTTCAGCTAAAGTCTGGGCTTTTTCAAAGGTTCTATTAAATACTACAAATTGCTTAAAACCATGTTTTTTTAGAAACCTAGCCATTGTAGTGTTTGTGACACCCGCTCCAATAATAAGAACTCTTGCCGTAAGTGGAATGCTGTATTTTTTCAATTGATGGTATGCCAATGAAACTACTGACACTGGTTTTGAGGCAATACTTGTTTCGGTATAAACGCGTTTAGCTGTTTGAATTACTTGTTTCATGAGCAAACGAATAAAATCACCTGTCAAACCATGTTCTCTACTTGCTTCATATGCTGTTCTTACCTGTGTAATTATTTCTCTTTCACCAACAATCATAGAATCAATTGAAGAAGCAACTGCAAGCGCATGATCCACCGCGGATGTTTCTGAGTAATGCTCAACTTTATGGGTAAATTCCAAAATTTGACTTTGTGAAAAATCAGGGTATAAGGTTTTTAATAGAAGAGCTGTTGTATCATCATCCCACGAATCTTGACTAACGATGGTAAATTCAACCCGATTGCAAGTACTAAGAAAACAAAGTTCTAACAACCCAAGCCTATCCTTCAAATTATTTAAACGTTCTGCTTGCGCCTCTTTTTCGATATGAAGCAAACCAATTTTTGTAACCTCTAGATTACGATGAGTAAAAGCCAAAATATTTAATCCTGTGAGCACTTATTTCTATTCTAATTACAAATTTCGTTTCTATGCCTGAATCTTATGTCATAGAATTGTCATTAGACTCTATTTAGATTTTGTTTAAATA
>CANGLG010000086.1 GCA_947454395.1 Flavobacteriales bacterium
CATCAAAAGTATCAATTACGATTCCGGCATGGTATTGTTTCACAACGCGTTCCGTATCTCCTACTCCACTGTTGCAAATAATAGGAATTCCCATCGCCATTAATTCGCCTTGCTTTGTTGGCGATGACGCTTTCTTTGAAAAAGTTGGACGAATAAAGAAAATAGATGCTGAAAACAATGAAATATAAGAAGCAACCTCATTGTGTAAAACAGATTTAACACGAATATTTTCCTTTGAAATACCAAATTTCTCTGCTTTTAAAAAAATATTTTCTGGATTTTCTCCCGAAATAAAAAGAAAAACAGCTTCTTTTTTTGATTTCAATAAAACCTTAAAAAAAGCGAGCATTTCATCCAACATGTACCATGTTCCGATTGAACCAACATAACCCAAAACATATTGTTGCGGCTGAATTTCTAAGTTGTTTAAGTTTTCGTTTCGTTGGATTGAATCAACTAAATCGGGATTAAATTTATCCAAATCTGCACAACACGGAATTACTTCAATTTTATTTTCAAGATGTTCAAAGCCTTTCCAAGAAGTAATTTCATATTTTCCATTGTAGGTGAGTGAAACAATATGATCCGAATTAAGGAAAAATCCTTTTTCTTTTCTCTTAAAGAAATTATATACTGTTTTAAAAATCGGATTTTTCAAACTCCAAATGTTTCCGTCGATTCGTTCATCTGCCCAGAATCCACGCATATCAAAGAGAAACTTGATGCCGAATTTTTGTTGCATGCTTTCTCCAACAAGTGCGGAAAGATAACTTCTGCAATGAACAATTTTAAATTGATTTTCAGTATGAAGTTTATAGGCCAACTTTTTCATTCTTCTAACATCCCAAAGAGTCGACAACAAAGGTGGCTTTTTCGTGTACGAAAGCGGATGCCAAATGATGTTTGAATCATCACAGATTTGTTGAATTTGCTCCCGAAACTTTGAAAAACGCTCTTCTTTCTCAAAACTAATCAGATGAAAAACAAATCCTTGTTTTGAAAGTCCTGCGAGGTATGGAAGCACTTGCGATTGTCCAAGTGGATCTGTCATTCCATCGTAGGAAAGATAAAGAATGTTAGTAGGCATTAATACAAAGATAGGAATCTTAAAAAAAGGCCGTATATCCAAAATGAATTTTCCCTGATCTGAAATCCAATGAATTGCCCAACTGCCTGCCTAGCGCGTATGATATCGAAAAAATACCAAGTTTTGTACCGAATGAAAAACCTGCTCCAATGCCATATGGATAATCTTTTTTATATGTCAAAGCAGAATTTTCATAAAAGGCTTGATCGTAAAAAAGAAATGCGTTGGAGTTTTTATCTACAATGAAACGATATTCGAGTGTTGTGATCAATTTGGATGAAGCAAATAATTCTTCTTCGTTGAATCCGCGCATTGAATTAATACCACCAAAACGGAATAATTCATTTTGATAAATTGCAGGTGCGTAATACGATTCAAACTGAGCTGCCAATTTTAATACATTTCTTTTATATAATTGAACAAACTTCTGATATTGGAAATTAACTCGAAAAGTTGTGCTTTTTTTTAGTGAATCTGAAATAGTTTTACGCGCACCAATGGCAACTTCAATATTCAAAAAACTTCCTTTTGTTGGATTTGGAATATAATCCAATTTCCGCTTGTAGTAAGAAATCCCATAAGTGTTAGAGCGGACTTTTGAAAGTTTTGAAAAAATAGAATTTGAAGCGCCATACAACAAATCAGAAGAGGAATACTGGTAAAATGCTTTGAACAAGCTTCCATCTGAAAGTTGATATTGTATTCCTAAATTTGATTTGAGATCCAAGAAACTTGAATCACGTTTAAATAAATTAAATCGTACATCTACACCAAAAGGACTTTGAAATAGATACGGATAAACAAACTTGATATTCAATGCTTGTGTCTGTGGTTGAATGCTACGCCAATTAAATTCTAGATTCTCACCTTTGTTGAAAGCATTTAAAAGTTTCACCTGAATGTCGCCGGTGAGACCAACACGTTGTGTTACCGGATTTGGTTGTAAACCCACGGCACCTTGCACTGAACTCACTTTTTGAGATTCTAGATAAACAAATAATTCTACTCCATTTTCTGTAAACAAGAATTCAGATTTTTTTGACTTTTTAAAATAAATGGTCTGATCCAATCTTTTATCTACAAGACTCAACGTTTCTTCGCTAAAAGATTGATCAATGATTACGCCTGTAATCGTTTGTAAAGAACGTAATGAAATTTCAGCATTTCCTTTCAAATGAATCTCAGACCAACGATAAAATTTGCCAGGATGAATATTTAATTCACATTTCAAAATATCATCCGAAATCTGGGTATTTTGAAAACCAACTTCGGCAAAAGGATAACCATTATTCAAATAATAATTTAGCAATTTCGATAAAAGAAGACTTATTTCACTTGGCTTAAGTTTGACAATATCGCCTGTTGCTTTTAAATTCGCATCCGTTTTTTTTATTATTATTTTTTGTTCTTTGGTCAAATAAAGATGAATTCGATTGAAATTTTTATCCAAATTCACGACCACCTCAGCACCATTTTCTGATTGAACCTGAACGTTTGTTTGTGCTAAAAAATATCCTTGATCAATTAAATTGAATCGGTAATCACGTAAAAAAGGTGAAAATTGTTCTCTATTTTTAAGTTCTTTTGGTTTAAAAAATTTAGAATTTGCTGTTAAAGAATCATTTGAAATAAATTTCACTAAAAATTTTTGAGCAGAAATTTCCGTTAGCCGAAAAATAACTATATAACTAATTAACAGTAACTTAAGTACAATTCTCTGCATTCAGTTTATTTCAGATATAAATTTTAAGAACTATATTTTTTTAAAAAAATTGTAACATTCTCAGAATACATTCCGTTAAGGGTAGCACAAACAACAAAAACAAACATCATGAAAACAAAAATCACTCTTATTTTATCGGCTATTGTCGTTACAATTGTATTAGCTTCATGTGGAGGCGGAAGAATTGCAAGTTGCGATGCTTATGGAAGTGTTCAACAAACACAATCCAGTGATTTAGCTTCCAAGTAAGCAAGTTACTTACCATTTGTAGCGCTGAACATATAAAGCCATTTCGGATTGTATCTTCAGCGCTTCTTTTTTTGCCTCAATTGCAAAATCTCTTCCATTTCCAGCATAAATAATAGCGCGGGAAGAATTCACCAAAAGACCACAATTTTCATTAGCTCCATAATGCACAACATCAGCCAAGGATCCTCCTTGTGCACCTACTCCAGGAACTAAAAAGAAATTATCGGGAGCTAACTTTCTGACTTCGGCAATTTCTTCGGCTCTTGTGGCTCCAACTACAAACATCAATTGTTCAGAACTCCCCCATTCTCTCGCTTTTTCAATAACCTCAGCATATAATTTTCGGTGATCAACCTGAATGAACTGAAAATCATAAGCTCCTTTATTCGATGTTAAGGCCAATAAAACCACCCATTTATTTTCATACTCCAAAAAAGGCTGAACACTATCACAACCCATATATGGAGCAACCGTTACTGCATCACAAGGTAAGGTCTCGAAAAAAGTCTTTGCGTAAAATGACGAAGTATTTCCAATATCACCGCGTTTTGCATCAGCTATAATGAAACAATCTTTAGGAATATAATTAATCGTTTTCTCCAAACTTTGCCAGCCTTTTACTCCATAAGCTTCATAAAACGCTGTGTTCGGTTTGTAAGCTACACACAAATCATGCGTTGCATCAATAATAGCTTTGTTGAATTCAAAAATCGGATCTTCTGTATCCAATAAAAACTTAGGGATTTTTGTCAAATCCGGATCCAAGCCAATGCACAAAAATGAATTTTTAGTTCTAACCTGATGAATTAATTCTTGCTTTGTCATACCTCTTGTCCTTTGAGTTTCTCAGCATTTTCAGCCATTTTTAATGCATCAATCATTTCTTGAATATCGCCATTCATGAATGAGTTCAAATTATACATTGTTTTATTTATACGATGGTCTGTAATTCTTCCTTGCGGATAATTGTATGTTCTGATTTTAGCAGATCGGTCGCCTGTGGAAACCAAAGTCTTACGTTGTGCTGCACGTTCACTATGCACACGATCCAATTCTGCTTGATATAATCTTGAACGCAAAACGGAAATTGCCTTTTCTAAATTTTTATGCTGGGAACGACCATCTTGACATTCGACAACTACACCTGTAGGAATATGCGTCAAACGAATGGCTGATTCTGTTTTATTGATGTGCTGACCTCCTGCTCCCGAGGCTCTAAAAGTATCTTTACGAACATCATTCATGTCTAATTCAAAATCTACCTCTTCTGCTTCGGGAAGAACAGCAACAGTTATTGCAGATGTATGAACTCGTCCTTGCGATTCTGTTTCAGGTACACGTTGAACTCGATGCACACCTGATTCAAATTTTAGCATTCCATAGATTCCGGCACCAGCTACTTCCATCGAAATTTCCTTGATACCTTTTACAGTACCTTCAGAAGAATTTAAAATATCGTATTGCCAACCTTTTTCTTTGAAAAACATCGTATACATACGGAAAATATCTTCCACAAAAATACAAGCCTCATCTCCACCAGTTCCTGCTCGTAACTCAATAATGGCATTTTTATCGTCCTCAGGATCTTTTGGAATGAGCATTAATTTGATTTCTTCCTCCATTTCTGGACGCTTTTGCTCCAATTCATCAATTTCTAACTTTGCCATGTCGCGCATCTCAGGATCTGTTTCGATCTCTAACAATTCCTTTGCGCTTTGTAAATTTCCTAGAACATTTTTGTAAGATTTATAAACTTCATCCAAAGCTTCTAAGTCTCTGTATTCCTTGTTCAACTTGACAAAACGTTCCATATTTGAAATGATATCTGGATCCGTAATCATTTTTCCGACCTCAACAAATCTAAAATGAATTGCTTCTAATTTGGATAATAAATCTGACATAGAACAAAGGTAGTGAAATAAAAAAAACCATTGATCAATGACCAATGGTTTTAGTATATGGCAATAGTTTTAAATTGCTTTTTTTTGCTGCGAATCGTTTATTAATGAGATGCCAAATAATCAGCAACTCCTTCGAATGAAGGCTTCATAGCTGCATCTCCTTTGTGCCAGTTTGCAGGACAAACTTCTCCATTCTCTTCAAAATATTGAAGTGCATCCACCATTCTCAATGCTTCATCTACATTTCTTCCTAATGGAAAGAAATTTACCAACTGATGCATTACAATTCCGTCTTTGTTGATTAGGTATAATCCACGGTAAGCAATCATTGGACCAGATGCAGTTAAGTTACCATCCATGTCGTATTCGTATTCACCAGCCATACAACCGTAAGCTTCGGTAATTGTTTTTGTAGTATCTGCAACAATTGGATACGTTACACCTTGGATTCCACCTTTATTTTTTGGCATTTGCAACCATCCCCAGTGAGATTCTTCTGTGTCTGTTGAACAAGCAACAACTTTTACTCCTCTAGATTCGAATTCGCTCAATGCAGCTTGAAAAGCGTGCAACTCAGATGGGCAAACGAATGTAAAATCCTTCGGATAAAAGAAAAACAATACGTGGTTTTTTCCAATGTATTGATCTAAGGAAAAATCATTTACAATTTCGCCACCGTTTACAACCGCTGCTGCCTTAAATGAAGGCGCTTTTTTACCTACTAATGTTGACATTTTTATATGTGTTTTTAATTGATTACTATTAATTACAAAGTTACGCATTTCTAAAAAACTTTTTCAGTTTGATTCGCCAACCATGCTGAAAACATCCAATTTGTTTTTTCTTTTTCACGAATTAAATCACTTAAAAAGGAGTTGGTTCCTTCATCCTCAATTTCAGCTGACAATTTTAGAATTTCTTTTTCAACAATCAACAGCTCTTTTTGTGCGCTCAAAATATAATTAATTCCCATTTTTCCGTCTATGATAAGTTCATTTTCATCGAGAATACTGTGTTTTAAATAATCTTTGAAAGTTGAAAGTGGAGTTCCTTCTAATGTCAAAATTCTTTCTGCTAATTCATCGATAACAATTTGAATTCTGTTGTAAAGTTCTTCGTATTTCAAATGCAATTCAAAAAAACTTTGACCTTGAATGTTCCAATGTAATGAACGTAAATTTTGATAATGAACTTGATACGTCGAAAGTAATTGATTTAATCGGTTGATGTAAATTTGATTTGTTTTCATCTCGCTTTGTTTTTTGTTTTACAAATTTAAATACCAATTTACATTTGAAAAATCAATAATTTTTATATTTACATAAATATATCTTATATTCTTATGCTGTCACTTCAACAAATGCACTACGTACTGGTTTTGAGCGAGGAACTTCAATTTCAAAAAGCAAGTGAAAAATGTTTTGTTACACAGCCTACATTGTCAATGCAAATAAAAAAAGCAGAAGATACTTTGGGGCATTTTATTTTTGACCGTTCGAAGCACCCGATGGAACTAACTGCCTTTGGGAAATCTATTGTTCCTGTCATTCGCGATATATTAACTGAAAATGACAAACTAAAATTAATTAGTGAACGACTTAAAGGAAATATAAAAGAGGAAATAAGACTGGGTATTATCCCAACTGTTTCGGCTTATTTAGTTCAAAAAATGTTTGGATTTTGGCACAGAACTCTTGATAACATTACTCTGAATATTGAAGAATTTAAAACGAATGAGCTGATTGAAAAGTTAGAAAATAATGAAATCGACATAGCAATTCTTGCCGGCCCAATTTTCGATCCTAAACTCAGAACGGTACCTCTTTTTAAAGAAGAAATATTCGTTTATTGTCCTTCCGTAAGTGAAAAGAAGGTCACATTTGAGCAACTGCATCAAATGCACCCTTGGCTTCTGAACAAAGGGAATTGTCTTCGAACTCAAATGATTCACTTTTGTCAAATTGGCGAAAATCAGCATTCGGAAAACTGGAATTACCAAGGAGGAAATATCGATTTACTTATTGAAATGGTTAATGAAAACGGTGGTTATACACTTGTTCCTGAAAACATCCGACTGGACGATGATAAAAAAACTCATCTAAAACGTGTTTGCGGTCCAGAGGGATTTCCAGCTAGAGAAATAGTTGGCTTGTTCAACAACCGTTCAATAAAGAAAGAATCTATTGAAAAAATGCTACGATCAGTTCAGTTGCAGTACTCTCATTCGGGTAATGAAGAGAACCTAAGCGTATTAAGTTGGAAATAAAAAAGGAGTCCTTTTGAGACTCCTTGAATATAAATTATTTAGATTTAGTTTTTAGAAGCAATTTCTACAAACTCATCGTAACTAACAGCTTTGGTATTTAAAGCAACTGTACTTTTAAAGAATTCAGTTAACTTTTGCTCTGCCATACGGTCATAAATTCCATTGGCTTGTTCTTTGTTTTTCAACAAACGTTGAGCAGTTTCAGTCAATTCAGCATCATCAGGTGCTGGCAAGCCATATTGTGCATAGTTTCCAACCAATAAATTCTTTGCATATGCTAACACTTCCTCATTATTCAATTGAATGTTGTTTTCTTTGAAAATTTTTGTTTGAATCATTTGCCATTTCAATGAACTCAAATAAGCATCAAATTCTCGATCTAAATCTTCATCAGAAACAGGTTTGTCACTTGACAATTTAATCCATCTTTTCAAAAACGTTTCAGGGAATTCTGCTTTTGTTTCTTTTAATAAATATTGATATACATCTCGGGTTAAAATTCGGTCAGAGTCACCATTGAAGATACTATTCAAATCATCAGCTACTCGTTTTCTCAAGTCCTCAACAGTTTTAACTTCACCATCCGCGAATAATTTCTCGAATAAAAACTCATCCAATGCAGCAAGTTCCATTCGTTTCACATCCGTTACTGTGAATTGAAATTTACTTCCAACGGCTGAAATTTCTTCTTCTTTCAATCCAAGCATTGCAGCTTTATCTTTATCCCCTTTTGAAACAGTATTAGGGTCTAAATCAAACGTATCGTTTACTTTTTTACCAATTAATTGTTTCGTCGATTTTTTATCATCAAGGAATTCCAAAGAAATTGTTGTGGAATTAGTGACACCACCTTCTTTGACTGAACCATCTTCATTTAATTCTTCAAATTTCCCCAACACCATGTCTTTTTCACCAACTTCTTCAACAGATGCTAGTTTCCCATATCTTCTTTGTAAATCCTCAATTTGTTTGTCAATGAGAGCTTCATCAACTTTAACTGTAAAGAAGTCAAATTTACTTTTGGAATTTAAAGGTAAATCTAATGCTGGTGAAAAGCCTATTTCGAAGGAAAATTCAAAATCTGCAGGTTGGTCAAAACTGCCAACAACATCTGCATTTTCTTTCGGAATTGGATTACCTAAAATCTCTAATTTATTTTCAACAATGAAGTTGTACAATCCGTCGTTTGCCAATTTATTCAACTCTTCTGCCAATACAGATTTACCGTATTGCTTTTGAATTAAACTTTGAGGAACATGACCTGGACGGAATCCTGGAACTTTAGCTGTTTTTCTGTATTTATCCAAAGCTGCCTTTACTTTAGGCTGATAGTCTTCCGGATTAATTTTAACTGTTAAAACTGCATTTAATGCATCTACATCCTGACGTAAAACGTTCATTTTATTCTAATTTAAATCTACTTATAAAAAAAAAGGTCCCGCTTGTAAAAACGAGACCTCGCAGTGCGGATGGAGGGACTCGAACCCGCACACCTCTCGGCACCAGATCCTAAGTCTGGCGTGTCTACCAATTTCACCACATCCGCAAATTATTTCAATTTCTAAGACTTTCTTTTAAGTCAACCGATAACTTTTGTTACGAAATCGGGTTGCAAAGATAAACGTATTTTTTTAAATACAAATATTATCACCAAAATTAACTTCTTTTTTCGCGCATTGAAGTTCGAATTTCTTTCATGAATTCGGAGGCAAAAACAAAATTCATTATTTCAGTATTATCTGTTGTAATAATAGACTCACGATCACCTTGCCACCACTTTTTCCCCTGATGAATAAACAGAATATTATCGCCTATTTCTATAACACTGTTCATGTCGTGTGTAATTACAATGGTAGTTGTTTGATATTCTTTTGTAATGTCTCTAATCAACCCATCAATGAGAATTGACGTTTTCGGGTCAAGGCCAGAGTTAGGTTCATCACAAAAAAGGTATTTTGGATTCATAGCAATTGCTCTTGCGATTCCAATTCTTTTTTGCATTCCACCGCTACATTCGTCCGGCAAAAGCTTATTCTTTCCAGTTAAATTTACTCGTTCAAGACAAAAGTTAACGCGATTGAGCATTTCTCCTTTCGTCATTTTGGTAAACATCGCAAGCGGAAACATGATATTCTCCTCTACAGTCATGGAATCAAAAAGAGCAG
>CANGLG010000087.1 GCA_947454395.1 Flavobacteriales bacterium
ATGCGGGCAAATAAACCAAATAAAATCCCTCATCTTTCGGATTTAAGCCTCTAATATTCTTTCTGATTACAGGTGTGAATATTTTATCAGAATAGCTTTCGAAATGAAAACCATATTTTGATTTAGTTGGGCAATAATGATTTAAAATGTATTGGCTTAAACGATCTTTATTTTCTGGCTTTGGTGCATTTTCATTCAGTACAGCAGCCTGATGACTAAGTTCGATACAAGGAACTCCATTTATCAATGCAGACCATGCTGAAACGGGTTCAAAATCAGAAATTACCAAATCATATTTCCGAACATTAAAATCTTTAATTTCCCTTGCGAACTCAATTGGATGTGATTTAATTACAGTTTTCAATAAATCTACTTTTCCATCTTTTGAAGCAAGAAATGTTAACCCATTTTTTTTATAGTGAAATTCAAAAGAGGATTGAAATTGACACTGATTTCCACTAGCTAATACTTCAACTTCTGCATGCTTTTTTAGGATTGGAATTATTTCTTCTGCTCTACTGAGATGTCCATTTCCAGTTCCCTGAATTCCATACAACAACTTCATTTTCAATTCAGATTAATTACTTCTTTTATTAAAACGTCATAATTCAATGCTTCATTAAGAGAAATTTTCGAAATCAACGCATCATAATCAACAACCAATTGATGCTTTTGATAATCAAAAAGTGACCATGAAGAATTATGGTATTCGAGGGCTGTCATATTTTCGACCCAATCACCTGAATTCAAATAAGTTACCTCACCACCCTTTACACCTTTAATTGTTTTAATTTTCGGCTGATGAATGTGACCACAAACGACATATTTGAATTCATTTTCAATTGCAATTTCTGATGCCGTCTCCTCAAACCAATTCACAAAATTTGATACACCTTTAACAGAATCCTTCACTTTTTTTGAAAGCGAAATTCGTCCTTTACCTAATTTAAGACTTATCCAGTTTATTAATGTATTCATGTGAATTAATAAGTCATACCCTTTTCCACCTAGTTTAGCAACCCATTTAGAATGT
Organism: Flavobacteriales bacterium; assembly: GCA_947454395.1. Lineage (GTDB taxonomy): Bacteria > Bacteroidota > Bacteroidia > Flavobacteriales_D > Crocinitomicaceae > UBA952. Next base: position 1,034 of record CANGLG010000087.1, read on the forward strand.
TTCATCGTTCTATCAAAAACATCTCCATGAAATATCCACGCATTACCGGTTGTCAGTGGTAAAACAAGTTTGTTTACAATTTTGAAATTACTCAATTGGAAACCTTTGAATTTACGGAGCATTTCATCATGATTTCCGGTAACATAATATACAGTTGTGCCATTTGAAAGCATTGAAGTAATTGATTTTACCACCCGCATGTGAGATTCAGGAAAATAACGCTTACTGAACTGCCACATATCAATAATATCTCCGTTTAAAACAAGTATTTCCGGTTTTATTGATTCAAGATAATTGACCAATTCGTTTGCTTTACAACCATAAGTTCCTAAATGAACATCTGAAATTACTACTAACTCAATTTGCCTTTTTTGCATAAATTTATTTTAATGCAAAATTGTAAAGCGTTCATTTTTTATTGTTTAAGTCTATTTTAAATTGTGTTTAAAAAAAGAATATGTATCTGTTAGTAAATTCATCCTGTTTTAATTTTCAGGAAATAAAACTTTATTAATTACTTAACTGCACTCATTTAAAATTATTTAGCAATCAGATTTTTAAATAATTTCATAATTTTTTAATACGAATTTGATATTTGATTATCGCACAAATTTGATATTTGTTTATGAATATTGTAAATCGTGAATTAAGCTGGTTGACTTTTAATGAAAGAGTACTTCAGGAAGCAATGGACATTACTGTTCCATTAGTCGAACGCATTCGTTTTTTAGGGATTTATTCCAATAACATGGATGAATTTTACAGGGTACGTGTGGCAACTGTTCGACGTTTATCAATTTTGAAAAAACAAAAAATTGAAGGTTTTGATGGGAATGCTAGTGAATTGTATCAAGAAATACGAAAGGTTGTTTTGAAGCAACAAAAAAAATTCGAAGAAGCATTTAAGCAAATTGCTGAAGATTTTGAAAAACACAACATTTTTTTTAAAAATGAAACGAACATAACCTTGTCTCAAAAAAACGAACTGAAAGATTATTTTCAGGACCAATTGAAACATGTTATTTTCCCGATTATATTAGAAAAGAAAAATGCATTTCCCAAACTTCGAGATTATGCAATTTACCTCGCTGTTAAAATTGTTGATACAAAAAATAAAATTCGTTATGCATTGATCCAAGTTCCATCTGATGTTCCACGATTCAAATTAATTAAGAATGAAGAAAAAACAGATGTAATTTTAATAGATGATATTATTCGCTTACATCTAAAAGAAATATTCGCAATTTTTAATCCCATTGAAATCGGTGCTTATACGTTTAAATTTACCAGAGATGCCGAATTAGACTTAGATGACGACCTTAGTTTACCATTCATTGAAAAAGTGGAAAGAAGCTTAAAAGAACGTAAAAAAGGGGAACCCGTTCGATTTGTATTTGATGAAAAAATGCCTGATGATTTATTGAATTACCTTTTACAATCTTTAAATCTTAAAGCTGGGATAAATACAATACCCGGAGGACGTTATCATAATAACAAGGACTTTATTTCTTTTCCGAATTTTAACAATCCTAATTTCCTTTATCCTACACAAATACCAAATAAACACCCTGAACTCGAAGAGAAAGGTGGGATTATTCAAAAAATATTATCAAAGGATATATTATTACATTTTCCTTACCAGAAATTTGATTACATCATTGATTTACTAAGAGAAGCTGCGATTGATCCTAAAGTGAAATCAATAAAAATAAATATCTACCGTGTAGCTAAAAATTCGGATATTATGAATGCACTTTTAGCAGCAGTATTTAACGGTAAAGAAGTTACAGTAGTTTTTGAACTTCAAGCACGATTTGATGAAGAAAATAATTTATACTGGAGTAATCGACTTAAAGATTTTGGAGCAAAGGTAATTTATGGTGTTCCTAATCTTAAAGTACATTCAAAATTATTGCAGATTCATCGAATAAAAGAAGGAAAAGAACAACTAATTACTTATATTGGAACAGGAAATTTCAATGAAAAAACTGCCCGGATATATGTTGACCTTGGCTTTCTCACCAGTAAAACAGAAATAGCGAATGAAGTAAAAAAAGTTTTTAGATTACTTGAAAATAATTTAGAACGAGCTATTTTTAGAAATTTATTGGTATCCCCTTTTAATGCACGAAGAAAAATCACTACTCTAATTGATCAAGAAATTAATCATGCAAAAAAAGGTAAAAAAGCATCCATCAAAATCAAAATTAATAACCTAACAGACCTTAAGCTTATTGAAAAATTATACGAAGCAAGTAAAGCAGGTGTTAAAATTGATATGATCATTCGGGGGATTTGTTGTTTAAAACCTGGAGTTAAAGGATTTAGTGAAAATATAACGGTTATAAGCATCGTTGATAGGTATCTTGAACATGCTCGGTTTATGATATTTGAAAATAATAATACTCCAGTATATGTTTTGACAAGTGCCGATTTTATGGAAAGAAACATGGATAATCGCATCGAGGTTGGAGTGATTATAAAAGAACAAAATATTCAAACAGAAATTGATACGATTTTTGACTTTCAATGGAAGGGTAGCGTAAAAGCAAGATTAATTTCTTCTGATTTAAAAACACGATATAGAAAAAGAAATCTACCTCCGTTTCATGCTCAGTTAGAAACTTTTAGACACTATCAGACATTTCAGTTCAACACAAATACTAATGAAAAAGAAATTTAATACTAAAATTTTCTTTTAATTTAGAGTTTTTATTTTTAATGAAATTTGGAGCTATTGATATAGGAACTAATGCCGCACGCCTGCTGGTTGGAGAGGTTTGTAATGAAGACGGTCATCATTATGTCAAAAAGATTTCATACACTCGAATTCCTTTAAGATTGGGAGATGACGTATTTGAAAACGGAAAAATATCTAAACAAAAAATAAAACATACGACAGACTGTTTGATGGCTTTTCATCTGATTGCCGGAATTTTTGAAGTTGAAAAACTAAGGGCTGTTGCCACCTCAGCAATGCGGGAGGCTAAAAATGCAAGTAAAGTAATTTCAAAGGTTAAAGAAAAAACAGGAATCGAAGTAGAGGTAATCTCTGGACAAGAAGAAGCCGATTTAATTTTTGGAACATTTCTACTCCTTGATTTTGATAAAAACAAACCTTTTATTGTGATTGATGTTGGTGGGGGAAGTACTGAAATAAGTGTGTTTGAAAACGGAAAAAAAGTAGCTTCTAAATCTTTTCAAATTGGAACTATTAGGCTTCTTAAAGAAAAAGTAGAATTAGCTATTTGGGATGAAATTTCTACTTGGATTGACACTAATGTTGACTTGTCCACCGAACATGACTTGTTTGGAACTGGAGGTAATATCAATAAAATTCATAAAATTATTGGGTTAAAGGACAAAGCTCCTGTGGATATTAAAAGCATGGAAAGCTTGTATAAAAAACTTGAAAAATTATCCGTTGAAGAACGTATCGATAAATTTCAATTAAAACCTGACCGTGCTGATGTAATTGTTCCAGCATTGAAAATTTACCTTCACATTATGAATAGAATTAACTGTACGGAAATTTTAGTACCTAAAATTGGACTTTCAGATGGAATGATTTACGAAATGTATAATAGTAAATTAAAATTTGAATATGAAAATTGAAATTTGACTTTCAATTAATTCTTTAATTTTGACTCAAAATAATTAATAAAAATTTTTCGGAATAAACTCAACTTAAATGAAATCAAGAACTATACTCGTAATTTTTATTCTTTTTGTTCTAACTTTTTCTCTCACCTATTTATATCTGACTCGTTATACTTATTTTTTAATTAGAGATATTAATGAAATTGATTGCACTGACTATTACACAAATTCAAGTTTGAATCCATTTCAAGTTCACAGTGTATCTATTGGTCTTGGTATTTTTATTTTGGTAATCTTTGGAGCCCTACTAGACATAATACTTTCTAAAACAAAGAAACTCAAATACATGATAATAACTGTTTTGATAGTTTTCCTAGTTATATTTAATTATTTATTTGTAAATCCCAGTTATAAAAATTGGTATAGTAAGTCTCTAGACATGTTAGAAAACAAAAATGAGGTTGATACTGTAATAGTTAAAGTTAATGAAGTAAATAATAGTTTCTGGAGATTAAACCAAGATTGGGTTGATATTTCTTTTAAACCCGTTAATCCAAATGAAAGAGTTCGAATAAATCAATTTTCTATTTATGACCATTACGGTTACCGAAAAGATGAGTTTAAAAAGGGGGATAAACTTATTATCATTCAAAATAAAATTAACTCTAAGATTTTCAAAATTTTAGACTATTCAAGGAATTATATTCGACTTTAAACCGAACGTAAATCAAATATCAATTATTTTTTTTTGTCTTTTTAGCAGCGAATTCTAAAATGATTCCTAACGTTGGCTGAACAATTCCAGATGTATTATCTATCAACTTCGTTTTATATCTTGTCGGGTCATTTGGATCTGTAATTGGAGTTCCTGAAGCATCTTTCTCTACTAATAATATAGGTGCAACTTTCGTTTTGTAACCATACAAGTTCTGAATATCCAAGTAAAAATTCATGGAGAATTTATCCAAATAAATTTTCTTGTCCACGCGTACATTCAGTTGATGAAATGCAGCTTCTCGTTTTGTGTTCAACTGACTGTAATCCAAAACTCCCTGTCCATTGATGTCCCAATTTTGCTTTAAACTGGAAGTTGCAACATCGTATGGTGTGTAAGGCGAACCTCCTGAATAAAGCCATCTAAATCCAAATTGCCATCCTTTTTTGAAAATTTTCCCTCCGGTAAATGAAACGATGTGCTTGCTATCCCAAGAAGTTGGTACATAGTTTCCATTTTTATCTTTAAATTCCGAATTAACGAACGTATAAGCCAAAATTGCATAATATCCTTTGAACATTTTTTGTTGATACAAGAATTCAAAACCATAAGTTCTTCCGTCAGAAAAAGATTTTACGGCTTCATTTCCTACAACGCCAAAGTCTGAACCAACATTTGCTAAACACAAAGAATCTTTAATTGAAAATGGGTATTTGCTATATTTTTTATAAAAACCTTCTAAAGTAATGCGTGAATTAAATTTGGACAAATACTCAGTTCCAAGAACAAAATGATCTGCTGAAATGTATTTCAAATCATTTTCTTTGCTCACCAAATTCCCGCTGAAATCTCTGTATCCTAATATCGTATAAGACGGCAATTGATGGTACCTCGATACATTCGCATTGATTGCCCATTGTTCGTTTAAACGGTAATTTGCAGAAAAACTTGGAGACAGTTGATTCAAAGGGTTCATTAAACTTTTAGAATAATTGGAAATGTCTGTTCGTAATCCAAGAGATAAATTCAATCTCTCATTGAAAAACCCTTTACTTAACTGACCAAACAAAGCCATTTTACTAAGGAATAGATTGGATTGAAAATCAATCGTAACTGGGAATCCTTGCACGGTAATTTTGTTGAATGTTGAATTATAGTAACGAGCATATTCATATCCCAAACCAGCATTCAATCGCCAACCGTTTTTTGTATAAGTATGCTCAAATCGAAACTTATTCTCCGCTTCATACGATTTGTAATTTAATAAAAGATTTTCAGGTAACTCAATCAAATCTTTGTAGCGCGTTGAAGTATTATTCAACATGTTTCTACTCACAACAAAATTCTGATATGAATTTTTAGAATAATGCACCCAATTGATACCAACGGTATAATTCCATTGATTTTGAATCGGTAAATTATTCAAAATAAAACTGTTGTATTCGCGCTGAGTGGAGTCAGTCACTTTGTCGTTTACTTTTTGATAAAGCTGAAAATTATCTATTGCACCCAAACCAATGAACGTGACTTTATTTTTAGCATTTACGTTGAAATTCACTTTGTACTGAAAGTCATTATATGAAGGGAGAATTGGGAGTTTAAGCGCTGTGAACAAAAATTGTAGATATGACCTTCTCGCTGAAAATATGAAATCTGCTTTTTTACCGATTGGACCGTCAAAAGTGAGCGCTACATCACTTGAACCCAAAGCAAAGTTTGTAATTAATCCATCTCGGTTCCCATCTTTTTGTTTGAAAGAAAGCACCGAACTCAAACCATTGGCACGATTTGCTGGAAATGCACCTGAATAAAAATCTACCTCACGTATGAAATTCACATTCAATAACCCAACTGGTCCTCCACTACTCCCTTGCGTTGCAAAGTGATTGATGTTCGGTACCTCGATTCCATCTAAATAAAATTTATTTTCACCAGGTGAACCTCCACGAATAATAATGTCATTTCTGAAAGTCGCACGTGATGCCACACCAGGCAATGCCGCTATCACCTTACTTACATCTCGCCCCGCACCAGGAAGGCGTTCAATTTCAGTTGCATTTAATGTTTTCAATGAAACCGGAGATTCTGTTTTTCGAATAAATGGACTCGCTTTTACAACCACTTCTTTGTTCTCAAGAACATAAACTTCCATTGCAAAATCAAGTTGAATTGAACGCGCATTTGTAACTGTAATTTCATTAAGAATCAATTCTCTAAAACCAGGAGCCGTGGCTTTAAAAGAATATACACCAGGAGTAATTCCATTGAACTCATACAATCCATTGTCATCAGATATGGTTCCCTTAGTTAATTCGATTATTTGAACTTTCGCCTGAGGAATTGACTCATTATTGGAGTTGTTATAAACACGCCCTTTGATTAATCCACTTTGAGCAAATGAAAATAATACTGAAACAAGAAATAAAGATGATAATAGGAATTTCATAAAATAAATATTTTATTCAAAACAAATGCAACAGATAAATGTTCGGGATTGTGAAGTAACTTCTAGAATTTCAAATGAAAAAGAAAATTTCTTAGAATCTCCCTCCCCATCGGAGTCATTATCGATTCCGGGTGAAATTGAACTCCAAAAAGTTTTTTTTCAGGAATTTCAATAGCCATGTTTACTCCGTTATGACTGATCGCAGAAATATTCTCTTTTGAATCGGAAACAACTTTCCAAGAATGATAAAGTCCGACACCAATAATATCAGGTAATCCATGAAACAATCCTTTATGATTTAAAATCTGAATTTGCTCAGAGACACCATGTTTTACAAGTTGTTGATTTTCAAGTTTCATCCCGAGAAATGAAGCAATTCCCTGCATACCCAAGCAAATACCTAAAACCGGAATTTTCCCCTGACAAATTTCTAAAACATTGAAAAGGTTCATTTTCTCTTCCGGTAATCCGGGACCAGGTGATAATATAACAGCATCAAAGGAAAACAAATGTTTCAAATCCAATTTATCTTCGAGAACAACAGTTACTTCGCAATCCATTCCTTCCAAATAATGAACGAGGTTGTAGGTAAATGAATCATAAAAATCAATGACGATGACTTTCACTTGATACGATTTTTGTTTCTTTGCAAAAGTAGAAAACAATAGTCAAAGACAACTCATGAATAAAAAAGCGATTCAAATACCAAATGCACCCGCGCCAGTTGGGCCTTATAGTCAAGCGATTTTATCAGGAAACACGCTATTTGTAAGTGGTCAAATTCCTTTAAATCCAGAAACAGGAAACTTGGAAATCGAAACAATTGAGTCTGCCACACATCGCGTTTTGAAAAATATTGGCAAATTATTAGAAGCTTCGGATTTTACATTTGATGAAGTTGTAAAATGTTCAATTTTTTTAAAAGACTTGAATGATTTCGCTAAGGTAAATACTATATATGCTTCATATTTCCCTGGAATACCGCCGGCAAGAGAAACTGTTCAAGTCGTGCGCTTACCGCTAGATGTTAATATAGAAATTTCTTGCATCGCTGTTAAAGGTTAATGTTACAAAAGTCTCCGAAATACGATTTAACAGTCATTATTGTAAATTACAATGTAGTTTACTTCCTTGAACAATGTTTGAATTCGGTTCGGGCTGCGTCAAAGAATCTGAAAATAGAAACATTTGTTGTAGACAATAATAGTGTAGATGGTTCGGTTGAAATGGTCAAAGAAAGATTTCATGATGTTAAACTGATTGTAAACAAAATCAATACAGGATTTTCCAAAGCGAATAATCAAGCAATCGAGTTAGCTGATTCTCGCTATGTTTTACTTTTAAATCCGGACACAGTTGTTGAAGAAGATACTTTTGAGAAAACGATTGCTTTCATGGATGAACATAAGGATGCTGGTGGATTGGGTGTTCGAATGATAG
>CANGLG010000088.1 GCA_947454395.1 Flavobacteriales bacterium
GAATTAAAGAAAAAAGAGACTCGAAAATTACAATTATAAAGACGTCTTTAATTATCCATCGGATTTCTAGGGAATTTACTAATCATTTTAAATCTTTCACCTTGTTTGTCTAAACAAATATTCCATAAATTTTCAATAGAAGTATCTAGAATAATAGAAGTATCGATGTTGTTTGCCGTTATCCAGCTTTGATTTTCTATTTCATCATCTAATTGTCCATTGCTCCAACCGGAATATCCAATAAAAAAACGAATGAATTCATTGGGATTCTCAAGAGATTTAATTTCATTACAGACTTCTTCAAAATCACCACCATAATACAAGTCATTGCGAATTCGCAAACTTCCTGTGATCTCTGAAAATGAATGAATGTAATAAAGGTTTTCTTTTGAAACTGGACCTCCAAAACAAACTTTTGCTTTAATATCGGGAAAGCTTTCATCAAGTTGGTGCAAGTCGATATTAATGAAATTATTCAGAACAAACCCAAATGTTCCTTCATCATTGTGTTCACAGATCAATACTACAGATCTCCCGAAGTAGATATCATCAGAAAATGGATCTGAAATCAAAATACTTCCTTTCTCTGTCGGTTCGTTGTTTTTAAATGAGAAATCTATTTTTTTCATTGAAATAAGGATGATAAAATTAGATTATAAAACGCTTAAATATTTAAATTGAAGTAATGATAATTTATATTATTTTTCAATCATTTCCAGAGGAGATTCCGGTCTTAAGGCAGGATTTAATTTAAAGTCTTTAATGAACTGTTCATCTTTATTTATTTGGTCCATAGGATAAAAAACACCATCCGGTTTTTCGAAGTATGTAATTCCTTTAACTTCTCCGCTATCGAGGTAAATTCTTAAATCTGACGCATACACACGGTTCATCCCAATTCGTTTTTTTTGAAAAGTTGAATCTGTTTTTGTTTCCTCTACTGGAAAATAAATGGTACAGGCATTGCCTTTAACATCAGATTTAATTAGTTCATTGTCATTGAACCAAGCAATCATATCTTTACCTGAAATTTGATTGTAATAATTCCCAGAATCTACCTCCATTATGACATTTGCATTTCCTGAAACAACAATTTTCTCTATGATTGTGTCTGTAAGAGAAATATCCATTTTTGTTCCTTTAAGTTCAGCGTTTCGCGCCCAGACAATGGGGTTAGACCTTAAAAATAACAAATCGTTATCCGGTTGGTAAAATGCTGAATCAGAAATACATTGAATCGATTTGTTGTAGATTTTAACATTTCTATTTCCGGTTATTTCTTTTGTCTTATTTAAACTGTCTTTATACAAATGAAGTGAATCAGCATGAATGTAGACTGTATCTTTATCCTGTACTTTCAAGGCTAATGCTTTTCCTGTGAGATAAGCGTAATGTTTTTCATTACTTGAATAGGCTTTGTTTCCAATAAAAATAATATTTTGCTCGTAGTCTTTGTAAAAAACATTTCCACAACCTTCATAAGATTGCTTTGCTCCATTATAAAAAAGAGTATCACCGCGAATCAATGAATTCTTTTGGATTATTTCAGCTTTTTTAAACAAAGCACCTTCTTTTTTCTCTACATTATACCAACCTTTCTTACAAAGTATTGTAATGCTGTCATTTATAATTTTTGTTGGTCCGTAAAAATAGGCAGTTTGTTTTTCGTATGAAAATTGCAACGTGTCCGTCGTAATTCCTAATTTATCTTTTTTGTAATTAACTTTTCCGCTAAAAAAAAAGCTTCCTTTTTGTGGAAAAAAGTAACCGATTTTGCTTGTGATTTTTTCGTCTGAAATAATTGATTCAATTTTTCCGAAATTACGGTAAATTCCTTTTCCATTTTTAGCATCGTAATCCATAGAGTCTGTAGTGATTTTATATTCACTGTCGCGCACCCGGACATGCCCCCAAAGTTTAGAATATTTGGTTCTGCCATTGTAGGATAACGAATCGCAAAAGAGATTGATATCGTTCTTTCGAATTTGAACATTGCCATATGCTCTGACTAATTTATTTCTCTCTTGGTAATGCGCAGAATCACAGTACATTGTGTTTCCTTGATAGTTAAAACTCACCGAGCCAACCAAGCGATGAAGACCGGATTTTTTATCGAAATAAACTTTTTCAGATCCAGGAAGTAATTCCAGTATGTTTTTTTGGGCAAATAAAAACCCGGTTAAAAAAAATGCGCCTGTGAAAAGCGCACAATTTCTTATATGTTTGATTTTTATCAAGCGTTAGTTAAAGTTTGTTTTCTATCTGGGCCAACGGAAACCACATTTATCGGAACATTCAAGTGCTTCTCTAAATATGTTACATAGTCTTTAAGAGCCTTAGGGGTTTCATTGTAATTTGAAAGTTGCGTCAAATCACAATTCCATCCTTCTAATTCTTCGTAAACTGGTGTAAAATTCAAATCGCTCACATCAAATGGGAAATCAGTCACTTTTTCACCATTTACTAGGTAATGTGTACAAACCTGAATTTTATCAAATATACTTAGGACATCTGCTTTCATCATAGATAATTCGGTAACACCATTAATCATGATTGCATAACGCATTTGAACTAAATCAATCCATCCACAGCGTCTTGGACGACCTGTTGTTGCACCGAATTCACGACCTTCTTTACGAATTGCTTCGCCAACTTCATCTTTCAATTCAGTAGGGAAGGGGCCACTTCCAACGCGCGTACAATAAGCTTTAAAAATTCCAATTACTTTTCCGATTCTTGTTGGGGCAATTCCAAGTCCTGTGCATGTTCCCGCTGTTACTGTATTGGATGAAGTTACGAATGGATAAGTTCCAAAGTCAATGTCTAACATGGTACCTTGAGCACCTTCTGCCAATACTTTTTTACCTTCCAACAACGCTTTATTTAGATAATGTTCACTATCCACAGCGTGTAATTTACGCAATACTTCGATGCCTTCCATCCAAGCGTTTTCATGCGACTTCAGGTCGTATTCAAAACCTTCGTAGTGTTTCAACATACCAACATGTTTCTCAACAAGAGCCTCGTATTTTTCCTGGAAATTTGGCGAAAATATATCACCGACCCTCAATCCGTTTCTACCTGTTTTGTCCATGTATGTAGGACCAATTCCTTTTAGTGTAGACCCAATTTTATTTTTTCCTTTTGCATTTTCTGAAGCAGCATCTAAAAGTCGATGTGTGGGTAAAATCAAATGTGCCTTTTTCGAGATATATAGTCTTTTTGAAAAGTCGATATTAAAAGGCGCCAATTTATCTAATTCAGCTTTAAAAATAACAGGATCAATGACAACTCCATTTCCTACTAAATTAATAACATTTGAATGGAATATTCCCGAAGGAATCGTATGTAATACATGTTTTATCCCTTCAAATTCTAACGTATGTCCTGCATTTGGCCCACCTTGAAAGCGCGCAATAATATCGTATTCAGGGGTAAGTACATCAACAATTTTTCCTTTTCCTTCGTCTCCCCATTGAAGGCCTAATAATACATCTACTTTCATCTTACTTGTTAAAATGATTCTTTGCTTCTTCCAAAGAGTCGTATATACTGAATACTTCGTGCATTTTTGTGATTTCAAACAATTTAGCTAATTGAGCACTTGGTTTCACCATTGCAACATCGCCATTGTTCACACGTGCCCTTGTTAACGTTTTCACCATGAAAGCAATTCCACTTGAATTTGAATGTGTTAAATTGCTTAAGTCAATAATGATTCTCCAATTGTTGATTTTATCTAAAATTGTTTTGGCCGTATCAAGATCTCCATCGGAAAGAATTTTCCCTGACATTTCTAACACTAAAACGTCATCATTAATATGTTGATTAATACTAAAACTCATTTTGATTTTTTATTTGATTTAACACCATAAAAATAAAGAGAATGGTGCTGTACTGTAACACCAAAAAGTTCTTCAATTGTATCTTTTATTTGTTGAATTCTAGGGTCGCAAAACTCAATAACTTCACCAGTATCTGTACATATCACATGATCATGTTGTTTCGAGCCATGTGATTTTTCAAATTGTGCTATGTTTTTTCCGAATTGATGTTTCTGAACAAGGTTACAGGCAAGAAGTAAGTCAATGGTATTGTATAAAGTTGCTCTTGAAACACGGTAGTTGTGGTTTTTCATTTTGATATAAAGTGATTCAATATCAAAGTGACCCTCATAATCGTAAATTTCCGCGAGTATGGCGTAACGTTCCGGTGTTTTTCGGTGACCATTTTGCTCCAAATAGGCGGCAAAAATATCTTTAACGATTTTTTTTAATTCTTCGTTTGTCATTTCAGATTCACGCAAATTTAGTTATTTTATAAATTTCAAACTTTTATATTCCTTAAATCACAAAAGACTTTATCAACAGATTATGAACGACAAAAAAAAAGAGAACCTAAGTTCTCTTTTTTTATTTCATTTGGAATTAGATTATTCTCCTTTTTCCATTTTTTCTTTCAATGCTGAAAGCGCATCTAAATCACCAAGCGTAGATTTCTCAGAACTTTGATTGATTGCCTTAACAGCTTGGTCTGTTGAAGATCCAGCAGATTTTTTACCTCCTTTAGCAGGTGTAGCTGGTTTATCTTCTCCTTCTTCAAATGTTCTTGTGTGAGAAACAACGATTTTTTTAGCTTCTTTATTGAATTCAATAACTTTGAAATCCAATACTTCTTCTACTTTAGCGTTGCTACCATCTTCTTTTCTTAAATGTTTAGAAGGACAAATACCTTCAACACCATAAGGAAGAGAAACGATTCCTGATTTGTCTTTCATATCGATGATTGTACCGCTATGAACTGAACCTTCAGCAAAAGTTGATTCAAAAACATCCCAAGGATTTTCTTCTAATTGTTTGTGACCTAAAGAAATTCTTCTGTTATCGCGATCGATTTCCAAAACAACTACTTCCATTTCATCACCTACTTTACAGAATTCTGATGGGTGTTTGATTTTCTTTTGCCAAGATAGGTCAGAGATGTGAATTAAACCGTCAACTCCTTCTTCTAACTCAACGAAAACACCGAAGTTAGTGAAGTTACGAACTTTTGCTTTGTGTTTAGAACCAACAGAGTATTTCACTTCGATGTCATTCCATGGATCTGGCATTAATTGTTTAATACCCAAAGACATTTTTCTTTCTTCACGATCCAATGTTAAGATAACAGCCTCAACTGTATCACCAATATTCATGAAATCTTGTGCAGAACGTAAATGTTGTGACCAACTCATTTCTGACACGTGGATCAAACCTTCAACTCCAGCAGCGATTTCGATAAATGCACCGTAATCAGCCATCACAACAACTTTTCCTGAAACTTTATCACCAACTTGTAGGTTAGCATCTAAAGAATCCCATGGGTGTGGTTGTAATTGTTTCAAACCAAGAGCGATTCGTTTTTTATCATCATCAAAGTCAAGGATTACTACATTGATTTTTTGGTCAAGCTCTAATAATTCTTCAGGATGCGTAACACGTCCCCAAGAAAGGTCTGTAATATGTATCAAACCATCTACACCTCCAAGATCGATAAATACACCGTAAGAAGTTACGTTTTTCACGATACCTTCCAATACTTGTCCTTTCTCTAATCCAGAGATGATTTGTTTCTTTTGCTCTTCTAATTCCGCTTCGATTAACGCTTTGTGTGATACAACAACATTTCTGAATTCCTCATTGATTTTAACAACTTTGAATTCCATGTTTTTACCAACATATACATCGTAATCACGGATTGGTTTAACATCAATTTGAGAACCTGGTAGGAACGCTTCGATTCCAAATACGTCAACAATAAGTCCACCTTTAGTTCTACATTTAACAAAACCTGTAATAATTTCTCCTGAACGCAATACGTCATTAACACGAATCCATGCACTGTGCATACGAGCTGTTCTGTGAGAAACAATCAATTGACCTGTTTTGTCTTCACGACATTCAACATAAACGTCAACGGTATCTCCAACCTTTAAATCCGGGTTGTAGCGGAATTCATTTGCTGCAACAACACCTTCAGATTTATAACCGATGTTAACGATTACTTCTTTCTTGTTAAGCATTGCAACTGTTCCCTGAATAACTTCTTTTTCGTTAATAGAAGTAAGGGTTTTTTCATAACGATCAGACATTTCTGAACGTTGAACTTTGGTGTAGCCATCTAATTGTAGAGCTTCCCAATCAAAATCTGCAGATCCCTGCGGGTTAATAGAATTTGCCATTTGGCTTTAAAAATTTGTATTTCAGAACCCTCTTATTTCTGAAAGTGGTTAGTAAAAAATGTCACAAAAAGAGGTGTGACCTTAGTTTAAGAGTGCAAAGATAGGGAATTAATAATTACTTTTGATAATTAGGATGGATAAATTTTTAGTTTCAAAAAATAATAATACCTACTAAAAAATCTTTCCTGGATTCAATATCCCTTTGGGATCAAAAACGCGCTTGATTTCACGCATTAAATTTAATGTGAATTCTGGAAAAGCAATATCCATATAAGGTTTTTGTACCAAGCCAATTCCGTGTTCGCCCGAAATAGTACCGCCTAGTTTTACAACTTTAGTGAATAATTCTCGAATAGCAATTGGCAGTTCGTTTTCCCATTTTTCATCCGATAAATCACCTTTTATGATGTTGACATGCAAGTTTCCATCGCCGGCATGTCCATAACAAACGGAATGAAAGCCATATTTTCTACCGATTTCTTTCACGTGAAATAGTAGCTTTGGTAATTCGTATCTTGGAACAACTGTGTCTTCTTCCTTGTAAATTGATTGTGATTTAACAGCTTCACCTACTTTTCTTCTCAAACTCCAGAGCGTATTTTTTTGTGCCTCTGAATCTGCAAAAAGTATTTCGTCTGTTTCAAATTTTTCGAGAACGGCAAGGATTTTTTCGCATTCGAGCATGAGTTGATCTTGATTGAATCCATCCACTTCAATCAAAAGATGAGCTTGGTGATTGTCTGCGATAGCGATGGAGCTTTCACCAATGAAGTCTTTTGTCCAAATTAATGCATCTCGTTCCATGAATTCCAATCCACTAGGTGTGATTCCCGCTTTAAAAATTGCAGCAACTGCTTCACACGCTTTTTGTGCGTCGAAAAATGGCACCAACATCAACATGTCATTTGTTGGGTGAGGAATTAATTTTAATACAATTTTTGTAATAATTCCGAGTGTACCCTCAGAGCCAACAATTAATTGTGTCAAATTATATCCTGTTGCATTTTTTAAAACATTTGCACCTGTCCAGATAATTTCTCCGTTTGGAAGTACTACTTCAAGGTTTAATACATAATCTTTTGTAACTCCGTACTTTACAGCTTTTGGACCCCCTGAATTTTCAGATACATTGCCACCAATAAAACATGAGCCTTTACTTGCTGGATCTGGAGGGTAAAACAACCCTTTTTCTTTAACTGCATCTTGCAATACTTGTGTAATTACACCAGGTTCTGTGGTTACTTGATGGTTATTTTCATCAATTTCAAGGATTCTATTGAATTTTTCCATTGAAATTAATATTCCTCCGTGTGTTGGAAGTGCACCACCACTTAATCCGGTTCTGGCTCCTGCTGGAGTCACAGGAATTCCTTCTTTGAAACAAAATTTCATTATTTCAGAAACTTCCTCCACTGAAATTGGCTTAAGTACAGCACTCGGTGGGAAATTATAATCTTCTGTTTCATCCGATCCATATTCAATTCGTTGATCGGGAATTGTAATAAAACGTTCGGCTAATAATTCACTAAAGAAAGCAATTTGAAATTCGTTTAATAAAGTAGTCATAAACTAGTATTTCTTGGCAACAACAAACATAATATCTCTTGTGTTTATGCGAATAGAGGCTTTTTCTGGGATTAAATTATAAATCCAATTTGTGAAATTCCCAGGCTTTTTGTTCAGCATAAATAAAGAATAAAAGATCACGCGTATAGAACGACTAACTGGTGGATATGAGATTTTTTCCGCTTGAAATCCATATTGTCTTAATAACTTGGAAATCGATTTTTTTGTAAAATAATGAACATGTGTTGGAGGGTGAATCATTCTCCACTTGTCTTTTTGTTTTCTAGGTAACCAAGCGGAAATATCTCCTGTAGTAATGTAAATCCGACTTCCACTTGTTGTTTCGGTAGAAACTTTTTCTATGAAATCGATGGGATTAGGTAAATGTTCAATTACATCCCACATAAATACATCGGTGTATGGTATTTCAGGACTCTTTGAAACCAAATAATTTTGAGACGAGAAATTGTTTCCGAAATGCTGATTTGCGTATTCTACAGCTTCTTTTGAAATATCGAATCCCATGTACTTTCCTTTTGGATTTTTTTGTTTAATTAAATCACCAAAAAAGCCATAAGCACAACCAATTTCTAATACATTATTAAAAGTTGGTGAATCTTGAAGACGTCTAAGAGAGTTTAATCTTTTTGAGAAATTTGATTGAAGAATTAATTTATCTGCAAGGTAATCAGCATATTCCTCACCTTTAAAATAGTTCTCAGCATACAAAATCCGTAATTGTTCTTCATCCAATGTTAAGTCAGCCCATACATGCGAGCAGTTTTGACAAGAAAAAAGCGTGTCTTTGTATATCTTAATGGTGTGTTTATCTAAACAAACAGGGCAAAAGTTCATATTTGGTATTTACCTCACGAACTTACAATTATTTTAGGCATCAAAGACAAGCCAAGTTTAACATTTAAAAACAGGCGTTGTTGAAAAAAAGATTACTTTGTCTTGAAAGAATAAATTTTAACTTTGAAAAAAAGATATTTATGTCAAAAGAGGTTTACATTGTCGATGGAATTCGAACAGCAATTGGAAGTTTTGGAGGAACATTGTCAAATGTAAGAGCTGATGATTTAGCGGCTCATGCTATAAAAAGTTTAATAGAAAGACATCCCAATTTAGACTTAAAAGCCATTGAAGATGTGATTTTAGGTTGCGCTAATCAAGCTGGAGAAGACAATCGAAATGTTGCCAGAATGGCCGGTCTTTTAGCAGGATTGCCCATTGAAGTTGCTGGGGAGACAGTAAACAGACTTTGTGCATCTGGAATGGCAGCTACAATAAACGCGGCACGGGCAATCAAAGATGGCGCGGGAGATTTATACATTGCCGGTGGAATGGAGCACATGACACGCGGACCATGGGTGA
>CANGLG010000089.1 GCA_947454395.1 Flavobacteriales bacterium
AAGATAAAATAGTATTATTTACAAAGGAAAATAATGAATAATATCAGCGTTGATCATTTAACAGGAATTAAAAACCTCACGAAAGAGGACATCGAATTAATTTTTAAAACCGCTGACAGTTTCAAAGAAGTTATCAATCGTCCAATTAAAAAAGTACCGACTTTAAGAGATATCACGATTGCAAACATCTTTTTTGAAAACTCAACGAGAACAAGACTTTCCTTTGAATTAGCAGAAAAACGACTTTCGGCCGATATTATTAATTTCAGTGCTTCAGGAAGTTCCGTTAAAAAAGGTGAAACGTTAATCGATACAGTTAACAACATTCTATCGATGAAAGTGGATATGGTTGTTATGCGTCATGCAAGTCCTGGTGCTGCAGAATTTCTATCAAAAAAGATCAAAGCAAAAGTAATCAATGCCGGTGACGGAACACACGAACATCCAACACAAGCATTACTAGACGCATACTCGATTCGAGAGAAACTAGGCACTGTAGCAGGGAAAAAAGTTGTTATTGTTGGAGATATTCTTCATTCACGTGTTGCCCTATCAAATATTTATTGTCTTCAAAAATTAGGAGCTGAAGTGATGGTTTGCGGACCAACTACCTTGATTCCGAAATACATTGAAGATTTAGGTGTCAAAGTTTCTCACAACCTCATCGAAGCTTTGGAATGGTGTGATGTGGCAAACATGTTAAGAATTCAACTTGAAAGACAAGACATTAAATACTTCCCTTCCTTAAGAGAGTACTCGATGCAGTTTGGTCTGAATAAGGAAATACTAAATTCGCTTTCAAAAGAAATAATTGTGATGCATCCTGGCCCAATCAATAGAGGTGTAGAAATCACGAGTGATGTTGCCGATTCCAAGCAAAGTATTATACTTCAACAAGTTGAAAATGGTGTTGCGATTCGTATGGCAGTAATTTATTTGTTAGCATCGAAAATCGAAAGGTAATTTTTTTTACATTTGACAAAACAGCGGCTATGAATTTTTCAACAGAACTAAAAGGCAAAATTATCATCGTTCAGTCGAATGTTGACAAGCTAGATGCTTCAAATGCACCAGAGTTAAAGGCTCAATTTCTTCATTTGAATAAAAATGGGAACAACGAATTAATCTTAGACCTTTCTTCTACAAAATACTGTGACTCATCTGGATTAAGTGCGATTTTGGTAGCCAACCGCCTATGTAAAGATACAAATGGTTCATTTTCACTTTGTGGATTGCAACCAAATGTTCGAAAAATGATTGAAATTGCGCAACTTGACCGGGTTTTAAGTATTGGAGAAACAAAAGAAATCGTTCTTGCTGAAATAAATTCGTGAGTTTCACTGTTACTATCTTAGGAAGTGGCGCAGCCCTACCAACCGGAAAAAGAAATCCAACTTCTCAATATATTTTTTGCAACAATCGTCATATTCTGATTGATTGTGGCGAAGGAACTCAAATGCAGCTTCGGAAATTCGGAATTCCTTTTCAACGTATCACGCATATTTTTATTTCACACTTGCACGGTGATCATTTTTTTGGACTTCCAGGTTTGTTAAGCACCATGAATTTATTAGGTCGAAATCAGGGTGTTACCATTTATGGACCTGCAATTCTAGAAACTTTGCTAAAAAACATTTTAGAATGCGGAGGACATAAACTCACTTTCGGATTAAAATTTGTGCCCATTTCGGATGATAAAGAACATTTGATTTTTGAAGACAAATTAATTCAAATCACAAGTTTTCCTTTAAAACATCGCATACCAACTTGCGGATTTAGAATTCAGGAAAAGCCGAAAGAATACAGATTGAATGCCGAAGCATTGAAAGAAGACAACATCCCCTTTGAATTTTTCCATCGACTAAAAAAAGGGGAATCTCCCTTGAATGAAAAAGGAAAAAAATTAGACTTTAAAAAATATACATTTCCTCCAAAACAAAGTTTATCTTATTCCTATTGTTCAGACACTGCTTATTCAGAAAAATTAATACCAATAATCAAGGATTCAACTTTACTCTATCACGAAGCCACCTTTGTTGAAACACATAAAGTTCGGGCAAAAGAAACTTATCATTCCACTGCACGCGAAGCAGCTGATATTGCAATTAAAGCGGGAGTTAAAGCTTTAATACTCGGACATATCTCATCAAGATATTCAGACACTATCGTTCATTTGAATGAAGCAAAATCTGTTTTTGAAAAAACAATGATTGCCGAGGACGGATTAAAATTAGATTTGGAAAAATTAAACTTCTAGTTTTTATTAGAGCAAAACTTGTTTTTTCTCCCCGTCAGATAAATAGTTTATCAATACACCTCTTTTTGAACTTTGATAAACGAACATACTTCCTGCAGCTAGACCATTCGCATAACCTTTTTTTGCCGCTTCTTGCAAATCACTAATTTTTCCTGCTCCACCAAGTGCTACAACTGGAATAGTAACTATTTCCGAAACTGAACGAATCAATTCAATGTCATAGCCATTCATTGATCCATCACGCTCAATAGATTGAATAATGATTTCCCCTGCTCCGGCATTTTGCATTTTTATAGCAAATTCTACCGGGTTAAATGAAGTAGATTTTGAACCGGAATTAGTCCAAGTTTTCACGCCACCAAAAAATTTCTTTTTTACGTCTATGCAGACCGCTATTGTAGAAGAACCAAATTCCTTCGCAGCATTTTCTATAAAATCCGGGTTAATTGCTGCTGAATTTATAACTACTTTCTCTGCGCCTGCATTTGTAACTTTACGAATGTCATCTAAAGAATTTATTCCTCCTCCAACTGCAAAAGGCATGTTAGCCTCCTCTCCTACTTCTTTGACAAAATCAAGTGAAATCAAACGATTCTGATTAGTTGCTTCTATATCAAGAAAAACCAATTCATCAGCTTTTAATTCATTGTAAATTTTAACTGCATTCATTGGATCTCCGATATAATTGTAGTTTTTAAAACCAATAGACTTTACCAATCCTTGATTTTTCAATAACAGCACCGGTATTATTCTTGGTCGAAACATGGTGGTAAAGTTAATTTCAAAAATTGATTTCTCAAAGAATTATACTCCAACATATTAGGAGTTTATTCAAACTGAATATCTTTGAACCATGAAAGTTGTAATTGTTGACTACAAAATGGGGAATATTCATTCTGTTGCTCGAAAACTGAGATTATTAGGTGTTGAGTTTGAAATTTCTGACAACCCGGAAACAATTCTCAAAGCAGAAAAATTGATTTTACCGGGAGTTGGGCATTTTGGAAAAGCAATGAACCAACTTAAAGAATCAAAATTAATTGATGTACTGAATGAAGTTGTTATTCATAAAAAAATTCCAATTCTAGGGATTTGTCTTGGAATGCAATTGATGGCAAATTCAAGCGAAGAAGGAAATTCAGAAGGATTGGGTTGGATTGATGCAACGGTTAAAGAATTTTCAGTGAACGACAAATTGAGATATAAAATCCCTCACACAGGGTGGAACAATATTTTTATAAAAAAAGAAAGTGCAATAAACAAGTATCTTCCTGAAAATCCGGAATTTTACTTTGTCCACTCTTTTCATTTTGTACCTAATGACAAAAATGATGTTTTGCATACAACGTTTTATGAAAGTGAGTTTGTTTCAGCGGTACAAAAAAACAATATTGTAGGCGTTCAATATCATCCTGAAAAAAGCCATGAGGTGGGAATTCAACTAATCAAAAATTTTATTTTCGAATTTTAGATTAATTCTTTTTTCTAGAATTTACGGCTTCGTAAACAACATGCTGAATTTCGGTTCTGATACCCATATCGCGTAACTTCCAATTATCTTGATCTGGATGAACCCTATTTGAAAGAAATACAAAAATCACCTTATCTTTTGGATCTGCCCACGCCAAAGTCCCTGTAAATCCGGAATGACCAAAACTTTGCGGTGAAGCTAATTTATCACATGTACCTCCTCCACTGGCGTTAGGACGATCAAAACCGGCTCCTCTCCTATTTCCTGGAAATTGTTGTTTTGTAAATTCATTTGTTGTTTGATCGTCGAAAAATTGCATTCCACCATAATTTCCTTTGTTTAAGAAAACTTGCATAATACTGGCTAAATCAGTTGCGTTACAAAATAAACCTGCATGTCCAGCTACGCCACCGAGCATAGCGGCACCTGGGTCATGAACCGTACCATGTAGTAATTGTTTTCTAAACGCCATGTCTTTTTCTGTGGGAACAATGTTTGTTTTTTCAAAATAGTTCAAAGGTAAATAACGTGCATACCTTAATCCCATTGGTTTGTATATATTTTCAAGTAAATACATGTCTTGTCGCTTACCTATCTGTTTTTCTAAAATTTTCTGAGTAAAATAATAGCACAAATCAGAATACTCATATTTTTTTATTCCTAAAGGAGTACTAGTTATTTGTTTGTACATGCTGTCGACATAGCTTCTTTTCATGTAAACACCATCCGCAACTTTTAATTCAAACCCCTCTTTTTCGACAGAAGAATAAATATCTGGGTTTAATTGTCCATTTTTAAGTGTTCTTTTATAAAAAGCAATCCATGGTGTTAATCCTGCCTGATGCGCCATCATATCACGAATAACGATTGAACTATATTCTGATTTACCAGTCACCTCCGGAATATAATCCCCAAGTGATTTATTTAGATCAAAATCTTTTTTCCAATGCAAATTCATCGCTAATAAAGTGGAGGCTGCTATTTTCGTAACCGAGGCAATATCATATACATTCGTATCATTTACAATTTGACTTTTGTTTTGGTACGTTTGAGAACCATAACTTTTCCTGAAAATGATTTTATCTTCAATTGCCACAACTATTTGGCATCCTGGATAAGCACCTGTTGTGATTCCATTCAATGCAATTTCATCAATCTTTTTCAATTTTTCTGATTCAATTCCCACCTCTTCAGGATAAGCAAATTTCAAGCGACCGTTTGATTTAATTTCCACACCGCTCTCATTTGGAAACATGTTGAGGGTATGATTTAATTTTGCGGATGTTCCAATCGCGCCAAAAATCAATTGTGCCGTTCTGATTTGAGCAATTTCATGGTTTTCATGTGCTAGTATAACCGCATCAAATGCTTTCGGATTATAATGATTCAAAAACTCACTTTCCCCAAATACAACAAGTATTTTTTTAGCATGATCAGGCAAATGATTCAAAACCGTACTTTTTAAAGAATCAGAAAATTTATTTTTATCGTTAGCATGAAAACTAACAATTAGAAAATCACTCTTATCAAGACTTTCATATTCCTCATTGGAGATTAATTCTGAATTTGGAACTTGAATTGAATGAACATTAGAAAATAATTCAATTCCTTTTTTAAATTCCAGTGGACTACCACCAATACTTAAAAGGGAAATATTACATTTGAGATTACCCAAAGGAAGGACATTAGATTCATTTTTCAGAACAACTAGTGATTTTTCAAAAGCTAAAGCTTGTTCAAAAGACTTTAATCCATTTAAGGATGTAAACTCCTTTGAATACCAAGTAGTTGGTGCTTTTGGAAATTTGTAGCTACCTCTTTTTTGATTAACACAAAATGAAAACAGCAAAACAGAACTAATTATCAAGACACTACGGCCATAAAATCCAAGTTTAGAAATCATTATTTTAGCTTTTATACAAAAGTATCCAATCCTTTGCGGAATTTAGAAACTAGGCGTTAATTAATATCAACATAAAAATGTAATTGGATTTTTATTGTCAAACGCAATGCCAAAAGGCAAGAATTAAATCAATTTATTAACACGAGTAAAAACACTTGTTGGAAAAAACTAACAAAAATCAGGTTTTCTTCCAAATGATAAACTTAATTTTGCAGCGAAACATAGCTACTGCTAAGAAATTTTTAATATGGAATTAACAGGGAAATTTGGATCTAACGCTGATTTAGGAAAATCTATCGGCCTTGCGAACCTTGGGACTCAGTTTTGGAATTTGACTCCTGCTGAGTTGATTGAAGATTGTATTATTACCGGTGAAGGTATTTTAACTGACACAGGAGCACTTGCCATCGAAACAGGTGAATTTACTGGTAGGTCACCAAAAGACCGTTTCATTGTACGAGATGAAAAAACTGAAAATGCAGTTTGGTGGGGTGATATCAATATTGGTTTTACACCAGAAAAATTTGATGCGCTTTACAACAGAATGAAAGCTTATTTAAATGAAAAAGACGTTTATGTACGTGATGCTTATGCATGTGCAGACGATAATTTCAAAATGAATATTCGCGTTGTGACAGAATTGCCTTGGTCAAATTTATTTGCTTACAACATGTTTCTTCGTCCATCTGATGAGGAATTGGAAACTTTTAATCCGGAATGGCATGTTGTATGTGTTCCGAGTTTCAAAGCCGACCCAGCAATTGACGGAACAAGACAGCACAATTTTGCAATTTTGAATTTCACTAAGAAAATGATTCTAATTGGTGGAACTGGATACACTGGTGAGATAAAAAAAGGCATTTTCTCGGCATTGAACTTTATTTTACCTCATGAGAAAAATGTTCTTTCAATGCATTGTTCAGCAAATATTGGTAATGATGGCGATACAGCTATTTTCTTTGGTTTATCCGGAACAGGAAAAACAACTTTGTCATCAGATCCAAACCGTAGATTAATTGGAGATGACGAGCATGGATGGTCAAAGGATTCAGTTTTCAACTTTGAAGGTGGTTGTTATGCAAAAACAATTGATTTATCAAGAGAGAAAGAACCTCAAATTTTTGACGCGATTAAATTTGGTGCTTTACTAGAGAATATTGGATTTGAAAATGAATCTTCAACACCTGATTACACAGACGGAAGTATCACCGAAAATACGCGTGTTTCTTACCCAATTCATCACATAGACAATATAGCTGTACCTTCAATTGGAGGCGCACCTAAAAATATTTTCTTTTTAACTGCTGATGCTTTTGGTGTTTTGCCTCCAATTTCTAAATTGACAAATGAACAAGCAATGTATCACTTTATGTCTGGTTACACAGCTAAAGTTGCAGGTACAGAAGTTGGCATTACAGAACCAACAACTACTTTTTCAGCAGGATTTGGAGCTGCCTTCTTGCCGTTGCACCCTGCTAAGTATGCAAAATTGTTAGGAGAGAAATTAGAAGGAACTGATATTAATGTTTGGTTAATCAACACGGGCTGGTCAGGAGGTTCATATGGTGTTGGAAGTCGAATGAAACTTTCATACACTCGAGCAATGATTACAGCTGCGCTTACAGGAAAATTAAATCATGTGACTTTTGAGAAATTACCTGTATTCGATCTTTCATTCCCAACTTCTTGTGAAGGAGTTCCTTCAGAACTATTGAATCCAAGAAATACCTGGGCTGATAAATCAGAATATGATCAAACCGCTAATAATTTGGCAGGTAAATTCGTTAAGAATTTCGAGAAATTTGCAACTGAAACTAGCTCCGAAATTTTAGCCGCTGCACCGAAGGTGTTAGTATAATTTGCTAAATCGTTTTTGAAAAGTTCCACAGGTAGCCTGTGGAACTTTTTTTGTTTTAGAATTTAGGTAAATGGATTTACATCAAAACAAAAAAGCCCTACGGAATACCGCAGGGCTTGTAATAATATTTTTATCGAAATTAACGCTTGTGCATTGTCTCATCAGAAACACTCAGTTTCTTTCTGCCTTTACGACGACGAGCTGCTAAAACGCGACGACCATTTTTAGTTGCCATTCTGCTACGGAAACCGTGCTTGTTTCTTCTTTTTCTTACCGATGGTTGAAACGTTCTTTTCATGATATCTTAACTTAATGTAGTTTTTCAATTTTAAGGAATGCAAAGATATGATATTTTTCTTTAATTCAAACCCTTTTTAAAAAAATTATTTTGTCCCATTTTTTTACAAACTTAACATATACATGGAGAAGAAAAAAATCACAGAACAAATAAATCCTCTATTTTTGCAATTCATTAATTAAAGATGCTCCGACCGAAAAAAAATCAAGAAAAAAAACCAAAGCTTAGCAAAGAGAGTCTAAAAACAGCGAAAGGAATTTTCAGTTATTTAAAACCCTATTCATTGGTTTTCTTTGTTGGATGGATATTTTTATTTCTTTCTACGAGTGCTGGATTGATTTTCCCTTACCTCATGGGTAAATTACTTGGTTCAACAGGAAATAATCAGAATTTAAGTGAAAGCATTCGCTCTATAGACATGAACAATGTAAACAACGTTGCTTTTTCCCTATTCGTTCTATTCGCATTCCAGGCACTTTTTTCTTTCATACGCGTAGTAATGTTTAATAATGTAACGGAGAACACACTTAGAGATATGCGAAATGACGCATTTTCAAAGTTGATATATATGCCAATGGACTTTTTTAATCGAAGTAAAGTTGGTGAGCTGACTAGTCGTGTTTCAGCTGATATTACGCAAATTCAAGAGACACTTCGTACCACAATTGCTGAGTTTTTTAGGCAAGTAATAATTATTTTAGGGGGGATTGCTTTTTTAATTTTTATCTCTTGGAAACTCGCGTTAATTATGTTGGGCACAGTTCCAGTTATGGCCATTATTGCAGTAATCTTTGGTCGTTACATTAGAAGGTTAAGTAAGGAGGCACAAGATTTTACAGCGCAATCAAATTCAATAATTGAAGAAGCTTTGACAGGTATTTCCAACGTAAAATCGTTTACCAATGAAATATTTATTCTCAATAAATTCAAAAAATCCACGCAACAAACACGTGATTTAAATGTCAAAAGTGGTCTATGGAGAGGAGTATTTGTTTCGTTTATCATCTTTTGTTTGTTTGGCGCAATAGTTTTTATTGTTTGGCAAGGTTTGTTAATGACTCAAGGTAAAAATCCACAACTATCAAGTGAAGGTTTTTATCAATTTGTTCTCTTTACAATAATGATGGGCGCATCTGTCGGTTCGCTTCCTGATTTGTATGCCAGTATTCAAAAGGCCATCGGTTCTACTGAAAACTTAATGAATATTATAAATGAAAATACTGAAAAAGAGCAAAATAAAGGAGCTTCGAAATTACCAATTTTCGGAAAGATTAAATTTGAAAATGTGCGTTTCTCCTACCCACAACGTCCTGACATTGAAGTTTTAAAAGATATTTCATTCGAAGTGAATAAAAATCAAA
>CANGLG010000090.1 GCA_947454395.1 Flavobacteriales bacterium
GAATTTAAAATCCACCATAAACCACTTTTTTTTAAAACAGAAATTAAGTACATCTTGGTCCCAAAATTTGATTTTTTCAGGATATTTGTTAACAAATTCTATTAATATTTCTTCTATTTTATCTTTTCTCCATTTTTCCAAGTTTACAATTAGAACACCTGAATTAAAGTAATTTGAATTTGTAATTTCTAAACGTTCCAAAGTTTCTTTGGATACAATTTCTCTTATTGCACCTACATAATTTTCGTTTATTTCTAAATAAAATAATTCATTAATTTCCTTTAGAATAATTAAATCACAATCTAAGTAGATTATTTTGGAGATGTTATTAGGAATTATTGAAGATAAAAACAATCTACTATAAGCAGCAATTGAAATGTGATCGCTAATTGGTGCATTTTTTATTTCATTAAAATTAATCTTGTAAAATTTGAATTTTATTCCCCTTCTGAGAAAGAATAAAATATATTTTATCTTGTTTTTCAAACTAATTCCATTGTCAATTATATGAATTCTAAATTTTATTTTTTTATTATTTAAATGCAAAGAATTCAACATCGTTAATCCATGATGGGCATAATTGTCATCAGGTGTTATGGCTATGTTTATAAGTTCTTTCAAAACAAAAAGTTAAAACTTTTTAAATAGAATTTGATTAAACGAAAGAATATATTTAAAATACAAATCACTTTTGGGATGTGTGCTCTCCAAGGTCCATGGTTTATCTTGGCTTGTAAAATGAATTATAACAGGATTGGATTTGATATCAAGATACTCTTCATTTGAAATATTAAAATAATTATGTGAGTATTTTTCTGGATAATAAAAGAAATGTGTGACGTTGTATGTGTAGTCAAGTTTAAGCCATTTCCCTTTAGCGCAAAAGTTTAAAGTGTCTTGGTCATGCGAAACTATTTTTTCTTTTTGGTTATTTATGAAATGAATTAATTTACTTTCAAAATTTAATATTCGCCACTGGTTTAGATTTATTAATAATACACCAGAATTAAAATAGTTATTTTTAATTTCCAATCTAAGTTTAACTTCTTCATTAACTACTTCTTCAACTGCGCCTAAATAATTAGAATTCAATTGTATCTCAAACAGTGCCAATAAATCATTTAAAATAATCAAATCACAATCCAAATATAGTACTTTATCAATTTCTTTACTGAGTAATGATGATATTAAAAGTCTATTATATGCTGCAATTGAAATGTGATTACTTATTGGTGCATTCGAAATTTTTGAATGGTCAATTGGATATATTTTATACTTAAACTTTGCTCTTTTTAAAAATAATTTCAGCTTAATTTTATTTTTAAAATTAAGTTCACTATCTAAAATATGAATGTAAAAATTTAGATTTTGGTTTGATTTATATAAAGAATGCAGCATTGCAATTCCATGATGGATGTAATTATTGTCAGGAGCTATTGCAATATGATGATACTCATTCATTTCTTAAGCAACTGTCTATAACGATTGTAAAAATCTGGAAAGTATCTATTTGTAAAAAATATTAGTTTATGTTTTAGTTCCTTGGGAATCATTAATTCTCTATAAAATCCTTTTATAACCCAATCATATAATTTATATTCATTTTCATTAGGAAGACCCAATCTGTATTTTATTCTAGTCGATTCAACAATGGATATGATTTCTAATTTTTTCTTCAATTCTTGCCTCGGTGACTTTTTATTTCGAGTAGATTCCTCATGATGTCGAAAATGACTTAGTGTTTTAGCGGAATATCCAAGGCTTGTTTTTTCCAGTAATTTAATCCAAAATAACCAATCTCCACAAAACCGCATTTTATCGAATTCGCAATCCAAGGGTGCATATTTTTTTTCAAACACGCAAGCACTAGCATTTGGAATGGTACATCGATATACAAGAAAGTTTTTTATTTCGTCTATACCATTGTTTTCGTAATCACTTTTCCAGCGATTTTCATCTAGGCCATCCGCCCAAAAGAAGTCACTTTTTATTTCACCACCTTCATTAATGTCGCCGCTACGACAATAAGCAAGACAATGTCCTGCTTTTAATTTTTGAACCATCGTTTCTAAAAAGTTTGGCTCGGCAACATCATCACTCTCTGCTATCCAAATGTATTTCCCTTTTGCCAGTTTAATCCCTTTTTTCCATTGCTTAAAAGGGCTTCCGGAGTTTTTCGTGTTATAATAAATTGAAACATTTGGTAATTGACGATAGCTTTCAATGATTTCTCTACTAGAATCTGTTGAACAATCATCTAAAATTATTAGCTCAAAGTCTTGATATGTTTGACTAAAAATAGAGTCTAAACGTTCTTTTATGAATTTTGCGTGGTTGTAATTTGGGACTATAACAGATACCAAAACATCATTTTCTTAAACTAATACATCCCTTGTTACCTCCAAATACCTTTTACCCCATTTTTGGCAGGGCTCCAAGTGATTCCCTTCTGCCCATTCGTTCCAAGCATTGATGAAAATAAAATTTTCATCTTTAGAAAAAGGCTCAAAAGTTTCAGCTATGTGCTTTAACCATCGACCATACTCTACGGGAGATGAGTCTTTCAAAATCATTGCATTTTTTTTCCTTCTTGCAGAATTATCCCACATTGGAGTTAAGCCTGGAAAACGTTTATAGTCAACTGTTTGAGGATTGTTAATTTGCTTATCAACTATATCTTTGTAATTCCAGATTAAATCTTCCAAATAAGGTGATTTTTTTATTCCCCATTCATGCAGTTTTTGTTCAATTTTTCCGGGAATAATATAAAGAGGTAAACCATAATGATTCGGAAAGAAATTAAAAGATGCA
This sequence comes from Flavobacteriales bacterium, assembly GCA_947454395.1. Taxonomy (GTDB): domain Bacteria; phylum Bacteroidota; class Bacteroidia; order Flavobacteriales_D; family Crocinitomicaceae; genus UBA952. Next base: position 2,812 of record CANGLG010000090.1, read on the forward strand.
TCGAAGCCTATTGTTTCAGGATCAACGTTGGTTGTAAAATTTTCACAACGAATTAAATACAAGCCTTTAAAACCAGCTTTGATAGCTTCCTCTCTCCAAACCTCAGCAGTTCGCTTAATGTCTGGAAATAGTTCAGTTCTATAAACAATAAACACAGGTTTTTCATCAACAGTAATATATCGTTTGTCTTCAAAAAACTGAAATAAAAAACGGATATGATTTACATCATCTTCAGTTGAGTATTTTTGTTCAAGCAACACATCGTTAAACATGCCGTCCCAGTTTCTTGTCCAATTTTCATTTGCCCAACAAAGGCAAAAAGGAAAATCAGGTTCTTTGGATTTTAGTATTTCTTTAACCGGTGTTTCTAAAACTTGGCGCCCATTGAACCAATAGTGGTAATAACAAAAACCAGAAATGCCATGCTCTTTAGCCATTTCAGCTTGTGCAATTCGACTTTCCCTCACTCGTAAATCATAAAAACCTAAATCAGCCGGAAGATGAGGTTGATAATGTCCTTCAAACCTAGGTGTTGTTTTAGCAACATTTCTCCATTCGGTAAATCCCTTTCCCCACCATTCATCGTTTTCCGGAATGGGGTGGAATTGTGGCAAATGAATTGCTAAAGCTCGTAGTGTATTACTCATAACGAACACTTGATTTTTTTAACTACTTCTAAATGTTCTTTACCCAATTTTGAATCCGGCTCCAATTTATTTCCCTCTGCCCATTCGTTCCAAGCATTTATAAATAACAAATTGCTGTTCGAGTTTGATTTTTTTAACTTGTCGGTAATTCGCAAAAGTTCTTTTTCAAAGTATTCAGGTTGGTTGTCGAGCATAACAATCCCTTTTGCGCCTCTTCTTGCAGTATTATCCCAACCAACGAAAGCGCAAGGAATTACTTTATCAAAGTTTTTAGGTTCAATTATCTGCATAATCTCAACTGCTTCTTGATAGTCAAACACTTTCATTTTCCCGTCAAAAAGTTTGTACTTTTTCAAATTTCTTTTTAGTCTTCCCCAAACAAATTCATCGTTATTAGCATATGGAAGTATCCCAAGTTGGGGTCTGAAATTTAAGATCGCATCAAAACCATAACTAAGTAATTGGTCATTATCCCAAAGATGAGAATTACTTGCGACTATGAATGGTTCTTTTAAACCTTTGGACAAGGCTACACTTTTAAATGTATCTATTGTTTGAGTTGCATTGGGTAAATCTCCTGGTCTATATATGACAAACACGGGTCTACCATCTACTTTAATATAGCGTTCATCTGAAAAGAATTGACAAAGATAATCAGCATGATTTTGATCATCTTCGACAGAGTATTCTTGCTTCATAAGTACTTCCTGCTCATCGCCTATCCAACGTCGAGACCAAGTTTCATTTGCCCAACAGAAGCAATAAGGAAAATCAGGTTTTTTACTATTAAGCATTTCAGTTGCTGGTCGTTCAATCAATTTTTTTCCATGAAACCAATAGTGATAATAGCAAAAACCGTCAATACCATATTCTTTAGCCATTTGAGCTTGTTCAATACGGGTTTGTTCTAAACGTAAATCATAAAATCCGAAATCGGCAGGTAGAATTGGTTGTTGATGACCTTTGAAAAGTGGTTTTGCCTTGGTGACATTGGTCCATTCTGTGAAACCTTCACCCCACCATTCATTGTTTTCTTTGATAGGATGAAACTGTGGTAAATAAAGAGCTATGTACCTTAAATCCATTGACTATTTGTAGAAGTTAAAAATTTTAGAAAGCTTCTGTGCAAGCTTATACGATTTTGAATTTTCGACTTCATGTAATCGGTCGGCTAATTTTTTTGTTTCTTGCAATTCAAACATGAGTCCCCTTGCTCCTTTAAATTCGTTAAGCATATCTGGAACATGTTGAAAAAAGGTATGTCTGTTAACCCCTTCTAAAGTCCCAACGCTATCAGATGCAAATGCCAAATTAAAGTAAGCAATTCCGTACGTATCATCATTTCCAAATCCTTCTTTTACTTGAGCATAACCACCTGAATAAGATTTGAAACATGCTTCTTTATTTTTGAATGAAGTAATAAAAGAACCTATCAGGCATCTTTGGGAAAAGAACTCAGAATTCGAAAAGTGACGTTGAATCAATTGCTCAAACTCCTCTGTAGTTAATTCCTTTACGTGATAAGGATTGATAGGCTCTCTCACTTTGTAAGGAACAGTATCCGGAGTTGACATAATAAGTAACCCACCTGGAACTAAAACTCTTTTAATTTCTTTTAAAAACTCTTCGTGTTCTGTTGTGTGCTCCAATGTTTCAAAAGATGTAACTACATCTACCGAAGCATCATCTAATGGGATTTTAGAAGCCGAACCAACTCTGTATTCTAATCTTGATTCTGATGCATATTTCTGATTGGCGTGTTCAACAGCTTCATCACTAATGTCTACGCCAGTAACATGGCTGGCTACTTTGCTCAATATATTACTTCCATAACCTTCACCCGAAGCGATATCAAGAACTTTTTTACCTTTAACAAATTCACATGCTAGTGCATATCTATGAAGGTGTTCAGCCACACCTAGTACACCTTCTACGTCTGTTACCAAACGCTCTCCAGTCCATTCTAAATCTTTACTCATTCTTATGATTAATCGTTATATTTTATCCCAAGTAAGTTTTGGCCTAATTACTCCTGGAAAAACACCAGTATAATTTCCTCTTACCGTTTCCCCATTTTGTTTATCTGAGATATTAAATCCAATTTTTTCAACATCGTGAAAATGTACAGTAAATGGTTTGTAAGACATTACCGCCACACCACAATAATGCATGCCTTCTGTTAAAAAATTCTCTGGAAGCCATACTGTTGCCTTATATATTCCTGGACTATAAGTTTTATTTTGATTCAACGTATCGTGTGAACTCAAGATGTGAACATCCATTTGGTTGTACAAATTAAATCCAGCGATTAAATCATTTGTTTCTTGTAACACTTCAAATGTCAAGTTAACCCCAATCTTTTCATCAATATTGTAATTCAATTTTGAAACAAAGTGTTCATTAATCACTTTTGCTTCAATAAGTCTGGCTATTCGAGAACCTGGAGCATCAACTGATTGGTATTTTATGCTTGATACTATTTTGGTTTCTGCACTTAAATATTTTTGTATTACATCATCAGTTCTTCCCGAGTACTCAAGTCCACCATTTTTCAAATATAGACAACTAGTGCATAATCTTGAAATTGCATCCATATTGTGACTGACAAAAAGAACTGTTCTTCCTTGTTGCTTGCTAACAGCTTGCATTTTACCAATTGCTTTTTGTTGAAATTCCGCATCACCAACAGCCAATACTTCGTCAACAATAAGTATTTCAGGTTCTAAATGAGCTGCAACAGCAAATGCTAAGCGAACATACATTCCTGATGAATACCGCTTTACTGGTGTGTCAACATAACGCTGAATACCAGCAAAATCGATGATTTCATCAAGTTTGCTAGTTATCTCGTGACGTTTCATTCCAAGGATTGCTCCGTTGAGGTAAATGTTTTCTTTACCTGTAAGTTCTGGATGGAAACCTGTCCCTACCTCTAGAAGAGATGCTACGCGTCCTTTAATTTTAATTTGTCCGGAAGTGGGCGCCGTTACTTTAGACAATACTTTTAACAAAGTTGATTTTCCTGCGCCATTTTTCCCGATTATACCTAATACTTCGCCTTCTTGAACACTAAAATTAATGTCGCGAAGTGAAAGAACATAATCACTTGTGGCTACTGCTGTTCGATCATTGATTTCTCCTATTTTTAGCAAAGGATCTTCCTTTCCCAATAGAGAATTCCACCATCGAGCAAAATCATCCCGTAATGTTCCACTACCAACTTGACCAAGTCGGTATTGTTTATAAAGATTTTCAACTTGTATGACAGTCATTTGATTCAAAATGAGTTAAACTGTATCCATAAAGGTTCGTTCTATTTTATTGAAAAGCAATGTACCTATCAACAAAACAATAATCGTAAAAACTGAACTGTAGGCCAAACCGCTCCATGAAAAATATCCTGCTCCTGTGAACGAAAAACGAAAAGTTTCAATTATTGGAGCAATTGGATTATAAATAACAAAAGGTTTATACATCTCGGGAATTGCAGAAACAGGATAAATAATTGGAGTTGCATACATTAATAATGTAATTCCAAATCCAATGAAATAACTCAAGTCGCGGTATTTAGTTGTCAATGAAGAGATTATTATTCCTAAACCTAACGCCATTCCACCCATTAATACAATTAAGAGTGGAAGCAGTAAGAGATACCCGTTTGGGTTAATTTCACTTTTACTATAATAATAGATCCAAAAACAAAAGAACATTAATAATTGTATCCCAAACTTTAATAAATTAGATATTACCATTGAAATTGGCGAAACCATTCTAGGGAAATAGACTTTTCCAAATATGTTTGCGTTACTAACAAACGTATTTGAAGTACTAGTAAAACAAGCTTGAAAATAATTCCACAATGTTGTTCCTGCTAAATAAAAAAGAGGTGCAGGAACATTGTCCGTAGATATGTTTGCTATTTGATTAAAAACAAATACGAAGGTGTAAACTGTGAACAATGGACCTAAGAAAAACCACAAAGGCCCTAATACTGTTTGTTTGTAAACAGAAACAATGTCTCTCCGAACAAAAATCCAAATTAGATCTTTGTAGTTCCAAATCTCGCGTAAATTGAGACTGAAAACCGATTTTTTTGGCTGAATAACTTCAGTCCAATGATCATTTTCCACTATTTTTTTTGAAATATTCACTTAGAAATTAGTTTTGTTTTTAAATAAACAAAGATTTGTCTGGTTCAATTATAAAGCAAAAATGATTATTGTTTTCTAACGGCTTCGCCATTCTCAGTCACAGGCCATTCTTGCGAAAGCTGCGGTGAGTAGTAGGCAATAAATAGGTTTCAATCAGTTATTACTTGTTCCAAACAAGTAATAGATGACCGTTGTAGTTTTTTAAATAATCATTTAGTTCAACTTGGTTCATTACGAGGTAACGAATTTTTCGTTGCACTAAATCTTCAGCTTTTTCAATTAATTCTTGGAGATAGATTTTGTTTATCTCTCCAATTAACACAATGTCAATAACTCCAGTGTCTTTTCCAGAGGCATAATCTCCTATTAAATAGGCCGATTCCACTGAACCCAAGCGTTCAATAACTTCTTCAATTAAATGATCAATTCCAATTATTTTGGTAACGATACTTTTGATCTCGGGGAATAGTGGGTGAGTAGATTTAGCCTGGTAAAGAACTGTATTACCATCTGTTTTACTTTCTAATATGCCGGCTTCTGTTAAGCGATTTAGTTCAACACGTACTGAATTGGTACTCTCACCGAACTCATCTGCAAGTTGACGTAAATACGATTTCATAGTTGGATTTAGAAAAAACTTAACCAACAATCTTATTCTCGTCTTCGAAGTTATTAATGCTTCTAACATTGAGTAACAAATTTACTCATTTTATTTGTAAATCCAAATTAAATAAATGTAAATAAAACTCTAGAAAAGCGATTATTGATTAGTTATTCATCGTTTGCAAGGAGACCAATTCGGCATAGGTGCCATTTGTTTGTATTAGTTCTTGATGATTTCCAGATTCAATTATTTCACCATTTTGAAGTACGATGATTTGATTAGCATTTTTTATTGTGGATAATCGATGAGCAATAACAATTGATGTTCTCCCGACCATCAGTTTTTCAAGTGCGTCCTGAACAAGTCTTTCAGACTCAGAATCCAATGCAGAAGTGGCTTCGTCTAGAATTAAAATAGTTGGATTTTTCAATATCGCTCTTGCAATCGCAATGCGTTGTTTTTGTCCGCCCGAAAGCTGAATTCCACGATCTCCCACTTCGGTTTCAAGTTGATCTGGAAAAGAGGATATGAATTCCC